>CALVDP010000022.1 GCA_944326315.1 uncultured Bacteroidales bacterium
CCTCCTTACGCCGGACTTCGTCCTCTATAGAGGTAATTCTCTGAAATTCATTTCATTCATTTCATCGAATTCACGTTGATTTAAGGTACCGGATCATACCCGCTGCCGCCCCACGGATGACACCGCATCAGCCTTCTGACGGTAAGATACAGCCCCTTGAACGGCCCGTGTTTTCTGAACGCTTCCAGGGCATATTCGGAGCATGTCGGAGTGAATCTGCAGCTTGGAGGGGTGAACGGGGATATACATTTCCTGTAGAACATGATAAGGAAGACAAAAGGGAAGATTGCTGCCTTCTTCAGTATTTCCTTAGCCTTTCCTTGCCTCATTGCATATATCTTTCATTATCTGCCCCACGGTAGAGAATATTTCGTGCCAGGCGGATATTTCCTTGCTGTTGTAAATGAACAGAATGTCTGTCCCGGCATTATCCGGCAGGAGTTCTTTCTGAAGCCTGTAGCTTTCTCGGATTCTTCTTCTGATCAGATTCCGTTTCACGGCCCTCTTGAACATCCGTTTCGGGACAGATATCATTATCCTGCTGAAAGTAAGTCCGTTGTCTTCCCGGAAGCAATACCTTATGTTGCGGCATGTCCGGAACTTGCCTTTCTCAAAAAGGGCCGCAATGTCTTTCTTCACATGCAGCCGCTCGTCTTTGGGCAGCAGATGCCGGACATTTTCAGCCATTTACTTGTTTTTCTCAAGATAAAGCTCGATGGCCTTGGCCACTGACGGGGCAGTGGAGGTCGGAGCTGAAATTTCTATCTGCAGTCCTGCGTCATCCATGGCTTTCACCACAGACTTTCCATAGGACACGAATTTGATGTCTCCCTGGTTGAACTCCGGGAAGTTCTCATACAGGGACTTCACGTCGGACGGGTTGTAAAGCACGATCATGTCGTACGAAGCCGGAGATATTTCCTTGAGATCCCTTGATACGGATTTTACGAAAATCGCGCTTTTGAAGTCAAGCCCGCTCTCCTCGAACTGCCTTGTGATGTCGTTGCCGGTCGAATCCGATGTGGCGATAAGGAATTTTTCACCTTTGTGCTTGGTCCCGATGAGAGTCAGCAGCGATGAGGCCGTTCCGTCACCGAAGAAAATCTTCCGTTTCCTGTAGACGATATGTTTCTGCAGGTACATGGCTACCGCTTCCGTCGTACAGAAATATTTCATGGTCTCGGGGATTTTGACCCTCAGATCGCCGCACAAGTGGAAAAATGCGTCGATGGTGGATCTTGCCGAGAATACTATTGCGGTGTAATCCAGTATGTTGACTCTCTGGGTCCTGAATTCCCTGGAGGAAAGTGGCTCTATGGAGAAGAAAGGGACAAAATCGAACTTGACCCCATATTTCGCAGTTATGTCCGAATACGGTGAGTTCGCCTTGGGAGGCTGCTGTGAAATAAGTATGTTCCTTACTGTCATATTATAAAAATACTGCCGGAACTATCAAAATGGCGGCCGGCAAAATTTCCAGGGCGCAAAGATACAAAATTGACGATAAAAAAGAGCAACAGTTTCTGAAAATTTGAAATTTCCTGAAAATGAAGATAATGTATGAAACCAGAAGCACATAGAGCAGGACATGTCTTGTGACTTCTGTGGAAATGTCTGAGAATGAACACATTCCGGCTGCTGTCAGAACGGCTGCCGCCATAATGCAGAAAAAACTGTATGAAGTCTTGCGTGCGGCTGCGAAGGTCTTCTCTCCGGCTTTCGGCTTCCTGACCGAAACTCCTGCCAGAAGACATATCAGGATGTAGCACAGGAAGACTCCACAGATGCATCCCAGATATGCCGGCATGTCTATGCCTGCCAGGAAATCAGGGTTGTACAGACGGTATTCCGCAGCAACGAGAAGAAATGGGACTGTCATGAATGCGGCGAACACGTTCCTGTCCCTGCACAGTTTCATGCTGTCTTCCAGGTTCAGACATTCTTTCCAGCGCAGAAGACAGCCTGCCAGCGACGGGAGCACATTGACAATGGGCCTGAGAAGCAGGATGCCTGCTATGACGCAGACTGCCGCCAGGATTCTGGTAAGTTCCATTTCAATTGCCTCTTTTCGCCTTGTATCCCATCCCGATGAGAAGTTCAGTGACCTTGTCCCTGAAGTCTCCCTGTATCGTTATTTCCCCGTTCTTCGCGCTTCCGCCGACCCCGCATTTCATTTTCAGGGTCCGTCCGAGTTCGGCCAGGTCGTCCTCCGAGCCTATGAAGCCCGATACGAGGGTGACCTGTTTGCCGCCCCTGTTTCTCCTGTCGATGGTCACAGTGAGCTTCTGTGCACCAGGTTCGGGAGTCTGCGGCTCTTCCTCAGTCTCTTCTTCATATTTGAAATCCGGATTGGTGGAATACACCACTCCGAGCCTTTTTTTCCAGTCGTTGTCAGCCATCAGCCAAATTTTTAATTGTCAAAATCAAGACCTGCTTCCTGAAATTTCTGCAAATATAGTATATTTGCCATTTTGAAAGAAATGATACGACAGATGGATAGTAGGAAATTCAAATTTTGGAACAGGATATCCGCAGTATTCGTGCTTGTGGTGTCTGCCGTCACATATCTTATGACGATAGAGCCGACGGCGTCATTCTGGGACTGCGGCGAGTTCATAGCATCTTCATACAAACTGGAAGTGGGCCATCCGCCGGGAAACCCTGTATTCCAGTTGATAGCACGTTTTTTCACCATGTTCGCGGACAATATGCACGCTGCCGTGGCGGTGAACGTGATGAGCGCATTGTGTTCTGCGCTGACAATATTTTTCCTGTATCTCACCATCGTCTTCCTGGCCAAGAGAACGGTACGTCCTGACGCGGACGGAAATTACACGGTTTCCAGAGCGATAGCTGTCTACGGTTCCGGTATCGTGGGCTCTCTGATCTATTGTTTCTCTGACACATTCTGGTTCTCTGCAGTCGAAGGCGAGGTCTATGCCATGTCATCCCTGTTCACGGCGATTGTGTTCTGGGCTATGACCAGATGGTACGAACAGGCCGATACTCCTTATGCCAACAGGTGGATTGTCCTGATATCGTTCCTGATGGGACTCTCGATAGGGGTACATCTGCTGAACCTCCTGACCATACCGGCACTCGTGTTCATGTTCTATTACAAGAAGCGGGAGAACGGCCATTACTCTTTCTGGGAATATGTGAAAATATTCGTGATTTCGGCTGTCATACTTGCGGTGATACTGTTCGGCATCATCCCGTGGCTGCCGAAACTTGCGGCCTACACGGACCTGTTCTTCGTGAACGTTCTCGGGCTGCCATTCAATTCCGGTGCGGCATTCTTTATGGTTGTGCTTCTGGCCGCTTGTTTCTGGGGCCTTTTCGCGACCATGCGGAAGAAGGCGGCTGTAGCCAATACGATTCTATTGTGCTTCACTGTGATAGTGATAGGATTTTCCGTATTCTCGGTGGTAATAATCAGGTCTGCCGCCAAGACTCCGACCAACGAGTACCAGCCGGACAATCCTTTTACTCTTATAAGGTATCTGGGCAGGGAGCAGTACGGTTCCAACCCTATCCTTTACGGGCAATATTTCGATGCTCCGTATGAGGTGGTGACCCCGAAATACTGGGCGCCTCTCAACGGGAAATATGTGCGTACCGACAGTCCGGGAGAGCTGAAATACCCGGCTGAAGGCAAGATGCTCTTCCCTCGCATGTGGGCTGGAAGCGACCAGCGGTACATAGATTTTTATGAATCGTATATGAACGGCAAGGGCACGCCTGTCCCTGGATCAGAGCACATGAAGCCGACTTTCGGTACGAACCTGTATTTCTTCCTTGACTATCAGCTGAACTGGATGTATTGGCGGTATTTCATGTGGAATTTCGCCGGCAGGCAGAATGATATCCACAGTCCTTCCCCTGGAGAGCTTTTTGCCGGAAACTGGGAGAGCGGCATCGGCTTCATAGACAAGGCCAGACTCGGAGACCAGAGCAATGCTCCTGCATACCTCAAGGAGAACAAGGGCAAGAATCATTATTATATGCTGCCTCTGCTCCTTGGCCTGATCGGGCTTTTCTTCCAGTTCGCGAGAGACAAGAGAGGTACATGGCTGACATTCCTGCTCTTTTTCATGACGGGTATCGCCATTGTTATATATCTCAACCAGCCGCCGTATCAGGTGAGGGAAAGGGACTATGCCTATGCCGGGTCATTCTATGCTTTCTCGATATGGGCCGGACTGGCTGTGCTGGCTATCTATTCACTGATAGAGAGCATGCTTCTGGGCAAGACCGGGGAGACAGACGGGAATGCCGGGACTGGGCATGGCGGCAAGGCGTTCGTTACTGCCGCTTCTGCAGTGTCTCTGCTTTGTCTCGGGGTGCCGGCGCTTATGGCTCAGCAGAACTGGGACGATCATGACAGAAGCCACCGTTATACGGCTGTGGAGCTTGCGCGCAACTATCTGAATTCGGTCGGTGAGAACGGTATTCTCATAACGCACGGTGATAATGACACCTTCCCTCTGTGGTATGCGCAGGAAGTGGAGAATGTCAGGACAGATATCAGGATATGCAACACTTCACTACTCGGCACGGACTGGCATATAGACCAGATGAAGTATGCATGCAACGAATCCGCTCCTCTGCCGCTGACTGTCGGCATGGACCAGTATCTCTACGGTACCAACGAACTGGTGTTCATATATGACGTCCGTGATACGGTCATATCCATTTCGGATGTTATGCGTGTATTCAAACATCCGCGGGCCAAGGTGGAGCTTACCAGCGGCAAGATGGTGGACTATATCATGTCTCGCAAGATAAGTGTCCCCGTGAACAAGGAGAATGTCATCAAGTACGGTATTCTCGATGAGAAATATGCCGATATGATACCTGACGAGATCATCCTGGAGATGCCGAAGAGCAAGACTTTCATCACCAAGCCAGAGCTCTTCCTTCTGGACCTGCTGTCCAATTACCAGTGGGACCGTCCTATCAATATGCTTTCTATGGGCGGAGACCTCGACATAGGTCAGAAGAGCTATCTGATGTATGAAGGCTTTTCTTATAAACTGGTGCCGGTCAAGGGCCCGATGAGCAGTTCGGAAGTCGGCTTCACGGATACTGAGGACCTTTATTACAAGATGAAGAATGTCTTCACGTGGGATGCCTTGAAGAGGGACGACTATTTCGTGGACTATCAGAATTTGTATACATTCTGCGGCGTGATGTCTCAGCGCAATCTTTTCCTGAATGCAGCGGACAAGATGATGCAGGAAGGGCAGGACGACAGGGCGCTGGAGATGCTCGACATGTGCGTGGAGAATGTGCCGGAATATAATTTCCCTCTGGATATGACATTCCTCGGCTTCAGCAACGAATACATGGTGCTCCGTATGATTTCCATGTATTATGAGCTGGGCCATGGCGACAAGGCGAGGGACATTGCCGGCCGTTTCGCCGACGAGCTTATGTCATCGGCTGATTTCTTCCTGTCATTCTATGACTACAGGGAGGATGACTTCAACAATGTCTTCACTTATATCCAGAATCTGCAGTATATCTACGCGGCGAACGGGGACAAAGAGCTGGCTGATGACCTTCAGTCAAGAATCACTTCTCTGATTGATCCGACGGGAGAAATGTCTGCCGGGATTGGAAATTAAAAGAAAAGCGTTATATTTGCATCCGGGATCGAAGAGGTCCCGGTGACGGGGGATTAGCTCAGTTGGCTAGAGCGCTTGCATGGCATGCAAGAGGTCACGAGTTCGACTCTCGTATTCTCCACAGAAAAGAGGGTGACTCAAAAGTGACTTTTGGTCACCCTCAAACGTCTTTCTTCGAAAGACTGGACCCATCCTAACCCCCTGTACCCCCTATTAGGGGGATATCGCTTCCTCCGGTCGCGGTCCCTTCGGGACTTTTGACCCAGCCTCTTTTTTTTAGACAGGTTCAGGTAAAACTGAAGTTTTTCGGATCACCGGGGAAAGTTTTTCCATATCCTCACCTCGGCAATTTGGGAAGGCACAATTGCACTCTGTTCGTCAATGGTTTCGTAGAAAGACATATTCATCTTAACACCGGATCCTCTTTCCGGAGTCTTACGAATATGCTCAGAGGCAGGTTTTTCCCGTATCTGTCTTTCAGCACGAGTTCTCCGCATTCAATGCCGGGATAATCTCCTCCAAGCCCGAAAGCCTGTCTGACCACCGTCTCACCGAGGACGGCGGAATATCCGTTGGAATAAAGGTTGAGGACCATGAAGCTGTTTTCCGGCGCCAGAATGGAAGCCACGCATTTCATTATTTCATAGAGACATTCGTCAAGCTTCCATTTCTCTCCGTCCGGACCGTGGCCGTATGCCGGGGGGTCAAGTATGATTCCCTGATACAGGTTTCCTCTCCTGGCCTCCCTCCTGGCGAATTTCAATGCATCCTCTACGACCCACCTGATATTGTCCATTCCGCTGAGTTCCATATTGTTCCTGGCCCAGGTCACCACCTGCCGTACGGAATCAAGATGGGTGACATCGGCTCCGGCAGCCTTCGCCGCAAGTGATGCCGCCCCGGTGTAGGCGAAAAGGTTGAGTACCTTCGGCTTGCCTGCTCCTTTCCGACTGGCGTTCTCCACCACCCTTGTCGTGTTCCTGAATATGTATTCCCAGTTCGGGGCCTGTTCGGGGAAGACTCCCACATGTTTGAATGCGGTCAGCCCGAGCCTGAGTGACAGGTCAAGGCCTTTCTGAGCCCCGTTGTATCTTATCACCCACTGGTCTTCCATCTTCCTGGATTTGTCCCAGGTCCCGCTGTCTTCCTTGCCGGCTTTCCCGAAACCGGCACCTGGCTTGAATCTCACATTGATGGTACGGTTCCATTCTGTTTCTGGCAATGTTTTGTCCCACAATGCCTTAGGTTCGGGCCTCGCAATATAGTAAGGACCGAATCTCTCCAGTTTTTCAAAGTTTCCGGAATCCACGAGCTCGTAGTCTTTCCAGAAGTCGCCGGGGCTCTCTATAGTCATAGAAGTATGTTTAATCAAGACAGGGGCAAAGATACGCAGAAGCCGAGTGCAATGCAAACAAGTTTGCAATTGCCGAGGCGCTACAGTATAAATGCCCGAAGGGCAAATATAAGGAAAAAATTTGCGGCAGGGACATTTTTAAATTATTGTATTTTGCTGAAAATTGTTATTTTTGCAAAGATGTATTGGAGAGGATTTAATTTATAATCATTTTAATATATGCAACAGAGTATTGATACTTACGATTTTTCAGGAAAGAAAGCTATCGTAAGGGTGGACTTCAATGTTCCGCTCAATGAAAAGTTCGAGATTACCGATGACACCCGAATCAGGGCTGCCATCCCTACTTTGAAGAAGGTCCTTGAAAAAGGAGGCGCACTTATCATAATGTCGCATCTCGGCCGTCCGAAGGGCGTTTCAGAGAAATTTTCTCTCAAGCATATCCTCGGAAGGCTCGAAGAGCTTCTCGGTGTGCCGGTGAAATTCGCTGACGACTGCATGAATGCAGATGACAAGGTGGCTGCCCTCAAGCCGGGCGAAGTCCTTGTGCTTGAAAACCTCCGCTTCTACGCAGAAGAGGAAGGGAAGCCGAGAGGACTTGCAGAGGATGCTTCTGACGACGAGAAGAAGGCCGCCAAGGCAGCTCTCAAGGAAAGCCAGAAGAAGTTTGTGGCCAAGCTCGCTTCTTATGCCGACTGCTATATCAACGATGCGTTCGGTACAGCCCACAGGGCACATGCTTCTACAGCGCTTATTGCCGAATATTTCCCTGAGGACAAGATGTTCGGCTATGTGATGGAAGGCGAGATCAAGGCTATCGACCGTGTGCTCAAGACTCCGGAGCATCCTGTGACTGCCATCATCGGCGGCGCCAAGGTGTCATCCAAGATCGGTATCATCGAGCATCTTTTCGATGTCGTGGGCAATATGATTATCGGCGGAGGTATGGTATATACCTTCATCAAGGCACAGGGCGGCAAGATCGGTAACTCTCTCTGCGAGGATGATCAGCAGCAGCTTGCCCTTGATACCATCAAGAAGGCAGAAGAGAAAGGCGTAAAGCTTTATCTTTCAAAGGAAGTTGTCATTGCAGACGCATTCTCCAACGATGCCAACACCAAGATCTGCCGCAACGATGAGATTCCTGACGGCTGGGAGGGAGTAGATGCTGCTCCGAGCACTCTTGCAGCATGGGAGGATGTCATCATGAAATCCAAGACCATCCTTTGGAACGGACCTGTAGGCGTATTCGAGATACCTGCATTTGCCAAGGGTACAAACAAGGTCGCAGAGATGCTTGCCAAGGCTACGGAGAACGGTGCGTTCACCCTTGTCGGCGGCGGTGACTCAGTGGCTGCTGTCACCCAGATGGGCTATGCAAACAAGGTAAGCTACGTGTCTACAGGCGGCGGCGCCATGCTTGAGTATCTTGAGGGCAAGGAGCTTCCTGGTATTGCTGCTATCCGCAAGTAATTCCATTTGCCGGAAATATTATTATAAGAAGATGGTGGTTCTGAGATTAATGTGCTACACAAAAGTTAAACGGATTAAAATAAGGAATCATCAATTGTTAAAGAGTTCGGTATTGTACCGGACTCTTTATTTTTAATCTCAGTTGGATGCGGTCGTAATAATGAAATGCATTCTTCCTTTATATTCCATAATGGCAACGTATATAATAGGATGAACAATATCTTTGAATACACTTAGCCTCTCAGTATAGCCCTGTTTCTTTTTTGACATAACATACCCCGAAAGTTGGACAAAAAACTTTCGGGGTGCAAGTCATAATAGCTTTTTTGACCGTTACGATGATGTAGCTTGGTCAAAGTTCTGCGCCGATTTTTCCTCCAGTAGTCGAAGCTGTTGCAGACTTCGATGATGGAGAATATCCGAACGTATAGACTTTGCCAAGTTCTATACCAACGATTCCATCTTCATCCACAAACCATTCTTGGCCTACATATGTCTCGTCTGGGGCATCAGGATTGGACATATACAAGTCAATGAAATCATAATGGATTGGAGCCGGATTGTCAAAAGCCAGTATTTCACTGAAATTGTTTTCAAATTTCAGTTTTCCATGTTCCAAAAGATACTGTCCCTCTTCAGAGAGTTCTGTAGGAGCAAGAGCGGTTTCCGGATACTTATTGTAAAGAGCTGTCATTTCTTCCGTATTAAAGACATTGTTATTACGGATAATAATATCCATACCTGAGATGTCAGTCTCCTCGTCTGCGTTCATAATATTCCAGAACACATCGTCATACTCAGTGGTCTGCGTTACAGAATCGAATTCGATAGCGGTTGCTGCATTACGAAAGCCAACGTTCGCGAAAATATTGTTTTCGATCAGAGCCGAAGCCGGTCTTGCAATTTCGGGCACAGTACCGTCATTATAGAATGTGCTCTGGCTCATTACAAGCCTTTTAACTTGGGCTCCATCAAATCTGACTATGGCTCCAAAATTATTATATACCAAACAGTTATTAATAAGGACCGTATCTGTATCCATTTTACGCAAGTCAATCAGACGTCCGTTTGAACTGGCATTGTAGGCCATATTCCTGAATGTCGAATTTCTGAGATATATCTTCGAACCTGTGTTCTGGACATAAATGAAAAAATTGTGGCAGTAGTCGGCAAAACAACTGTCGAGCGTAAGCCGCAAATTTTCACCATCTATACGAAGCATCCTTTGCTGGTCGACACCTGTCATTGCTTCTTTTCCGAGAAAATACAGCCCCTCAAAATGTACGTTCGCCTCAAGCCTTATCATATCCGCATTTATGTTTCCTGTCTCATCGGCAAGAATTTGGATAATAGGCATAGGACCTTCGGAATCGAAAGCTTTTACGGTAACATCATTCTTTATTACCCATTTGCCTTCACAATAGTAATGTCCGCCGTTTTCAAGCAAGAACACATTACTGCATTGTACTTCTTCACCAGTCGCTGTGACGGAGATTGTTTTGTCTGCACAATTTTCTATCGCATTCAGCAGTCCGTTTACCCTGTCCACACCATTATCCATCTGGACCAGGACAGAGCCGTCTTCATAAATACAAAGTCCGTTTTCGAATACAGGATCTTCTGTCTCTGGGCCATCGGGCCCTGGAATTTCATCAACAGGATTGTCCGTAACAGGATCGTCTGTAGTACATCCGATGCATACAAGCATTGCTGCAGCCATCAGACCACACATGAATTTTACAGTTTTCATACAATGAATGATTAATTTGGTTAGTATGTAAGTAAATTTCCGTCCAAGATTATTTTTGAAGGAATTTCAGTGTTGTCGTACCATCCGGTAAATCTCTCTGCACCTTTTCCGACAGCGAAAACAGGAACAGGCATCGCTGTATGGCTTTCTCCACTCCAACCGACATTTGAGGCTTTGTTGAGTTCCGAATTCGTCCCGTCATCCAGAATATCCTTTTTCCCGGCTTCTGACCAAGAATCCGAAAGTCTTTCCCAGTCTATGTTATTGCCATTTCCGCACCCGAGAGCCAATCCCCCTGTCTCATGATCGGCGGTCACGACTATCAATGTTTCTTCCGGATGGGCAAGATAAAAACGATAGGCAGCTTTCACAGCCGCGTCCAGTTCCATAACTTTTTCCGTCAGGGCCATAGTCCTGTTATGATGACCTGCCCAGTCTATAGTTCCTCCCTCTGCCATTATAAAAAAAGGTTCGTCATCTCCAGAAAAACGAGATATGGCAGTCTGGACCATATCAGCAAGGGATATCTCACTGTCTTCCGTATGTTTCACGATATAATCCCTATTGCCGGACTTTCTGTTATCGTCCTGACACAATATGAGTTTGTCGCATTTCTCCACTCTTTCATAATCGCCCATACCATAGCACACTTTATATCCCCGACGGTCCAGCACTTCATCGATATTCTGCAGATTCTTGTCTTTCCCGTTGAAATCCTTGAAACCGTCACCTGCAAAAAAATCGAAACCGCTTTCCGGTATCTGCAGGCTGATTTCATAATAGTCATGTCTGGAATCGGCATTGGCATAAAATGATGCCGGTGTAGCATGGTTGACAGGTCCGTTGCTTATGATACCTATCCGGTATCCATTGTCTTTCAGAATATATGGGAATGCTTTAAGATCCTTACCATCAGGTGTCCTGCCCAAGATAGAATTGTTTGTCTTGTGTCCCGTGGCCAAGGCTGTTCCAGCAGCGGAAGAACACGTTATGTTTCTGTTTGCAGAATAGGTAGTAATCATCCCTGTATAAGGAAATTTTGTAAACGACAGCCTTCCGGTCCCTCCGAGTTCGTCTTCTGTCCACGCTAACCATGATTCGGCGGCATATACTTGTGCCGGTCCCATACCATCACCTATGAACAGGAAAATGTACTTTGCCGGCATTGTGTCTTCCTGTATTTTACCGCAGCCATGTAACGTGCATGCTATCAAGACCATGCATAGATAAACAAAATTTTTCATATCATTATGTGGCTAAATCAGAATATGTTGTACTTCAACCCAATATATGCGCATGTACCATAGTACTCAGTCCGTACGGGGTAGTCTGTAATATAGCGGGCTTTCCTATCTA
Source organism: uncultured Bacteroidales bacterium (assembly GCA_944326315.1). Taxonomy (GTDB): domain Bacteria; phylum Bacteroidota; class Bacteroidia; order Bacteroidales; family UBA932; genus Cryptobacteroides. The sequence goes on from CALVDP010000022.1 coordinate 11,564, forward strand.
CGGCGAAATTCATGTTCGACCAACTTGCATATACTGCAAGATGCTTGTTTATGGTATATTTGAACTGGGAGTCCAGTTTTATGAAAGGTTTGGTTATTTCCTTGTCTGCAGCATCCGACCTTTGTTGTGGAGTAACCAGTACCCCGTCCTGGTAATTGCATGACACCCTCACTGAAAACTTCTTGTAATCATATCCGATAGAAGTATTGAAGAGATAAGTAGGCTGGTCTATGAGCCGGTCTTCATAATAGGTATCGTTGTTTACCTGTACAAACGGGGCTTCTCCCGGCACTGTCCCGTAATCAGGATTTGCAGCTCTGGAAAGAGTCGTGGTATGGTACTTCATATTGGAATCCATCAGTGTAAAGTTCGCCGTAATTACGAATCCTTTCAGAAAATTGTCGAGATTATGAAGCAGTAGCTGGGCTTCGAGTTCAATTCCACGAATCGTAGCTCTTGTAGGACTGTTAAGAGGATAAGTGACCACATAGCCTGCATACGAATCATCAATACCGAAATACGAAGGATCCGTATCAGTATCACGTAGTACCGCAGCTGTACGGGTATATATGAAATTTTTTATGTCCTTGTAAAATCCGCTTATTGTGAAAAGGCCCCAGTTGTCAGGATAAAACGATACTGTCAGATCATAGTTCCGTGACAGGGCAGGCTTCAGATTGGTCCTGCTCCAGTCGATTGTATTGGAACTTGGTTTTATTATTGTCCGTGGCGACAGAAGATTATAGTCCGGGCGGGAGAGGGTCTCAGTGTATGCAAGCCTTATGTCCATCCAAGGCGCAGGCTTGACTTTCAGATGAATCTGAGGCAACCAGTAGCCGAAATGCTCGGAATCAGAATCCGCCTCGTACGAATACTGCTGCTCATTTGATTCATCATCGTTGACATTGGAACCGCTGTATCCGGTGTACCGCAGGTAAGACCAGTCATATCTGACTCCCGGAATGAATGTGACCCAGTCTCCGATGTTGAGTTCTGCCATGACATATCCGGCATAGATTTCCTCATGACCGGTATAATCGTTTTCCATGGTCTCCGAAAGTAATTTGTAATACATGTACCCGTTGGCATCATAGAAATGTCTCATCTTTTCATCATCGAGTGCAAAACGGAAGTTGCAGTTTGGATACAGACCCCTGAGAAAATTTCCGGTATTCCTGTAGTGTTGGTCAAGAAAATAGTCAATTCCTATGTTCCTGCCGTCTGCCATGCTTGAATGGGTCAGTTCCGGCATGTTTATGAATGCCTGGTTATATGCTTCGGATAAATCGAAACGTCTGTAATATGATGACAGTTCGGCGGAGCGGTCTTTCATCCTGAACTTTCCTCCTGCCTTAACATAGCCGCTGACATGCCTGCCTATAGCGAAAGGATATTTCCAGTCAAGCCATGCGCTTATCTCCCTCTCATTCGTCTTTTCTGTTTCATTCTGTCCATTATAAAGATACCATTTCGCAATATCATCCTCAGTAACATGTTCCGGTGCTATGGCGTCATATGGAGGAAGCGTCTCAATTATGGAGATGTCTGTGGTGAATGGCGTGTTCATGCGGAATTCCAACTGGTTACTCCACGGAGTTCTCATCCACGCACTGCTGTGGCCAGCTCCGATCTCAATCAACGACCCGGCAAGGTTGAGTTCGGCTTTAAGTATATTGGAAAGATTCGATGTTCCTGAATTAAGATCAGTCTGCCGATATCTGAGGCGGGAGCCATCAAGATTATAGTTCTTGGACCTGTTATCCCTGTCTCTTCCCATATTGCTGAATATGTTCGAGAATTTCAATCTGACCCTGTCAGATATGTTCCAGTCGAAATTCAGATTTATATTGTACCGTGTACGGACTTCAAGGTTGGATTGAATGCTGGTCGTAGTCAGCCATGGACGTGTATAGTCATAACCCGGAGTCGGAGTACTGCCGTTAACATTGTAGCTCGCGCTGAAGGTGTCGTTACTCCTGTCCGTCCGGTCGAATGCGGCAGCGAGAATAATACCCAGACGATCTTGAAAGAAACGGTTGCTTGCGGTCAAGCCGATTTTATACCTTCCTATATTGTTTATCTGCGAATGATATCCTGTTTCACCGGCCACTGCAAGCCTCAATCCATAAGGTGCATCCTTCATGATAAGATTTACTGTTCCACCGAGCCCGTCGGCATCTTTATCTGCTGTATTTGCCTTCATCACTTCCACACCTGCCACCATGTCCGGCGATATCATGTTCAGGTCAGTACTTCTGTCAGAAGAACTTGTGGACGGTGCACTCATCCCGTTTATGGCCACAGTATTGTATTTCGGCGCAAGTCCTCGTATTATTATCTTCTGACCTTCACCGCCGTCACGCTGTATCATCAGACCGGGAAGACGACCTATGGCGTCAGCTACATTGACATCCGGGAGTTCATTCAGTTTCTCCTCCGATACTGCATTGATTATTCCGGCAGCGTTTATCTGGCTGTTGATAGCTGCAGCCTGGCCTTTTGCCTGAGCACTCACTACGACCCCATCAAGAACCTCACTGTCGGAATACAACGTGATATTGAACGTCCTTACCTGATTCGGAGACAATTCTATTTCGTATTCCCCCGACTTGTACCCAAGGAACTCGCAACATACCGTGATTTTGCCGGCAGGGACGGAAATATTATAATTTCCATTGGCATCGGCTATCGTCCCTGTAGCCGTGCCCTTGACATAGACATAAGCGCCTACGAGGAAATCGTTCATATCCCCGTCCTTGACTGTACCTGCAAGCGTTGCATTCTGAGCATGGCAGAATACCATGCACAAAAGTGTCATAAGAAATGTGGTCAGTGTCTTTTTCATAAAATCAATAATATGTGGTTACTACCATTCTTCTATATTTCCGGTTTTTCGCCAGTAATTTGTCCTGACTCCAGGAGGATACATCGTTATGGTAAATGCATATTTCCTGTCACCTGACAGGACAGTACTGAAACCTATCATGACTGTTCCGGGATTAGGCGCATCATAGTAATGAGGTGGATCTGTCGGATAAGTTTCAAGCTTTATTCCTGGACCTTCCGCTTTTACCAGAAGACTGTCTCCATTCATTGTCAGTAATGCTGTCCGGTCGTCTACAAGCGTAACATCTGACGGTGTCAGGGCGGCCCACCTGATTTTAATGTCTGTACCGGAGGTGTTTATCTCATCCCGCACGATGAAATGGTTGTCATCCACTATGGCTATCCCCCTGACATACTTATCAACAAGACCTCCTTGGATATCGGTCAGATCAGTAGCTGCATAGACAAAACCTTCTCTGTCTCCGTACTTGCCGATTATGGCTGTAGGCTCAACCCGTTGCAATGAATCCTCGAATATAATCTGGTTGTGGGAGTACATTCCGACCCTGAAAGGTTTCCATCTTGGAGAATATTGGGACCTCTCGAAAAGGTCTATACCTTCTTTTTCCAGCGAATTGTAATCTTGGTTACCCAGGTCCTTGAACCATTCATTATTACCCATATACATAACGAAACTACCTATATCCATGTGTGCATGCCCGGTATTACAGGATCCGCCTTTAAGTCCGGCAAAAATTTCATCGTTACCACCGAAATGATTACGGAGTAATGCGACAGGTGTTTCACCCTGCCCGACAAAGATCCGTTTCTCAGGAGCTGGATTGTCTCCGATACAGTTCTCTGGAGCCCACACGAGAATAGACGGAAGCAGGCGGAAAGTAAAAAGGGAATCTCCTTTACCGGCCTCTTTTAGATATCTTATTCTTTCTGCCTCACCGTATAAAAGGGACAGATCGTCATTGACGCCAGCCATCCAGAACAGCGGAATACACAGTTTGTTTTCCCAGACATTGCAGTCAGAATATGCAAAACACCCGAAATCCTGGGTTGTCATGTGCGCCATATAATAGCCAGAATTCATGAATGCTTTGTCATTCTGAAGCAGGAGTTCCAAATTTGTAGCCTTGTTTACGATATCTGCAAGCATAACAAGGAAATTAGTCCCATAATTCCAGTACATGTAGCCTTCTGGATAATTCCCGTCTGGACGGTATTCGGCCAAAGAGTTTTCTTGTGCGGACTTCACAGACCTGGCAATTATCGATGACGCCAGTTCGGGACAATCTTCATATACAGCAACGGCACCGCATACCATTCCCATATTGCATACTGCATTCCAGTTATTCCTCTTCTTCATCCAATGCAGATTTTCAGGATGGTCCGTCATTTCCGGTACCGACTCCTTAAGACCTTTGGTGATAATTGCTTTCCTTACTACTGACTTCGTCTCCTCATCAAGAAATCCGTAAAGCCAATCGTACCCTATGGCCACGGCAGCTGTCATCTCCGCCACATCCAGGAAATGAGAAGGATTCCAGTCTGGGAAAGCACATACATCAAGCATAACCTTTTCAGCTTGCCGCGCAAAATGTTCATCTCCTGTCATCCTGTAGCTGTAAGACAGATAATAGATCTGCTTCAATGCACTTCTTGACACAGAAAGAAGCCGTTTACCAGTCTTTACATACTCAAGAGTCGGATACTCCAGCATTTTTCTGCTGTTTTCCAAAATGGCTTCATGGACTTCCTGGAGAAATCCGCCTGCCTCGACTTTCTGTCGGACCTTGCCCTCCTCCCCTTTCAGAAGCAGAATGCGCGGATGTCCGCATACGACATGAGCCGGCAGTGTCCCGGAATTATCAGCCGATATGGGCATGGCATTCGTCATGGACAGAAGTGCCGCAATATTCAGAAAAATCAACAAACGCTTCATCTTCGTTACATTTTCTTTTATGCAAAGCAATAAAATTATTCCATTGCTTATGCTGGCTTCCTGACGTTTGGATTCGTTTTGAACAATACAGCAAAACCAATGGGACATACAGAAAAGTCACGATACTGGAGCCTTGTTAATATTGCATTGTATACGATATGTCAAACAAAAAATGAGATAAACATGAAGCATGTATTGTTCTGTCTGATGCTTATATGCATCGTCATTGATAATGTTACCGCCGATGATTTTTCCGGGAAACTGGAAAATAATGCCGTCATGGAAGTCTGCTGTGCAGTTACCCGTTGGCAGGCGGAACATCATGATGAATGTCAGCACCATGATCTGGATTGGACCAACGGTGCCCTTTACCGCGGTATTATAGAATGGAGTAAGACGTCCGGGGATACATTAGGTATCGGCTTTGTAAAATCCATATGCGAAAAGAATGGATGGTCGGTACTTGACAGAGTCTATCACGCCGATGATATCTGCATCGGACAGGCATATATAGAATTGTTCAGATTATATCAGGACAAAAGGATGATCCAGCAACTTATGGAGAGGGCCTTTTATGTTTCGTCGCATCCAAGTGTTGCGGTGTTGAGCAAAAAGGACAAGCGCGGGAAAGACGAGAGATGGTCTTGGTGCGATGCTCTTTTCATGGCACCTCCGGTATATGCTGCATTGTATGAAATGACCGGAGAAAAAACATACGTAGAATATATGGACAGAGAATTCAGAATATGTACGGATTCTTTGTTTGATTATAACGAAAATCTGTACTATAGGGACTGCATCAGGATACCGCTCAGAGAACCGAACGGTCAGAAGCAATTCTGGGCAAGAGGTAACGGTTGGGTATTCGCAGGCATACCACTTATCCTTGAAAATCTTCCTGAAAACCATCCGACAAGATTCTATTATGTGGACCTATTCAAGAAAATGGCATCCAAAATAGCCTCTTTGCAAGATAGCAGAGGTGCCTGGCACGCAAGCCTGTTGGATCCGGTGACATATCCCTTTCCGGAAAATAGCGCCTCAGCGTTTTTCTGCTACGGATTTGCATGGGGAATCAACAACGGGCTGCTTGCAGTTGAAGAATATTCCAGAGTATTGGAAAAAGGCTGGGCCTCACTTGTATCTTGTGTCAGCCAAGACGGGAAGCTCGGTTATATACAACCGGTCGGAGCGGCCCCGGCTTCTGTCGGCATGGAATCCACGGACGTTTACGGAATAGGAGCGTTTTTACTGGCAGGAAGTGAAATACTGAGATTTGTTCGATAGGCCATCGCATATTTTGTTAACTTCGTATATCCTTTGAAATATGAAATAGTCACAGCTATGAAACTTGCTTTTATAATTATGGCTATGGCTGCCATGGCGATGCCTGCATACAGCCGGACGGATGAAGCACCGGTCCGATATGACTTCATGAACATCACTACGACTGAAGGGCTTTCGCAACTGTCGGTCTTGACTATATTCCAGGATAGTAGAGGATATATGTGGTTTGGAACGAGAGACGGATTGAACAGATTCGATGGGCAGAAATTCGATCATTATTTCCACAGGCAAGACGACAGTACTTCTTTAAGCAGTAACTATATAAGATGTATTGATGAGGATATGAACGGTAATATATGGGTCGGAACCGGTTTCGGATTGAACATGCTCAATCTTGACACAGGCAAATTCCGACGCTACCTCATTGATAAAAATCAGCCGTTCGGAGAAACCAATCATATCAAAGTTCTGCATATAAACAGATCTTCCGGCAGAATATTCGTAGGATGTTTCAGCGGACTGTATATATTCGATCCGGTCGCAGACTCATTCTCGAAAGTTGAGGAAATCAAAGGTAGGGTAAACGATATCGAGGAACTCGGAGATACGGTCTTTGTCGGAACGTATTCAGGTCTCTGGCTTATAGCGCGGGACAAAGTATCGTATTATTCTCCCTTCAATAACGATGACGGTTCTGGCAATTCTGTCGACATGCTGTATGCAGACAATGAAAACAAGCTATGGCTTTCTTCTTATAAAAACGGCATAGTGCGTATAGACACTGCTACATGGGAGCGCTTGGACTTCTACGATTTCCCCGGCAACTTATCGATTATCAAGAATGAAGTTAGGGCGATGTCCATGATGCAGAACGGATGTATGCTTCTGGGAACAAACAGCGGACTTATGGTTTATGACAGAATACGGAAATGTACGTACAGTGCCGGGCATCAGTTTACAAACTGCCCGATAGAATCCCTGTTTGTGGACAATCAGGGGGGATTGTGGGTCGGAACATACTCAGAGGGTATAGGATACTCGCATCCATACATAGACAGGTTCAAGCAGCACAGATTGCCTCAAGACAAATTGGCAGCAGGGACAACGGGACCTATGACAGTATATGACGATATATTATATATGGGTACGGAAGGCAGAGGCCTTGTAACTTATGATATGATTAAGGATACCTGGCAGAGTTATCCATGTATAAGTCATAGCGGAAATACATTCAGAGACAACAATGTCAAAAGCATGTTTTTTTCGGACGGGGCCATTTATATCGGGCTGTATTCAGGCTGGGTTTATGTTTTCGACATAAAGGGTAGAAAATACATCGCCAAATACGGAATACCCGGTTCTCCACCTGTCTATTCAATCATAAAGATGGGAGAAAAAATCCTTGCAGGGACATATTCGTCCGAAGGAATATGGGAGCTTCGGCCAGGATTTGGTTTTGTAAAATATCGTTTTGCTGATACAAATACGGGCAAAATCTCGCAGGTATCCGCACTGCTGAATTCCGGAGACGGACTCTACATAGGAACAAAAGCTGACGGTCTTTACCGATATGATGGCAAACTGATGCACCACTATGTGCTTGAGGACGGCAGATATCTTACCGGCAAGATGATATCAACAATCAAAATAGACAAAAAAGGCAACCTCTTGGTAGGCTCATACGATGGAGGTCTGAGCATTCTGAAATGCAACGAGAAGTTTTTTTCAAGGATTACAAGAGATGAGGGACTTAACGATGACATGATATGTTCGATCATCGAAGGCAATGATGATAATATTTGGGTCATAACTCACGGCGGAATATCGAGGCTTGACAGAAATTTCAAGGTATTGAATACCTATTCTCAAACCAGGGATCTGAATATAAAAGAGTTTTCCGTATCTTCGGCAACAATGTCGGATGAAGGAGTAATATATGCTGGAGGTGACAACGGCTTCGTTTCGTTCAGACCGGACAATCTTCAGAACAACACGAGTACACCGCCGGTACTGGTGGAATCCGTTATAGTTAACAATGTGCCATACACTCTTTCGGAAAGAAAAGGCATCTCATTGTCGGGGCGAAGAAATAGTCTGACATTCAGATATGTTACACTGAATTATATATATCCTGAACAGAATATATATGCATGCATGCTTGAAGGTACGAAAGATACCTCGTGGACTTTCATGGATAACGTTCGTTCGATAAGCTACGCCAATCTGTCCCCCGGAAAATATGTGTTCAAAGTAAAAGGAGCAAACAATGACGGAATATGGAATAGCGCCGCCACGGAAATACCGATACACATACATCCTCCTTTCTGGCTTTCCTGGTACGCATTCGTCTTCTATCTTCTTATTTTTTCCCTTGCCGGCACATTTATCGTACATTATCTGTTGATGCGTCAGGATTTACGGCATCAGATGATATCGAAACAGAATGAAAAAGCCTTCTTCCAAGCAAGAATCGACATGTTCACCAAATTCTCCCATGAACTCAGAACGCCGCTCATGCTTGTCCAGGGACCAGTTGAGGAAGTTATTCAGACCGACGACACCTCCAAGATGACTATCGATTCGTTCAAGACACTCAACAACAACCTGAACAGGATGCGGCTTCTTCTCGACCAACTCCTGGCATTCAGAAAAAAAGAGAACGAATCCCTTAAAATCAATGTATCAGAAGGTGACTTCATTGGTTTTGCCAGAGAAATAAAGCTATCATTCAATTCACTTGCACGACTTCACAAAATAGATTTCCGTATAGAAGAAGGTGAAGTGCCGACAGATATCTGGTACGACAGGTCATTGTTCGAAAGAGTGTTGATGAACATACTTTCAAATGCATTCAAGTACACTCCGGACGGAGGAAAGATAAAAATGAGTCTTGATTATGTATCTGGTGACTACGCTTCAAGTATCGGACGAATTACACCCGGAGCATATAGTAGAAAACCAGACAGATTCCTTAGGATAAAAATAGAAGATACTGGTCCGGGAATCCCTGAAGATGCTCTGGAAAAAATATTCGAGCCTTTTTTCCAGGTATCAGAAGAAAAAGGAGGCACAGGAATAGGCCTGGCGCTGTCTGCAGAGATCGTACGGCTTCATCACGGGACGTTATGGGCTGAAAACAGACAGGAGGGCGGAGCATTATTCACAGTTCTCATTCCTGCAGGGCGAGAGCATTTCAATGAATCTGAAATCACCAGAAACTATCAGGACAGCGAAAACATAAACAGATATTACAAAGAGAATAAAGACCTTCATACTTACATAAAACCATTCAAGAGCGAAACGGTACTTATAGTGGAAGACAACAGGGAATTGCGGGAATACATGGTATCGGTTTTGTCCGGATATTTCAAGGTAGTGCAGGCTCCTGACGGAAGACAGGGACTCATTGCTGTAAAATCGGCAATGCCAGTACTGGTAGTAAGCGACATTATGATGCCTGTAATGAACGGGCTTGAACTCTGCAGTGAAATTAAATCAGATCCAAGTTTGTGTCATATTCCTGTAATACTTCTTACCGCCAGGGCACTTGCTATCCAAATGCATGAGGGACTGAAACTGGGAGCCGATGACTATATTACAAAACCGTTCAATGTAAACACTCTGGCGCTCAAGATATCCAACATTCTTTCCTCTCGGGAAAATCTAAAAAATCTTTATGCCCATAATCTGACATTCAAGAATATGGGAATAGATGTCCAGTCGTCTGACGAGAAATTTCTGTTGAAACTCAATGAAACAGTCGCATCGAAAATCTCAGATCCTGACCTTGATGTTGGACAATTCTGTTCAATGCTGGGACTGAGCAGATCAAGTCTTTACAGAAAACTCCAGTCCGCTACGGGCATGTCCCCTTCTAAATACCTTCATACAGTACGTCTGCATATAGCAGCACGCATGCTGAAAGAAACAAGTCTGTCAATACAAGAAATAATGGATGCCACCGGCTATGTCAATGCAGCGCATTTTTCTGTAAGTTTCAAGAAAAAGTATGGAATGTCACCATCTGCATACAGATTAGATGAGAAGATAAATTTAACTCACCCTCAAAAAGAGACCACATAGCCAGGCTTGCCGGTAATGTATTTAGCGACATTCTCCTTGTATTTCGCTGAAAATTGATACCTTTGCAGGATTGTCTTCCGGAGGTGCCGGCTCCAGTCCTGTCTGGCGGATGCCCGGAGTCTGCGGAGGACCAGGACCGGTAAATTTAAACTTTAAGTTCATGATGGATTTTCTTACAGTATACTGGAATGTAGACCCGGAGATATTCCACATTGGATCGATGTCCATCCGTTGGTATTCCATACTTTTCGTGTCAGGATTCGTACTCGGATGGTTTATTTTCAAGTGGTTTTTCAAGAGGGAAGGACTTCCGCTTTCATTGCTTGATCCTCTGCTTTATACATTGCTTATAGCCACTATTGTAGGCGCAAGGCTCGGGCACTGTATCTTTTACCAGCCGGATTACTATTTCGGCAGCTGGCAGGGCTTCTGGGAGATTTTCATGCCGTGGAAGGGAGGCCTGGCAAGTCACGGAGGCACTATTGCACTGTTTCTGGCCATGTGGTGGTACGCACACCATTACGGCAGGAAATATGATTTCGACCTGTTGTGGATATTGGACAGGCTGTGCATTGCCGTATGCTTCGCGGGAGCGCTTATACGTCTGGGAAACCTTTTCAATTCGGAGATTTACGGCGATGTCACGGGATTGCCCTGGGGCTTTGTCTTTGAGCTCAGGGGCGAGACCGAGCCCAAGCATCCGACCCAGCTGTATGAAGCCTTGAGCTACACAATACTCGGGATTGCGCTTCTGTGCATGTACAAATACCGTCTCGACAAGCTCAAGAGAGGTACGATAGTGGGTATCTTCTTCATTGTCCTGTTCGGCATGCGTTTCCTTATAGAATTTATCAAGGAGCCTCAGGTGGGCTTCGAGGAGAACATGGTCCTGAATATGGGGCAGCTCCTCAGCATACCTTTTATCCTGATCGGCATAGGTATACTGGTATATAGCCTGAAATGGGGCAAGCCTGCGAAAATAGTACATCCGCAGAAGCCGAAGCCACAGCCGACGCATTATGCCAGAAGCCTGAACAAATAATATGGAGGCACACAAGGAGAAGGCCGGCATCATGACCGGGAATCCCAGGATTGACAAAGTGCTTTCTTTCCTGGATGGGTATTCCATTCCGTATGAGCTTTATACCCATCCGCCGCTGCCGACGATAGAGGAAGCTCTGAAATACTGGAAGAATCTGGATTCTACTCATTGCAAGAATCTGTTTTTCAGGAATCACAAGGGCAACAGGCATTATCTTGTCGTGCTGGAATGCCACAAGACATTGGACATACATGCATTGGAACACAAGCTCCGTCAGGGGAAGCTTTCATTCGCTTCTGCCGAACGGATGGAAAGATGCCTTGGTCTGGCTCCAGGTTCGGTATCCCCGTTCGGACTGATAAATGATATCGCTCCGGAGAATCCTGATCCTCGGGAACTCTACGGGAACGGCCACAGGGTCAAGCTGTTTCTTGACAGTGACTTGCGGAATGCGGAAAGGCTGAGCTTCCACCCATGTGACAATACTGCAAGCGTTGTCATCGGTCATGACGGTTTCATGCGCTTTCTGGATATATGGGGCGGAGAATTCGAGTGGTTCGGGACAGACTGGGAGGAGGCGGACATGGCGTAGCCGCAATCAACGTGAATCCGATGAAATGAAAGATTGGATTTCAGGGAATTTGAAAGGATGACACGTAAATAAGAAGGGATTCCTGAGAAAACGTAACGTCAGTTCGGCAGAATCCCTGATACCAAGTAAAATAATTCGTCGAACTGGCGTGAATATTTATGGTAAAGGCAATTTTCTTTGATATAGACGGGACTCTGGTCAGTTTCAGGACGCATGAGATCTCCAGGACGACCCTTGACGCCTTGTACTGCTTGAAGGATAAGGGAATAAAACTGTTCATAGCAAGCGGCAGGCATCTGCTTATCATGGATAATCTCAGCGGCTTCCCGTTTGACGGTTATGTCTGTATGAACGGATCGCTTATCTATGACAAAGGCGAGGTCATATACAGCCGGCCGCTTGACAGTGACGATGCCGCTGCAGTAGTGGATTTCGCAGAGAAAAACAATGTTCCGTGCGTGGCTTTTGCGGAAAAAGAGATAGTGATGAATTGCAGCAACGATCTTACAGAGAGGGTTTTTGAAATGATACGTCTGCCTCATCCTGTGCCATCTCCGCTTGCTCCTTATGCCAGCAAGCCGGTCTGCCAGTTCACGATATTCGTGGACCGTGCGACTGAGGACAGGTATCTGACCCCTGTACTGAAGCACTCGGTCACGGCACGCTGGCATCCTGAATTCACTGACATTGATCCGGAGAACATATCCAAGGCTGAAGGTATAGAGAGGATTATTTCACGCTACGGGATACGGAAAGATGAGGTGATGGCTTTCGGTGACGGAGGGAATGATGTGGAGATGCTGGAATATGCCGGTATAGGGGTGGCTATGGGCAATGCCGTACCTGATGTACAGGCGCATGCCGACTATGTGACGTCTACGGTGGATGAGGACGGGATTGTCGCTGCCGTGCGTCATTTCGGCCTTCTGTGATATTTGACTTCGTCATTTATACTGTTGCGCCTCGGTAATCGCAAGCAAGCTTGCATTACTCTCGGCTTCTGCGTATATTTGGCCTGCGGCCACATATTCGGTGGCGCCTCGGTAATGCAAATTGAACAAGTTCATTTGCATTACTCTCGGCTTCTGATTATATTTGTCCTGCATGTTTACTGTCGGAGGGCAGGGAAGGCGGCCGAGCCATCCCGCAGCATGCAGTGAAACCGACTTATGTTTAATTTAACAATACAGAAACGATTATGGAAAAAATAGTTACAGACGCGAATATCGCGGAGATCCTGGCTTCTGACAAGCCTGTCATGATAGATTTTTGGGCGACATGGTGCGGACCATGCAGAATGCTTGCCCCGACAGTCGAAGAGATCGCAAATGAATATGAGGGCAAGGCCGTTATATGCAAGTGCAATGTGGACGAGGCATCCGATACTCCGATGAAATACGGGATCAGGAACATCCCGACTCTTCTTTTCTTCAAAGGAGGAGAACTTGTCGGCCGTCTCGTAGGCGCAGTGCCGAAAAGTGAAATCACAGCCAAGTTGGACGCACTTCTCTGACGCCATGAAAAGGATGATAATGATAGCGGCAGCAGTGCTGTCGCTTATGTTTGCAGGTACTTTCGCAGCATCTGCACAGGTGGGCTTCGGTGTTATCGGAGGCGCTACATTCTCCAAGCTGAGCAAGGATGTCCTGAAAGGGGAGAACATGACCCAGTATCATGTCGGCGGCACAGTCCAGGTGCGCTTGCCTCTCGGCTTCTCCATACAGCCTTCCCTGATATATAATGTCAAGGGATCCAAGTTCGCCTTCGACCAGATACCTGACGCACCTACCGGTGACTTGTCTGTTGGTTACCTTGAATTGCCTGTGTCGGTGCAGTGGGGACCGGATCTCCTGCTTTTCAGACCCTTCCTTGATGTGACCCCGTTTGTCGGGTACGGATTGAACAACAAGCTCAGCGTCCCGGGTGCGGATATCATCAAGAATACATGGTCTTCCAGCAGCATCAGCCGCTGGGAATACGGTATAGGAGTAGGTGTCGGCCTTGAAATCTGGAAATTCCAGGTTATCGGCCGGTACAACTGGAACCTCGGTTCCCTTGTGGACCTCAAATCCGATATCGACGGAGGATTCGGTACTCTTCTGAGAAATTCTTTCGAGAGAGGAAAATTCGGTGGTTTCACGCTTACGGCGGCAATCTTGTTCTGAGGCAGTCACGGATAAGCCCTCGGACCTGTGCAAACTTAGCCGCCTAAACAGTCAGATGTGACATGGATATAAAAGATTTGAAGAACTTTTGCGGCAAGGATTGGGAGAGGGTCGGCGAACATATTGCCGATGCGCTGAAAAGCGATATCGACTTGCTCAATTCCACCAATGACATGATCCTTTCCCATTCGGGGAAGCAGCTCAGGCCATTGCTTGCCCTGCTTGTGGCCAAGGCTTGTTCCGGAGACGGGGCATTGCCTGAAGACAGTATCAGGGTGGCGGCTGCGGCTGAACTTCTGCATAACGCCACTCTTCTGCATGACGACGTGGCGGACGAGAGTGACTGCAGACGGGGAAATCCTACGCTCAACAGCCTTATGGGACCGTCTGTTTCAGTCCTTGTGGGAGACTATTGGCTGGTGGCTGCGATGAACGAGATACAGTCTGCGGAACATTTCGGGCCACGGCTTATTTCCATTTTTTCAAGGACTCTGACACATCTGACTGAGGGCGAGATGCTTCAGCTCCAGAAGGCACAGAGCGGCAATACGGTGGAAGACGACTATCTGAGGATAATATTCAGCAAGACGGCATCACTGTTCGAGGCTGCTGCCATTGCTGCCGCCATTTCCGTCAATGCATCCGGGGAGGCGGAAGCTGCAGTGAAACAATATGCCGTATCGCTCGGCATCGCTTTCCAGATACGGGACGATATATTCGACTACTCGATGGATCCTGCCATAGGCAAGCCGGTGGGGGTGGATATCCTGGAACAGAAAATCACTATGCCTCTGCTCGGCGCCTTCCGTAATTCGACAGCTGCGGAAGAGGCTGCCATAAGGTCGAAGGTGGACGGTATAGCCGGACATCCGGAATATAAGAGTGAAATTCTGGATTTTGTAAGGGAGAAGGGTGGCATATCCTACGCTGAAAAGAGGCTTGACGACTATATAAGGAGCGCCAAGGAGGCAATCTCCCGTCTGCCGCAGACAAGGTCGAGGCTCTATCTTGAAGAAATGACTGACTATGTGGCCAGACGGACGGTGTGACAATGTCTGCCGGCAGTCCTGGACTCTTGAATATGACAGGGATCAGTAACGAAGTTTTATGCGCTTTGCCGACATACCGGGAAATGAAGGGCTGAAGAAGGCCCTTGTATCCATGGCCGATTCCGGACGGGTCAGCCATGCCATGCTCCTGTATGAGAATGAAGGCTGCGGAGCCTTGTCTCTTGCTCTTGCTTTCATCCAGTATCTGAACTGTACCCATCGCCATGACGGGGATTCCTGCGGAGAATGCCAGTCGTGCAGGCAGATATCGGGCCTGGTGCATCCAGATACGCATTTCATCTATCCGGTGAACAGCAGCAGGAAGACCGATGTCCAGAAGCCGACATCGGAAGCTTTCCTTGATCTGTGGCGCGGACTCGTGCTGAAGAACCCATACTTTCTTGAATCTGAGCTGTATTCGACTCTCGGTATAGAAGGCAAGTCCGGTGTCATTGCCATAGCGGAGGCCAGATTCATATTGGAGAAGCTGTCTTTGGCGGCAATCGGAAACGGCTACAGGGCTGTCGTGATGTGGCTGCCGGAAAAAATGAACGCGGAGACGGCCAACAAGCTTCTGAAGTCGGTGGAGGAACCGCCGGAGAAAACCATTTTCGTTTTTGTCACGCACAATCCGGACAGGGTGCTGCAGACGATATTTTCACGGTGCCAGAGCTACAGGGTGCTCCCTCTTCCTAAGGATACGCTCGCCGATGTCCTCGTGTCGAAGACAGGTTTAGATCATGCTTCGGCCGAAGAGCTGGCTTCCGCTTCCGGCGGCAGCCTCGGCGCCGCCCTCAATGCCATGGGGGAGCGTGAGGAATATAATGAATTCATGGATATCTTCAGGATGCTTGCCGAAGGGCTTGCTGCCAGGGATCTTCAGTCGGTGCTGGATGCCGCTGACATGATGTCGGCCCTTGATTCCCGTGAAAAACAGAAAGCTTTTTGTATATTTGCAGGTAGCTGTCTGCGGAAAATATTCATGTTCCAGCAGAAAATGCCTGAAATTGCCTTTGCCGTACATGATGAGCCTGAGTTTTATTCCCGGTTGGCGGAAAAGGCAGGAAAGACATTCTGCCGCAAGGCAATGGATCTGGTTGACAGGGCCGCATTGCTGCTTGACCGCAATGTAAACGCCAAGATTGTGTTCTGTGACCTGGCCGGGCAGATGTTTTTAATTTTTTGATCATTATTATGGAAGGTTTTGATACTAACGAGGCCAAACAGTTCGACTGCTCCCGTGGTTGCATTGTCGAAAGGGATTCCGAGGGTGAGTTGAAATGCACATACAGGCCCGGATGCTGCAAGCTGGAGGTTTATGACTGGCTTCCAGGCGTGGTGCAGGAAAAATACAGGAACTATTTTGAAGTGCGGTTCAAGAACACGCGCAAGGGCATATATGTCAATGCTTCCGGCCAGACAGTCAAGATGGGCGATTTGGTGATAGTGGAGGCCACGAACGGCCACGACCTTGGAATAGTCACCCTTGAAGGTCCTGTGGTAGCGAGGCAGATGCTCTGCAAGAAGATTGATCCTGAGACTGCCGGACTTAAACGCATATATCGCAAGGCCAAGCTTTTTGACATAGAGAAGTGGCAGGAAGCGATTGCCAGGGAACACGAGACGATGATAAGGGCGAGACAGATTGCCGCAGAGCTCGGGCTGGAGATGAAGATAGGCGATGTCGAGTTTCAGGGGGACGGTACCAAAGCCATATTCTACTATATAGCCGACGGCAGGGTGGACTTCCGTCAGCTGATCAAGGTCTTCGCGGAGGAATTCCGTATCAGGATAGAAATGAAACAGATCGGCGCGCGTCAGGAGGCCGGCCTCATAGGTGGTCTCGGTGTCTGCGGACGCGAGTTGTGCTGCTCGAACTATATTTCGTCCTTCCAGTCCATAACGACAGCTTCAGCGAAATGCCAGGATCTTTCCCTGAACCCACAGAAGCTTGCAGGACAGTGCGGGAAACTGAAATGTTGCCTCAATTATGAGACTGCAGCCTACCTGGATGCACAGTCGAGGATACCCAAGGTGGCGAACCCTCTTGAATTCCAGGACGGACTTGCCTACCTGATGAAGACAGACATCCTCAGGGAAGTGATGTATTTCTCGTATGATCCCAAGAGTTTTGCGAATCTCTATCCTCTGGCGGCATCGGATGTCATGGACATATTGCGCATGAACAAGCGCGGCGAGAAGCCGGAATCCCTCAAGACAGAGCCGGAGCCGGCAGGACTTGAATTTGTCACTGCGGTAGGGGATGACAGCATCACCCGTTTTGATGACAATCGCAAGAAGAAGAGGAAGAGCCGCCAGCGCAAGCCGGAAGAAGGCAAGACAAACAGACCACAGAAGTCCAGGAAAAACAACCAAGGCCAGCAGAATCAATGAGCGGAAAAGACAAATTACGCAAATTTCGGGAGAATGAGACTTTCTCATGTCTCATACAGCCGGCTACGTCAGAGGTGCTGGGGTGTGACCATCCCCTGAAAGGCCATTGGAACGGCAGTTTTTTCAAGGAAAGCCGTCCTCTGGTGGTGGAACTGGGCTGCGGCAAGGGCGAATATACGGTAGACCTCGGGCTGAGAAACCCGTCATTCAATTATATCGGAGTCGATATCAAGGGTGCACGTCTGTGGAAAGGAGCTAAGTTCGCACATGAGAACAGTCTTCCGAACGTGGGCTTCCTTCGGACAAGGATTGAATTCATCGAGTCACTGTTCGGGCCCGGGGAGGTGTCTGAAATATGGATAACATTCGCGGATCCGCAGATTGGCAGGGAGAAGAAACGCCTCACTTCCCCTCTCTTCCTGTCCAGATACAGGAATTTTCTGAAACCGGGAGGCATCGTCCATCTGAAAACGGACAGCCGTTATCTTCATGAATATTCGAGGGCTGTAGCTGAACAGAACGGATTGAAGATACTGGCCTGTGCCACGGATATCTACGGCAAGGACAGGGAGGCTCTGTACTCCAGCCGCATATCTTCTGTCTGCGGGAAGGATGCTGTCGATGCTCTGTTCGAGGTGCAGACATTTTATGAGAAACAGTATCTTGCACAGGGGCTTCCGATAACCTACCTTGCCTTCACTATTGACCATGAGGGACCCTATGTCAGCCCGGAATGGGATCCTGACCTTTGGGAGCGGTGAAATGTGCGGTGTGAGGCCGGGACAGGCATCAGACTCCGGTCCAGTGTATCCGCACTCCCTTGCGTTCCATGCCTCTGAACCATGTCATCTGGCGCTTTGCGAACTGATGTATGGCAATGGCAAGCAGATGTCTCATCTCATCATAGCTTAGCACACCTGTGATATGCAGGGTGACGAATTTGTATTCAAGTCCGTAATATATCAGGTCTTCAGCCTTCAGCCCGCTGTCGAGAAGCCTGCGCACTTCATCCACCATTCCTTCTTCAAGCCTGGCGTCGAGCCGCTTGTCTATCCTTCTGTTGCGTTCCTCCCTGCTGACAAGTGTGCCTATGAAGTATGTGCGTTTCGGCAGGGACGCTGTACGTGTCACCGGGCGATTTTTCTCGTATTCAGCTATTTCTATGGCACGTATCAGTCTTTTTTTCGTGTCGAAATCCGTCGAATTGTGCGGGGTCTTCAGTGATTCGAGCCTTCGTGCCAGCGTCTCCATATCCTCTTTTTCAAGTTCTTCTCTCAGAGCGTTGTCCGCCGGGACGTCGGGAAGGGAATATCCCATCGTAGCCGCTTCTATGTAAAGCCCGGAACCTCCGCACAGTATCGGAATATTGCCTCTTTCCCTTATATTGTTCCACGCTTTCTCGAAATCCTTCTGATACTGGTAGATGTTGTATTTTTCGCCGGCATCCGCTATATCTATCAGATGGTAGGGAATGTCCCCGTATTCTTCCAGGTCTTTCCCCGTGCCGATATCCATGCCTCTGTACACCTGCCTGGAGTCCCCGGAAATTATCTCGGCTCCGATGCCTCCGGCGATGATGCCGCTTCGGGCCATCTTCCGTATTTCTTGCGCCAGCCTTACGGCGTATGCGGTCTTTCCCGAGGCTGTAGGCCCGAGCACGCATATCAGGTCGATACTCCCGTCAAGGTATTTACGTATAATCTCGTCTGTCCTTATTTCTTCTGCCTGCGGCAATTCCGCCATGGGCGGCACACCTGCGGCTGGTATGGCTTTTGTCTTCATGTCCGGCTCTGTCTCGTTTCTGGCCGTGGTGACATCCGTCGAAGGATCGGCCTGAAGGGCAAAATTACAAAAATCCTCAAAACAGCACAGCCTTGTTTTATTTGTTGTTTGTTGTTTTGTTTGTTGCGGATTTTATTTGATAAAACGAAAACTGCATATAAATTTGCAGATTCCGAAACATTGGTTTGTATGCCGAAAGCGAAAAGCAAAGTAGAAATCAGGAACAGGAGGGCCTCTTTTGACTATGAATTCATAGAGACCTACATTGCCGGTATCGTGCTGACAGGGACAGAGATCAAGTCCATCCGTGCCGGCAAGGCTTCCCTTGTGGACGGATTCTGCTATTTCAACAATGGAGAACTGTATGTCAAGAACATGCATGTGGCCGAATATCATTGGGGCAGTTGGGGAAAGCATGATCCGAGACGGGACAGGAAGCTCCTCCTCAAGAAGAAGGAACTGTCCAAGCTCCAGCGTGCAGTCAAGGAGAAGGGGCTGACGATCGTGGCCGTGAAGCTTTTCATTGCGGACAACGGCTATGCCAAGCTTCAGATTGCCCTTGCCAGAGGAAAGAAAGAGTATGACAAGCGGCAGTCCATCAAGGAGAAGGATCTCAGACGTGAGATGGAAAGATATTGATGTATAAAAGGATATTCAAAGGTACAATATTATTATGGCCAGGAAAATCTCGACAATAGGAATACTCACCTCAGGAGGTGATGCTCCCGGAATGAATGCTGCCATCAGGGCCGTGACCCGTGCAGCTATATATAACGGATGGAAAGTCAAGGGTATCTATCGTGGATACGAGGGACTCATAAACAATGAAATCAAGGACCTTACGACAGAGAGCGTCAGCAGCACCATACAGCGCGGCGGTACCATACTGAAGACGGCACGCTCCATGGAGTTCATGACTGAGGCCGGCAGGGCCAAGGCGTATGACAATCTTGTGGCCAACGGTATAGACGCCCTTGTGGTCATCGGAGGAAACGGCTCTCTGGCAGGGGCGCAGGCATTGGCCCAGGAACACGACATCACGTGCATAGGGCTTCCGGGGACGATAGACAATGACCTGTACGGCACGGATTCCACAATAGGATATGATACAGCGCTGAATACGATAGTGGAGTGCGTGGACAAGATCAGGGACACGGCGACTTCCCACGACCGTATTTTCTTCATAGAGGTCATGGGCCGCGATGCCGGTTTCCTGGCGCAGAACAGTGCCATCGCCGCCGGTGCGGAAGCAGCCATCATCCCTGAAGACCAGACTGATATCGACCAGCTGGAGCAGTTCATAAGCAGGGGAGTGAGAAAGAGCAAGAATAGCAGCATCGTCATTGTGGCGGAGGCTTCCAAGGACGGCGTCGGTGGTGCCATGCATTATGCCGACAGGGTCAGGAACGAATATCCGCAGTATGACGTGCGTGTGACCATACTCGGACATCTGCAGCGGGGAGGAAAGCCGAGCGCCTTTGACAGGATTCTTGCGAGCCGTCTCGGGACAGCGAGCATCGATGCTCTCCTGGAAGGACAGAGAAACGTGATGATCGGCATCTCCAACGACCAGATAGTGTATGTGCCGTTCTCCAAGGCCATCAAGAAGGACAAACCGATAGACAAGGAGCTGATAAACGTGCTTAATATCCTGTCGATCTGATCCGCCGGTATTCCGTCCAGCGGTTTTTCATCCTTTTTCAGATATAAGGTGTAGCCTGAAAACCTTTTACGGAGTTTTTGGGCTGCACCGGTTTTGTGTTTTGGAAAATTATTCTTACCTTTGCACCCCCTATATAGGATAGGGATCGCAATTTTTAGTATTAACCATTTAAAGATCAAGACAGTGGACACACAAAGCTACAAGACAGTATCGCTGAAAGCCGGCGATATCAAAAAAGAGTGGGTTCTGATTGATGCCACAGACGTGGTTCTGGGCCGTCTTGCATCCAGGGTTGCGCTTGTGCTTCGCGGGAAGAACAAGCCAAGCTACACTCCGCACATGGACTGCGGAGACAATGTCATCATCATCAATGCTGACAAGATAAAGCTTACCGGGACGAAGATGACCGACAAGGTGTACGTGCGTCATACCGGATATCCGGGCGGACAGCGTTTCACTACACCGAAGGAAATCATGAAGAAGAGGCCGACAGAACTTATCAGGATGGCCGTTAAAGGCATGCTTCCTAAGAACCGCCTCGGGGCCAAGCTCATCAACAACCTTTACCTCTATCAGGGAGGCGAGCATCCGCACGAGGCCCAGAAACCAAAGACAATCAAGTTAAACGAAATTTAAGCAGAGGATGAAATCAGTAAACGCCCTTGGAAGACGTAAATCGGCAGTCGCTCGTGTTTATGTCGTTGCTGGCAAAGGCAACATCACCATTAATGGTCGTGAAATCAACAACTATTTCAAAGAAGACGCGCTCCGTTATATCGTGAACCAGCCTTTTGAAGTGACCGGAACGGCAGGACAGTTTGACGTGAAGGTAAATGTCGACGGAGGCGGAATCAAAGGTCAGGCTGAGGCAATCAGGCTCGGAATCGCTCGCGCACTTTGCGAAGTCGATAAGGAAGCTTATCGTCCGGCATTGAAATCCAATGGATTCCTTACCCGCGATGCACGCGAAGTCGAGAGAAAGAAGCCTGGTCAGCCTGGTGCACGTAGGCGCTTCCAGTTCAGCAAACGTTAATGTCTGTCTGACGATTTACATGACTGTACAGTCCGCTTTGAAAATCCTGCGGATCTCTTGCGGAGATGGGAATCTCCGGGAGCTGCCCGGATTTGGCGAGGCTGTGTAAAATTCAGGAGACCGGCATTGTCCGTTACTCCGGATTGATGTAGAACGCTCTCAGGCGAAGAGGCAACAGCCTGGGGGAAAGTAGAACAAGTAAAAAATTAATTACAATGCCAAGAACAAATTTCCAGGAGCTTCTTGATGCCGGTGTTCACTTCGGACACCTTGCCAGGAAGTGGAATCCTAAGATGGCTCCTTATATATTCGACCAGAAGAACGGGATCCATATCATCGACCTGCAAAAAAGTATAGTAAAGATTGATGAGGCCGCGAATGTTATGAAACAGCTTGCACGCTCAGGCCGCAAGATACTTTTCGTGGCTACCAAGAAACAGGCAAAGGAGATTGTGGCCGAGAAGGCTGCATCTGTCAACATGCCGTATGTGACAGAAAGATGGCCGGGCGGAATGCTTACGAATTTCCCTACCATCAGAAAGGCTGTCAAGAAGATGAATACCATCGACAAGATGATAGAGGATGGTACTTTCGACACTCTCGCCAAGCGTGAGCGTCTCCAGATTACACGCCAGAGGGCTAAGCTTGAGAAGAACCTCGGCTCCATCAAGGATATGAGCCGTCTTCCTTCAGCCCTTTTCGTCGTAGATGTACAGAAAGAAATGAATGCAGTCAAGGAGGCTAATCGTCTGAATATCCCGGTTATCGCTATGGTTGATACTTGCTGCGATCCTACTCCTATAGATTATGTGATTCCGGCCAATGACGATGCCGCAAAATCCATTTCTTACATCATTGACGTACTTTGCCAGGCCGTATCTGAAGGATTGAGCGAAAGGAAGCTGGAGAAAGAGAAGGAAGTTCCCGAGCAGAACGACGCACAGCCGTCTGCAGGAAAGAAGCTCCGCTCCCGCAAGGTTAAGTCCGATGATGCCGAGACTGTTGTAGAGGCTGCCCCTGCAGCCAAACCGGAGGAGGCTCCGGCAGCAGAAGAGGCACCGGAGGCAGAAGCCAAGGCCGAATAGTACAAACATTCTAAATTCTTGAGAATATTATGGAAATCAAAGCAGCTGACGTAGCTAAATTACGTAAAATGACAGGTGCCGGAATGATGGACTGCAAGAAAGCCCTTGTAGAGGCTAACGGCGACTATAACAGGGCGCAGGAAATCATTCGTGAGAAAGGCAAGCTCGTTGCAGCCAAAAGGGCTGACAGGGAAACTTCTGAAGGAGCGGCTATCGCCAAGGTCGAGGGCAACAAGGCTATTCTCGTGGCTCTCGGATGCGAGACTGACTTCGTGGCCAAGAACGAAGAGTTCCAGGCCCTTGCAAACGCTATCGCTGATGCAGCCATAGCTCAGTTCCCTGCAGATGCCGAGGCTCTCAAGTCTTGCACCCTTGCAGACGGACGTACTGTCGAGGCAGCTGTCACAGAGCAGACCGGCAAGACAGGTGAGAAGCATTCCATTGCATATTATGCATGCGTAGAGGCTCCTTACATATCTTCATATATCCACAAGATCAACGGCAAACTCGCTGCCATAGTAGCATTCAGCAAGGAGATCCCTGCTGAGGCCGGCAAGGGTATCGCGATGCAGGTGGCATCTATGAATCCGGTGGCAGTGAACAAGGAATCCGTTCCTCAGAACGTCATTGACAACGAGCTTGCAGTGGCTGTGGAGAAGACTAAGGAGGAGCTTGTGAAGAAGGCTGTGAATGCCGCCCTTGAGAAGGCAGGCATCAATCCTGCTCATGTTGACAGCGAGGACCACATCGAGTCCAATACTGCAAAGGGCTGGATTACACCTGAGCAGGCTGACCAGGCGCGCGAGATTATCAAGACTGTCTCAGCAGAGAAATCTGCAAATCTTCCTGAGGCAATGATCAACAACATCGCCAACGGCCGTCTGAACAAGTTCTTCAAGGAGAATACACTCGAAGAGCAGGAATATCAGATGGGAGACGGCAAGATTTCAGTCAAGGACTATCTTGCAGGCGTAGACAAGGATGCAAAGATTCTTTCATTCAAGAGATTTTCTCTGAACGACTAAGGAATTCTGCAAATCATAATCAAAGAGGGCGGGTCTGAAAATTTTGACCTGCCCTCTTTTTGATTCGTATCCAGATGGAGTCCGGGTTCGGATATCCAATTCTCAAAAAAGGGGGGAATTTCTTTTTTGTAGTTTGTTTTTTCGTTTTTTCCGCGAGGCCGACCTCTGCTTCTCTTTCATATTTCTGGGTCTTGTCCCTTTATTTGGCTTCGGTCACATATACTGCAGCGCCTCGTTGCTGTGTCAAAATAGGTGCAGCCTATTTTCCTCTGATGTACACAAATTATTGTATTACTGTTACCGAAAGAGAAAATTTTCTTTCAGAAAAAGAAAAGATTTCTTTCGGAAAAATAAAATGTCAGGATTTTCTTTTTCTGAAAGCCTGTCCGGTATTCTTGTCATATATTCGCATATCGGCGTCCGGGGC
>CALVDP010000023.1 GCA_944326315.1 uncultured Bacteroidales bacterium
CCGATGGAGGGAATCGAACCCACGACCCCGAGATTACAAATCACGTGCTCTAGCCAACTGAGCTACATCGGCGAAACTCTCAAACCTTGGTGAGGTTTCTTAAGGGACTGCAAAGATAGATATTATTTCTTATTCTCCAAAACTTTTTCTCTTTTTTCATCAGATTTTATCATTTCCTCTTTCAGAGTATTGTATATCCCTTCCGCATCATATCCGCATTCCGCCCGCAGTTCATTTTGGGTGCCCTGCCCTATGAATCTGTCCGGAATCCCCAGAGGATGCACCCTGCACCTGCATCCCTGCCCGGCTATATATTCGGACACCTCGCTGAAGAGACCTCCTCTCATGCAACCGTCCTCTATGGTCACGATAGTCCGGAATCTTCCGGCCGCTTCTTCAAGAAGCCGGACATCCACAGGCTTCATATACCTAATATTATATACTGCCGGATTCTTCCCGGTCTCCGCCTTCAGCCTGAGTGCCGCTTCGTATGCCCTGTTGGCCGCCGGACCGGCGCATATTGCGGCCACGTCTGTGCCGTCTGTCAGCATCTCCCCGTATCCTGGAGGCAGCTCGCGGAAGGTTTCGTCCCTCCATTCGACACCCTCACCGTATCCTCTCGGATACCTTATGATGAACGGTCCGCCGGAATGTCTGGAGGCCGTGTACATCATGTCCTTAAGCTCAAGTTCATTGCGCGGGACACCTATTGTTATTCCTGGTATGCTTCTGTATGCCGCAATGTCAAAACTCCCGTGATGGGTGGCTCCGTCTTCACCGACCAGTCCGGCCCTGTCAAAGCACAGGACTACTCCCAGTCCCTGCAGTGCGGCGTCATGTATTATCTGGTCATACGCCCTCTGCGAGAATGACGAATATATGTTGCAGAACGGTTTCATGCCGGCGGCGGCGAGGCCTGCAGAGAATGTGACCGCATGTTCTTCCTCTATCCCGACATCGAAGAATCTCTGCGGCATCTCTTTGGCCAGAATGTTCATGCCGCATCCCGAAGCCATTGCCGGTGTGATGCCTACGATCCTGTCATTCTTGCGTGCGAGTTCCAGCAGCACTTCTCCGAACACGTCCTGATAGCGGCTTTCCCTGTGTCCTGCCGGAGTGATTCGCTTTCCTGTCTGAGGATCGAACATCCCCGGGGCATGCCATGCCGTCTGGTCTTCCTCCGCCGGGGCAAACCCCTTGCCTTTGGTCGTTATGGTGTGCAGCACAAGCGGGCCCTTGAGTTTCTTCAGCTTCTCCAGCGTATCTATTACCTGGCCTATGTCATTCCCGTCTATCGGTCCGAAGTATCTGAAACCGAGGGCTTCGAACAGGTCTCCTCCGGACTTCTTGACAAGAGTTGACTTCGCGCTGATGACCATCTCCTGCATTGCTTTCCTGAATTTCCCTTCACCGATCCTGTTCCAGATATGCGTCTTGATCTTGTTGTATGTAGGGTCTGTGGTCAACTTCAGGAGATGTTCGTGTATTGCCCCTATATTCTTGTCTATCGAGATGTTGTTGTCATTGATGATTACGAGCAGGTCGGCCTTGCTGCTGCCTGCATTGTTGAGTCCTTCAAACGCCAGACCTCCGGACAGGGCCCCGTCCCCGATCAGCGCGACCACCTTTTCATCGCTACCCCGCAGCATGGCGGCCGTGGCCAGTCCCAGCGCCGCGGATATCGATGTGGAGGAGTGTCCAGCCCCGAATGCGTCATATCTGCTTTCGGCCATACGCGTGAAGCCGCTTATGCCGTCCTTCTTCCTGTTTCTCCGGAATGCCTCCTTCCTTCCGGTCAGGATCTTGTGCGCATATGCCTGATGCCCGACATCGAAGACTATCTTGTCGTATGGGGAATCATATACATAGTGGAAGCCTACGATAAGCTCTACCGCTCCCAGGCTCGAACCGAGATGTCCGGGATTTGTGGCGCAACATCCGATCATGTACTGTCTCAGTTCGGAGCACAGCTGTCTGAGTTCTCCGATAGAGAAATGCCTGATGTCTGCAGGTGAAGCTATATGATCGAGAAGCCCCATATTCAGTCCTGAATATTAGGATCCTGAAGTCCGTAATGTTTTTTCTTGTCCAGAAGCTTGACGCAGAATGCAAGTATTATCGCAGTCACTCCGAGCAGGGCGAAGAACATCATCACGTAAGTGTAGTTGTCCCCTGTGGATTCCTTTATCGCTCCGATGGCCTTCGGTACGAATACGAAACCTATGTTCTGGATGTAGAACGTGAGGGCCATTGTGGTGCCGAGAAGCTTGGCCGGCATTATCTTGGCGATCGAAGGCCACATCGCTGACGGAAGCATTGCATAGCCTACGCCAAGCAGGGCCATGAGTATGAGTGCTATCCACTTGCTTGTTATGAACGGTGCCGAGAACAGGAGATGCACAGCCGTTATGAGGAATGCACCGAATATCATCAGATCGGCTCCGTGCCCTTTCTTGTCGTATATCCTGCCGAAAAGTGGCGTGAGGACAATACAGCCCATAGGAAGGATGAGAGGGAAGAGGCCTGCAAGTGTGTCGCTTACCCCGAACTTGCTGATCATCATTCCGGTGGAGTATTTCAGGAACGGGTTTACAGCTGCGTAGAACAGGAGGCACAGGAATGCTATCATCCAGAATGCCGGATTCTTGAATACGAGCACAATGTCCTTGAAATGGAACTCGTCTTCAGGAGAGCTTGTGTCTTCCTTGATTCCCGCATCCCTGATCTGCCTGTCCAGCTTCTTGTCATAGATGCAGTAGAAGAAGAAAGCCGCAAGTCCTATGCAGAGCAGGATAAGTCCGATGAGTACGGCTGTGCCTACATTCCCGCCGGCCGCTTTTACGATGGCCGGAGTGGCTCCGTATGCAATGCCGGTACCGAGCCTTGCAAGAGCCAGCTGCAATCCCATTGCAAGAGCCATCTCATAGCCTATGAACCATTTGGCGATAGCCTTCGTAGCTGTAATTCCCGCAATCTCGGCGCCAGTACCGTATATTCCGATACCCATTACCGCCCAGAATACCGGTGTCCTGAGCCGGGCGCCAAGGAAATTCATGTATCCCGTATCCGTACCTGCCTGCACGGCGCTCTTCAGCTCCGACAGGGACCCTGTAAGCATCCCGATACCCGCCACCATCAGGAGACAGGACATTATGCCGGTAAACCTGATGCCCATCTTGTCCAGAATAAGTCCGCCGAAAATGAGCATGAGCAGATATACGTTGAATATGGAATAGGCGCCGGCCAGATTGTCATACTCGACTTGCGTCACACCGTATGCTGCCGGGTCCATCAGAGTCTTCTCCACAGAGAATATGTTGTCGGAGGCAATGTATGCCGCAAACATCACGAATGATATTATGAGCAGCATGCCCCATCTTGTCTTCTTGCTGTCACGCAGCAGTATTCCTGTCCTGGACATCAGCGGCTCCTCCTTATCTCATGATGGTGGCATCCCTGTCAGGTCCCAGCGAAATGATCTTGATAGGGACTTCGAGGTAGTCTTCCATGAACTTGATGTACTCCCTGAATTCCGCAGGCAGCTCTTTCTCGTCCCTGCATCCTGTCAGGTCGGCATTCCATCCCTTGAATTCGGTATATACAGGCCTGATGTCGGCATATGTGTCGAAAGGTACCTGGCTTGTCTCCTGTCCGTCAACGATATAGGATGTGCAGACCTTGATGGTTTCGAAGGAGTCAAGGCAGTCGGATTTCATCATGATGAGGTCGGTGACCCCGCTTATCATTACGGCATATTTCAGTGCCACGAGATCGAGCCATCCGCATCTGCGCGGTCTGCCTGTCACTGCCCCGAATTCGTTGCCGATCTTCCTGAGCTTCTCTCCTGTCTCGTCGAAGAGCTCGGTCGGGAACGGACCGCTGCCGACCCTTGTGCAGTATGCCTTGAAAATGCCGTACACGTGTCCTATCTGTGACGGAGCCACTCCGAGCCCGATACATGCCCCTGCACATGCCGTGGAGGACGATGTCACGAACGGATATGACCCGTAGTCTATGTCAAGCATCGATCCCTGCGCCCCTTCTGCAAGTATGGGCTTGTCCTTCAGCTCGTTGTTGACGAAGTATTCGCAGTCTATGAGCCTGAAGCCCTTGAGGTATTCTACGGCAGCGAAGAAATCGGCTTCCTCTGCGGACGGGTCGCATGCGTATTCCATCTGTGACAGCATCTTTGCGTGCCTGTCCCTGAGCTTGCGGTATCTGGCTTCGAAATCCGTGGCCAGGATATCACCGACGCGGAGTCCGTTGCGGCTTACCTTGTCCGTATATGTCGGGCCTATGCCCTTGAGGGTGGAGCCTATCTTGCCTTTCCCCATCGCCGCTTCATTGGCGGCATCCAGGAGCCTGTGTGTAGGAAGTATGAGGTGTGCCTTCTTGGCTATCACTATCCTTTCCTTGACAGGGACGCCTGTGGATTCGATATTCTCGCATTCTTTTCTGAAAGTGATCGGGTCCAGGACCACTCCGTTGCCTACGATATTGATGGCATCTTTCCTGAAAATCCCTGACGGGACGGATCTGAGCACGAAGCTTTTGCCTTCGAAATGCAGGGAGTGCCCGGCATTGGGGCCGCCCTGAAATCTGGCTACTATCGGATAATTTCCGGCCAGGACATCGACAATCTTTCCCTTGCCTTCATCTCCCCACTGGAGCCCGAGTACTACGTCTAATTTCATGATATGACTTTATGTTTTAATTACAATAAATAAATTCAGTCGTGTATGGCCTGCCGTTTCAGAATGGGAGACCGTCATCCACCGGCTCTATCTCCGGCATGTCCGGTCCTGTCTTCTTCACGTTTCCGCCTGCATCCGATCCCGCCACTGACGGCCGGCCGAGCAGCTGTATGTCTTCCGCGACAACATCGGTGCTGGTCCTTGTGTTGCCGGCATGGTCTGTCCACTTTCTTGTCCTGAGCCTGCCTTCCACATAGAGCAGGGCGCCTTTCTTCACATGTTCTTCCACGAAACAGGCGTTGTTCCGCCATGCTATTACAGTGTGCCACTCGGTGTATTCCTTTCTGTCCCCTTCGCGGCTTACGGTCTCTTCCGTGGTTGCAAGCCTTATCGTAGCCACCTTGGAGTTCCCTTCAAAGTAGCGGATTTCAGGATTTTTCCCGACATTGCCGATAAGCATCACTTTGTTCAATGACATCTTTCCTCCCGTCTGTCTTTGTCCTCCCGGAACAAACAATGCAAGTTAGTCATTATTTCTCATAAAACCTCGGACATCTTCCGAAAGTCCGGAGTTTCTCCCGTAAATATCCTGAAGCCGGCAAGGGCCTGGAAGAGCAGCCATCTCCTTCCGGAAATGTACCTGCCACGGCTGTCCCTGGCCAGACGCACTGTATCTGCCCCGAATGACGGGTTCTTGTAGTTGGCTTCAAGTATGATTTTCCCGGGTCTTCTGAATGAAGCGGCTGAAATGTCTTCCAGTTCCGGTATTTTTCCCGGGATGGTGTAGATCAGCAGGTCGCATTCCGTGAAATGACGCGGGAATTCATCGATGCTCCCTGTCCTCAGGCTGTATTCCGGCATGTCAGAGGCGATTTTTTCCGCCTTGCCCACAGAGCGGTTGAGCAGCACCGTGTCATATCCTGTCGTCGCTGCCGCCAGAGCTGCCGCTCTCCCGGCTCCTCCGCATCCGGCCACAAGTGCCGACGGCCTGTATCCGTATGCCTTGGCTACAGCTCCTGAGGCTTTCCGGAAATCAGTTCCGTACATGTCGAGAATGTCAGTCCCGTCCATGCCGAGCACGGCTTCCAGCACTGACAGCACGATGCCGGCATAGTCGGTGTTGTCTGCATATATGCCGTCCTCCGTCTTGAGCAGAAGGTTGGCCGCCCCTGTCTTTGCGCATGTTTCCGAATGGCGGTCAGCCCTGGCATATGCATTCAGTTTGAAAGGTGCGGTGACGTTGATGCCGTCGTATCCGTCAGTGAAACGTCTGTATGATTCTTCGAAATCAGGACCTTCGATAAGGTCGTAGGTGTACCTGCCCCCGTATCCGGCCTTGAACAGTGCCGGGCTGAGTGATGTGGATATCGGGTCGCCTATAAGTCCGAACTTCTTCATGGTATTACCGTTGGTTGCGCTGCCTTACGGCTTCGTACAGGAGTATTGCCGCAGATACCGAGACATTCAGGGAGTCCAGCTTGCCGAGCATGGGTATCCGTATGTGCCTGTCCGCATTCCTGCGCCATATCTCTGTCAGTCCTGTGGCTTCCGTACCCATGACAATGGCAGTGCCGCCTGTCATGTCCGTGTCATAATACAGCCCGGAATCCTGGAGCTGTGCCGTAAGTATCTGTATATTCCTGTCTTTCAGCCATGCAATCGTCTCTTCCGATCCTGCCGCCACTACCGGGACCGTGAAAACTGCGCCGATGCTTGCCCTTATCAGGTTCGGGTTGTATATATCTGTCAGCGGGTCGCATACGATGACGGCATCTGCTCCGCATGAATCTGCGCTGCGCAGCACGGCACCGAGATTTCCTGGTTTTTCCACGCCTTCCAGCACTGCAATCAGCGGATTGTCTCCGATGTCCAGACTGCCAAGCGTACGTTCCTTGTACTCGACTTCCGCAATGATCCCCTCCGTGCCTCCGCGATACGCGATTTTTCCGTACAGGTCTGCAGGCACTTCCGTGATTCCCGGCATTGATGCACTCCCGCCGACTGATGCCGCGATCAGGTCCAGAATCCTTTCAAGTTCATTGTCCGGGCATATTTCCCTGCAGATGAAAAGGTCTCTTATCCTGAATCCGGCTTCGGCACAATGTCCGAGCTCCCGCCTTCCTTCCACGGTGAAAAGTCCTTTGTCGCGCCTCAGCCTTGACTTTTCCTGAAGCGCGAGAAGTTCCTTTATCCTTGGATTGCGGGCGGAGGTGACGGTCTCTGTTCTCATTTCCCGATGCAGGCTTATTCGACCTGCTTAGGTCTCATCTGAGGGAAGAAAAGCACATCCTGGATAGTAGGGGAGTTCGTCATGAACATTGTAAGCCTGTCAATGCCCATGCCCATTCCTGATGTAGGCGGCATGCCGTATTCAAGTGCCCTCACGAAGTCCATGTCAATATACATGGCTTCATCATCCCCGTGCTCCCTCTGCCTGAGCTGGTCCTGGAAGCGTCCGAGCTGGTCGATAGGGTCGTTCAGCTCACTGTACGCATTGGCAAGCTCCTTCCCGCATACGAAGAGCTCGAATCTTTCCGTCAGGTCCGGATTGTCCCTGTGCCTCTTGGTGAGAGGGGACATCGATACAGGATAGTCTGTGATGAACACAGGCTGGATGAGGTTCTTCTCGCAATATTCGCCGAAAATGGCATCGATAAGCTTTCCTTCGCCCATTTCCTTGGTGACAGGGACATTGAGCTTTGCACATGTCTCTCTGAGCCGGGCTTCGTCCATGCCTGCTATGTCCACGCCGGCATATTCCTTTATGGCCTGGAGCATGGGAAGTCGTCTGTACGGCGGCTTGAAGTCCACCTGCCTGTCTCCGATGGTCACCACCGTGGTCCCGTGAAGCCTGAGGGCTATCTTTTCCAGCATCTTCTCCGTGAATTCCATCATCCATTTGTAGTCCTTGTAGGCCACATATATTTCCATGCATGTGAATTCCGGATTATGGGTCTTGTCCATGCCTTCGTTGCGGAAGTCCTTGGCGAATTCGTACACCCCGGAATATCCGCCCACAATCAGTCTCTTGAGATACAGTTCGTTGGCTATACGCAGATAAAGCGGAATGTCGAGGGCGTTGTGGTGCGTGACGAACGGCCGTGCCGTAGCCCCTCCCGGAATAGGCTGGAGTATCGGCGTCTCGACTTCAAGGCAGCCGGCTTCGTCGAAATATTCGCGCATCGTGGAGATTATGCGGCTTCTCATCACGAAAGTCCTGCGAACGTCAGGATTCACTATCAGGTCCACATATCTCTGCCTGTATTTCAGTTCCGGATCGGAGAAGGCGTCATATACGTTGCCGTCCTTCTCTTTCACTATCGGAAGGACCCTTAGAGACTTGCTGAGCAGTGTGAGTTCTTTCGCATGTACCGACAACTGTCCGGTCTGGGTGATGAACGCATATCCCTTTATGCCGATGATGTCACCTATGTCAAGGAGCTTCTTGAAGACCGTGTTGTACATGGTCTTGTCCTCCCCGGGACATATTTCATCTCTCTTGATGTAAACCTGGATACGTCCTGTCTCGTCCTGTAGCTCGATGAATGAGGCGGCTCCCATGATTCTGCGGGACATGATCCTGCCGGCGATGACTACATCTGTCAGGTTGCCTTTCTCGGGATCGTATTCTTCCTTGATTTTACCTGCCGTGGTGTTTACTGGGTAAAGTGCTGCAGGATAAGGATCTATGCCAAGTTCCCTAAGTTTGTCCAGAGCTTCGCGCCTGTTGCGCTCCTGCTCGTTCAGGTCCAAATTCTCCATATTTCTTTTTAAAATTATCCAATAATAATGGGCTGCGATTCTGCAAAATTAGAAAAAAAATTACTTGGACCTTTTCTTTTTGCCGTTTTATCGGGAATTCTGTGGATTTTACGATGCCTCTCCGCCGGTATTTTCAAAGGACAAGACCGAAGGATGAACGGAGTTTCTTACCTATATCTGTGAAATCATCTATGACCAGGTCTGCATATCCGGCCACGGATTCCCTGCTGTTGGTGGTGGCCAGAGCTATGACGTGACCTCCCGATGCCCTGGCGGATTCAAGTCCGTTGAACGAGTCTTCGAATATGTAGGTGTCTGCCTGGGATGAGCCGCAGACCTCCATGCCGAGCAGGTAGCATTCTGGATCAGGCTTGGACCGTGAAAAATCATCGGCGGTCAATACTCTGTCCACCATGCCTGGTATTTCCGGTCTTGTCTTGTAGACCTGGGCCATCTTGACCCTGTTCGAGCTTGTGACGATTGCGGTAGGGTAACCTTCTTTTTTCAGTGTCTCAAGGAATTCCCGTGCCCCGGGAATATAGCTGAAGACCATGTCTGCCTCGAAGTCATAAAGCTTCTGCCTCACCTCGTCACGTTTCCCTGCGTCATCCGGGAAACAACGCTCCAGTGACGATGCGATAGTCTCGCCTTTCAGCCTTGCTGCAAGTCCGTCAATCCCGAGATAGTCCCTGCCTATCCCGTCCCAGAATACCGTGTACTGTCCTTCTGTATCGAATATGACTCCGTCAAGATCGAAAAGAAATGCTGGTTTGCACATATTGTCAGTGAAAATGGCTTGCGCCGGTTTTGCGGCCGCAATATAGCAAAAATCCTGCTATTAAAGCACAGCCGCGTTATCCGGCGCAAGAAAAACAATGGATGCCCTGGCTATCGGTTGTAGGCGGATTCCCCGTGTTCGTATATGTCAAGCCCTTCTTCTTCAACCCTCTTGTCAACACGCAGACCGACAGTCTTGTCAACTATCTTGAAAAGTATGAATGTGACTGCGGCACAGAATACGATGGTGAACAGTGTAGCGACGACCTGTACGAGAAGCTGGTGCCAGTCTCCGTAAAGCGCACCCTGCACGCCGTGCTCGCCTGTTATGGTACGGGTGGCGAACACTCCTGTCAGTATGGACCCGACTATACCGCCTATGCCGTGGACCCCGAATGCATCAAGGGAGTCATCATAGCCGAAGGCCGGCTTCACGATTGCCACCATGCAGAAGCATATGGCCGAAGTGATGATGCCGATGAGGAATGCCCCGCAGAGACCTACGCTGCCAGCGGCAGGGGTGATGGCTACCAGGCCGGCGATGGCTCCGGTGCATGTGCCTATTACCGTAGGCTTCTTGTTGAATATCCAGTCGATGGCCATCCATGTGACAGCTGCGGCTGCCGTGGCTATATGGGTTACCATGAAGGCATTGGCTGCAAGTCCGTCGGCCGCGAGCCCGCTTCCCGCGTTGAAGCCGAACCATCCGAGCCACAGGAAGGCTGTCCCCATGAACACGAAGGTGACATTGTGCGGCGTTATCGGCTGCCCGGCCTTATAGCCTGTCCTTTTGCCTAGCATGACAGCCATTACCAGGGCAGAGATTCCTGCGTTGATATGGACAACGGTACCGCCGGCGAAGTCCACTGCCCCCATTTCCTGGAGGAAGCCGCCGCCCCATACCCAGTGGGCCATCGGGAAATATGCGAATATCACCCAGAGAATGGAGAATACTATGTATCCGGAGAATTTTATCCTTTCGGCGAAGGCCCCGAGAATCAGTGCCGGCGTAATGATGGCGAACATGCACTGGAACATGGCGAAGAGAATTTCAGGGATGTTGCCTGCAGCCACGGTGTCCGTGGTTACTCCATTCATGAAGGCTTTGCCGAAGCCTCCCGCAATGAATGCCAGAGGGTGGCCTTTTTCCGCGAAACTTGTGTCGAACACCCAGCTGTAGCCGAATGCCACCCACAGTATGCTCACCACTGCAGCCAGGAAAATGGTCTGCATGATGATGCTCAGTACGTTTTTCTGTCTTACAAGACCTCCGTAGAAAAGCGCTATGCCGGGAATGCTCATCAGCAGCACGAGCATTGTGGAGGTCAGCATCCAGGCGGTGTTGCCTGAATCTATCATCAGTAAGGTATGTGTCATGTCTGATTTGTTTTATAAGTTCGTTACGATTTCTTCGAAATCCCTTTCCTTTTTCGTGTCACCCCTCGATGAAATGAATGGAATGAATTTCATCGAATTCACGTTATTATTGTTTGCTTCAGGAATTTATTTTTCCTGTTCCGCGTTGTACAGGGCGATATCGCCCCGTTCTCCGGTACGTATCCGGACAGCATCTTCTACGGGGATGATGAAAATGCGCCCGTCCCCTATCTCTCCGGTGTGAGCCGCGCTTGTGATGGCCTTGACGGTCTTCTCCACATTCTTGTCGCGGACAACGATGGAGAGCAGTGTCCTTTCGATAGAGCTTGTGTCATAGACTATTCCACGGTAAATGCGCCCTTCCCTGGTCTTTCCCACGCCACGTACGTCATAATAGGAAAACCATTCGATGTCTGCGTCCAGCAGGGCCTGCTTGACGTCGTCGAACTTTGTCCGGCGGATGATTGCTTCGATTTTTTTCATGTTCCGATAGTTTTGTTTGTTGGAGATTGCTGATATAGTGTATTCAGGTCAGGATTGCCGTCGCGACTAAAGGCATATTCCGGCGATCAGATGAGCCGCTTCCGTAGTCGGATTCCATACCAGACGGATGTAGGCTGATGTCTGCCATGCCTCGGTGATGCTGAAGCTTCTGGAAGCCATGATACTGACTTCACATACTGCGAATCCGTTGACAGCAGGCTTGGAATATGTGGAGTTGCCACCTCCGGAATAGAAGTCATTCTGCCATGGGGTAGCTCCTGCCGAGGCCTTCCATCCGAGACCTGCCAGATTGAATGGTACCGAGACGGAAAAGTATGATGCATAGGCTTTTGCTCCATTGTACCTGTATCCGGTGTTCCCGGCGAAGTTGGTGTACCAGTCTACGGCCAGGAAGCCTGCGTCATAGCCGACATGCGCCTCGAATGTGTGCATGGTGTTTATCTTGTGCAACAGAAGACATAGGTGTGGCTAAAGCTGCCGAGACAGGCATCATAGCCAGTACAAATAATTTTTTCATAATGCAATTCTTTTGTAGGAACAAGTAACCGGCTGCTTGTCTTTCTGTTTTACAATTGCAAATTTACCCTCTGGAATGCACAGATTGTATTAATTTTCTTGAAAAAAAGAATATGTCCGAATTTATGGTTTGAAATAGTAAATTTCAGGTAGAGTATTTCGAATGATTAATATAATTTTATCGTTTTATGTAATAATTTATAATCAAAAAAGAGGCAAAGCCGGCTCGCCACGTCACAGGAAGGTTGAAGCCTTTCGCAGAAAGACGTTCATCGATCCAGTATCAAAAGAAGAAATTAGTCTTTCGCAGAAATACGTTCACCGATCCCGTATTTCCTTGAAGGATACGGCGAAGCCTCCTCCGGGAGCGGCGGTGGCAGACAGCGTGTCAGATGCTGTCACCTCCTCCGTGGAAATAGTGTATGCCTGCGGATTGGTCCTGTAGTCGGCATCCGGAGCATCCTTGTATATGGTGGCCAGATAGGTCTTCCCGCGGTCGAGGAAATCAAGGCTGATGTCAAACGTCCTGCGCTGCTCATCTGTCACTCCTCCGAGGAACCACTGGCCTGTCCCCTTGGCCTTGCGTGCGATTACGACATAGTCTCCAGGTTCGGCGTCCAGGTATCTGCTTTCCGACCAGTCAACGGCTACATCCTTTATGAACTGGAAGGCGTCCATGAATTTCCCGTAATGCTGCGGAAGGTCGGCTGCCATCTGGAGAGGGGAGTACATCGTCACATACAGGGCAAGCTGGTTGGCAATTGTGGCATTCACCTTCGAGGAATTGCCAGTGAAGGTGCTCAGGTCCATCTCGAATATACCCGGAGTGAAGTCCATGGGCCCTCCGTTGAGACGTGTGAACGGCAGTATGGTCACATGTTCCGGTGCTGTACCGCCGAATGCCTGGTACTCTGTGCCCCGGGCGGATTCATTGCCTATCAGGTTCGGATATGTCCTGCAGAGTCCTGTAGGCCGTACGGCCTCGTGTGCGTTCACCATGATGTGGTGTTTGGCTGCTTCGGTGACAGCGTACAGGTAGTGGTTCACCATCCATTGCCCGTAATGGTGTTCGCCCCTCGGGATGATGTCCCCGACATAGCCGGATTTCACAGCGTCATAGCCGTATCTGTCCATGAGGCAGTACGCCTCCTGCATGTGTCTTTCGTAGTTTCTTACCGACGATGATGTCTCATGGTGCATGATCAGTTTTATACCCTTCGAATGCGCATACCTGTTCAGGGCGTCAATGTCGAAATCCGGATATGGTGTCACGAAATCGAATACATAGTCCTTTGATTTACCGCTCCAGTCTTCCCAACCGATATTCCAGCCTTCCACCAGGAGGGCGTCGAAGCCGTTCTCCGCCGCGAAATCAATGTATCTGCGGACATTGGTATTGTTGGCGGAGTGTGTGCCGTTCGGCCTGGCGGAGGCATAGTCCGTCTGGCCGAGCTTTACTGACGGGAAGTCCCATGTGTATGCCCATGAGCCCGAGCCTGCTATCATTTCCCACCATACACCCATGTATTTGACCGGATGAATCCAGGATACGTCATCGTATGCGCAAGGCTCGTTGAGGTTGAGTATGAGCCTGCTTGCAAGCATCTTTTCTGCGGAATCCGTCACCTGCACAGTTCTCCACGGGGTGTGGCAGGGGGTCTGCATGTATCCTTTCCAGCCCTGGGCGTCAGGGGTCAGGTGCGAGGTCAGGACAAAGGTCTCCGGATCTACGGTCATGTGCATGCAGGAGTAGTCCGTCAGTGCGGCTTCATGCACATTTATGTAGAGCCCGCCGTCGGTCTTCATGAGGAAGGATGTCTGGACTCCGTTCATCGCGAACGGTGTCTGGGAGGAGTTGCCGCTGACACTTTTCTCGAAAAGGGCCGGGATTTCGGAGAGCCGGCTGTCAGTGTATTCGTATTCCTGGGTGTCATAGTCTCCTGGTATCCACCATGCCAGGTGGTCTCCTGTCATGGCGAACTGTGTCATTTCTTCCTTGATCACGAAATAGTCAAGCTCCTGCATGCCGGGAAACTCGTATCTGAAGCCGAGCCCGTCATCGTACAGCCTGAATCTCACAGACATCTTCTCTCCGGTATCTTCCTTGAGGAGATGTACGGAAAGTTCGTTGTATCTGTTCCGTATCTCGGATTCTTCGCCCCATACAGGCTTCCATGTCTCGTCAAATGACGATGTGTCCGTACCGGTGACCTTGAATCCGTCGCAGAATGTCCTCTCGGGCCTTGCGTCAGTCTTCGTCACCGTGTCTCCATAGCTGATCACGGAAGCTTTCAATGATCCGCGCAGCACGAAGCCAAGCCCGCTGGGCAGGACAACATACTCATCCCCGTATTTCAATGAATATTCTGGCTTCCCTCCGGTGTCCACAGTGAATTCCATGGACAGTCTCCCGTCAGGGGACTTGAGTATTGCTACGCTTTCTCTTTCAGGTTGTTCCTGGCAGCCGCATATCATCATGGCCAAGGCAGGAAACAGCATCATCTTTTTCATGTAAGGCTCGTTTTGAGTGTGGTAAGGAAAGTGTAAAATTAGGTTTATTTTTATATAAGTGCAATGGTCCGGGCCGGAAATTATCCGGACCCCTGATTTAACGGATTCTTGCGATGCCTGTGGTGGAAAATACCGACAATTCGGTATTTACAGGTTCGCGTACATGAGGTTTCTTTGCATATGGTATTTGATAAACAGACGAAACAATGAAAAAGACAGGTATTTTTTATGGTTCCACTACAGGAACGACGGAAGAGGTGGCAGGGAAAATTGCGGCTGCGCTCGGTATCGGCGCAGGTGATGTACATCCGGCTTCGGATCTGGATACAGGACAGGTAGCGGCGTATGATGTCTTGATACTGGGAAGCTCCACATGGGGAGACGGTGAGCTACAGGACGAATGGTATAACGCCGTGGACGTACTCAGGAATGCCGACCTGTCAGGCAAGACAGTCGCGCTTTTCGGCTGCGGGGACTCCGTGGCCTACAGTGACACGTTCTGCGATGCGATGGGCCTGATATATGATGCAGTCAGGGACAGGTGCACTGTGGTGGGGCAGGTGCCTTCCGACGGCTACAGCTTCGCTTCTTCCAAGGCTGTGGTGGACGGCAGTTTCGTCGGACTAGCCATAGATGAGATGAACGAGAGCAATAAGACTGACGTCCGCATCTCTTCATGGGTATCAACCCTCAGACCGTTCCTGTCATGACAGCGGTTGACATCAGCTTCTCGAATCTGCGTGTATTTCTCAACTATATCTATGAGTTGAAGAAGGGAATACGGCAGATGGCCCTGTTCACTACGGGCAGGAGGCACAGGCAGTTCGTTGAGGAACGTCTCGGGAAGCAGGGGATAGACTATGTCCTGCAGGATGTCGCCCCGCACAATATCAATGTCTATTTCGGTGCACCCGAGTGTATCGATGTCATAAGGCAGATTATCGACCGTCCTCTCAACGAGCTTTCCCCTGAGGCGGACTTCATGCTCGGGGCCATGCTCGGCTATGACATAAGGGTGCAGTGCCTCAGATATCTTGACAGGGCGGGCATCCGCTCCGGTACCGGTCCTGCAGCCGTATCTCCTTTTTGATTCACATTAAGAGAAGGGTGGCCAAAAGTTCCGACTTTTGGCCACCCTCTTTCATTGCAGGTCTTCGGCAGAAACCTCAGACTATTTCTTGAAATACCTGTTGTAAAGGCCCTGGAAACCTGCACCGTGACGTGCTTCGTCCTTGCACATCTCGTGTACGGTGTCATGGATGGCATCCAGATTCTGAGCCTTTGCAAGCTTCGCAATACGGAGCTTGTCCTCGCATGCTCCGGCCTCAGCCTCCATTCTCTTCCTTACGTTGGTCTCCGTGTCCCATACTACTTCTCCGAGAAGCTCGGCAAATCTTGCGGCATGGTCAGCCTCTTCGTATGCATACCTTTTGAAGGCCTCTGCGATCTCAGGATAGCCTTCCCTGTCAGCCTGACGGCTCATCGCAATGTACATGCCCACTTCTGTGCATTCGCCGTTGAAGTGATCCTTCAGTCCCTGGAGAATTTCAGGATCGATGTCCTTGGCTACTCCGAGCTTGTGCTCGTCAGCCCATGTGAGCGAGCCTTCCGTCTCTACTACTTCAACGAACTTGTCTGCTTTTGCATGACATACAGGGCACTCTGCAGGAGCGCTGTCACCCTCGTGGATATAACCGCATACGAGGCATCTGAATTTCTTTTTCATATTGATAATCCTTTAAAATTATTGTATTGTTTCCTTTTTCCCGGGACGGCAACGGTGGCCGCCTTATTTTCTAAATTTGAATAATTCAAAATTAATTCTCTGCAAATGTAGTGTTTTTCTTTCGGATTCCAAATTTTTTTTCGTCTTCAGGGTGTTTGTCCGGGTGCCTTGCATGACAAACTGCATGCCGCAATTTAATTGAGCTTTTACTGAGGGACTTTACAGGGTTCCGGAAAAAACTTAAATTTGCAACTGATGTGCAGTACAATGGCACAACAGCATCTTAACTTTGTGACGGAAAATATAGACGTGCAGAATGATGATACCGTTCCTGAAGCAAATAGCAGCCTCATATTACAGAGGCGGGGATATAGAGGACACCTGTTTCATTTTTCCGAACAGGCGTTCGGAGGTCTTTTTCGTGAAGTACCTTTCCGATGTGGTGGCGGAGGAGAGCCGTGCAGGGCATTCTCCTGTCCCATTGAAGGTGCCTT
The DNA here is from genome assembly GCA_944326315.1 of uncultured Bacteroidales bacterium. Taxonomy (GTDB): domain Bacteria; phylum Bacteroidota; class Bacteroidia; order Bacteroidales; family UBA932; genus Cryptobacteroides. The sequence goes on from CALVDP010000023.1 coordinate 16,362, forward strand.
GCACCATTACAGTCAACGATTTCATCTACAGGCTGTACGGAATATCCCCAACGGACAGGGTGACTCTTCTTCTTGAGCTGTACAAGGCATATTCTGAGGTATTCCCGAAGGCTGAGCCTCTGGATGAGTTCATTTTCTGGGGGGATATCATTCTCGGAGATTTCAATGACGTGGACAAGTATCTGGCCGATGCTTCGCAGCTTTTCACGAATATAGCTGATCTGAAAGACATCCAGGACAAGTATGAGTATCTTTCCGGACGGCAGAGGGCTGCCATTGAGTCTTTCGTGAGCCATTTCCGGGACGGCTCAGGGCGGCTTACGGTAGATCTGAAGTCGGACAATCCGAAAGTCAAGGAGAGATTCCTGCAGATATGGAACATATTGTATCCATTGTATCTGTCATATCGTGACAGGCTTTCTTCAGAAGGTCTTGCGTATGACGGCATGGTATACAGGAGCGTTGCGGAGAAGTTCATTTCGGGATCCCCGGAGGCGGTGCTTGGCGATAGTTTTCCTTATGTCCGGAAATTCGTGTTTACGGGGCTCAATGCGCTGAACGAATGTGAGAAGACCGTGATGAGGAAGATGAAGCAGGCTTCCCTTGCAGAGTTCTGCTGGGATTATTCCGGGAGCCTGATACGTGACCGTTACAACAAGTCGTCGTTTTTCATGCGCGAGAATGTGCGCGAGTTCCCCCAGGCCGTGGACATGGAAGAAGACCTGCCCGTGCCTGAAATAAGGGTCATCAGTGTCCCGTCTGCCATCGGTCAGGTGAAGCAGCTCCCGGGAATCTTCCGTGAGATAGCCCGGGAATATACAGGCGGAGACCTTTCCGGGGTAGGTGTGCTGGACGGAAGCGGCAGGGGAGACAGGCCGGCCGCCGATTGTGCCGTGGTGCTTCCTGACGAAAACCTGCTTATGCCGGTGCTGAATACTGTGCCTCCTGAAATACGTGACATCAACGTGACCATGGGCTATCCGATAACGGCAAGCTCCTTTTTCCTTTTCATGACCCTTGTGGCCGACGTACAGTCCGGGATGCGCAAGAAAGGCGGCACATGGTATTTTTACCACAAGCCTGTACGGACTCTTTTTTCTGACAACATATTCCGGACGGCAGCCGGAGGTGAAGGCCGGGCATTCGCCGATGAGGTGAAAGCGGCTGGGAAGCTGTTCATCCCGGCGGAAGACCTTGACAAGGGCGGGATATTCTCCGCTGTCTTCAGACCTGTCATTGCGGGTATGCCGGATTCGGGGCCGGAAGTGACGGATGCGCTTGCGTCTTACATGCTGGATGTCATTGAGGCGGTTGTTCCCGCGTTGAGGAAGGGTGGGGCGGACAAGGTGGAGATCGAGTTCGCCGCGGAGTTCCACAGGACAATCACCGCTCTCCGCCGTGTGGGCCTTGACGTAAAGCCCCGGACGTGGCTCAGTGTATTGAGGCAGATATTGTCTCCCGTATCGGTACCGTTCAAGGGCGAGCCGCTGCAGGGTCTGCAGATAATGGGCCCCCTTGAGACCAGGGCGCTTGATTTCGAGAATCTTGTGGTCCTGTCGGCCAACGAAGGTGTGTTCCCGAGAAGAAGTGTGTCTTCATCGTTCATTCCTCCTGAGCTGAGAAAGGGTTTCGGCCTTCCTACCTATGAATATCAGGATGCGGTATGGGCCTATTATTTCTACAGGATGATTTCCAGGGCGAGGAATGTGTGGCTTCTGTCTGATGCCAGGACGGAAGGCCTCAAGTCCGGAGAGGAGAGCAGGTATATCAGGCAGCTCCAGTACCATTTCAATATTCCTCAGAAACGGTATGCCGTGACTGCCGCATTGTCGGAATCCGAAGCCGTGGATGAAATTCCCAAGACCGACGATGATGTCAGGGCAATGAAAGAGATGTCTTATTCGGCAAGTTCGTTGGAGGAGTACATGATATGTCCTGTCCGTTTCTACTATGATAAGGTGAAGAAGCTGGGAAAAGAGGACGATGTGACGGAGGAGCTTGATTCCGGGCTGTTCGGGACGGTCTATCATGAGGTCATGCGATGCCTGTACATGGGAGAGGAGGCCATGAAGACAGGGAAGCCTGCCCGGGATTGGGCGGACGAGGCTCCGGAAGGGGCGGTCATGTCTGAAGTGACGGAAGACTGGATCACAGGGTGGCTCGGAAGGCGGAACGACATCAGGGAGAAGGTCCGGAAAATCATGCTGAGGGAGCTGAACACCATAGAAATAGCTGGGAAGAATCTGGTGACCATGGATGTCGTGGTCCGGTATGTCATAAAGACCTTGTCCGCTGACCTGGAACTGCTCGGGAAGTCCGGCAACCGCAAGTTCCGTATTGTCGGGCTGGAGAAATATTTCAGGACGGATTTCCACGGTTTCAGGATACATGGCGTAGTAGACAGGATTGACAGTCTGGACGGTAACGGGATAAGGGTTGTGGACTACAAGACCGGGACTGTGGACGACAGGGAGCTCAGAGCCTTGTCAGGGAATCCGGCTGACGCAGCGAAAGCGGTATTCTCTCCGCGGGACGGGCAGAAACGGCCGCTTGTAGCTTTCCAGCTTTATGTCTATGACAAGTTCATGGCCGGTGACCCGTCCCTGTCGGGATATCCGGTCGTCAACTGCATATATTCCATACGGAGGCTTTTCAGGGAGCTGCCTTCCGGCTTTCCCGTCGGGGAGGATTTCATCAGGGAGATGGATGCCGGATTGTCGGGGCTTCTTGACGAGATGACGGATGTTTCTATCCCGTTCATGCGGACAAAGGACACTGCTGCGTGCAGATATTGTGATTTCAAGACAATTTGCGGACGATGATACAGATAATGAAGGCATCGGCAGGTTCGGGAAAGACCTTCAACCTTGCCAGGAAATATATAACGCTGCTGTTCAGGAAGAACGACAGGGCGGCGTACAGGCACATACTGGCCGTGACCTTTACGAACAAGGCTACGGACGAGATGAAGAACAGGATTCTTCAGGAGCTTTACATACTGTCTTCCGATCCGCTGTCGTCAGGCTATCTAAGGTGGTTCATTCCCGACATGTTCACGAAGGAAGAGCTTCAGGGGGTCAATCCGGAAGACATTGTGACAGAGCTTCCGGGGAGACCGGGGGAGAAGATCACTGTCGAGAGCCTGAGGACATCGGCCAAAGAGATTCTGTGCAGTATCCTTCATGATTACAGCGCCTTTGCCATCAGTACGATTGACAGGTTCTTCCAGCAGACTCTCAAGTCGTTTTCCAGAGAGATAGGCCAGTTTTCCTCATATCAGGTGGAGCTTGACAAGGATGCGCTTGTGGCGGAGGCGGTCGACAGGATATTCGATTCCCTGACGGAAGACAGTTCCTCGCTGCTCGGATGGCTGACGGAATGTGCCATAGCCCAGGTGGAAGACGGCGGGAACTATGATATCACCCGTGGACTTGAGAAGATGGCGGCAAGGCTCAAGTCGGACGAATACAGGAATGTGGCGGAAGAAAGGGGGATAGACCAGGAGAAGGTGTATTCTTATGACAATCTCCAGAGGGTCAGAAAGGTGTGCAGGTCTGTCATGGAAGGCTTCATCAGGGAGCTTGATCTGCGTGCCAAAGCCGTGTTGATGGCCATATCGGATTGTGGTCTTGAGGTGTCGGACTTCTACAGAAATTTCCCGAAGGCACTTTACGGCTGTACGGATCTGCCACTGAACGCTGCAGTGAAGGTCCCTGAAATGTTCCTGAAAAGGGCGGGGGATCCCGGTCTCTGGTTCTCCAAGTCCAATATGAAGAAAAATATGGAGAAGGCTGAAGGGCTTGAGTCCGTATTCGGTGAATTCTGTTCGTTCTTCATGCCCCGTTACATGGAGTACAGCACGGCCGGCAAGATACTCGGACAGCTTTATGAGCTCGGGCTTTACGGCGACATAAACAGGGAGTTCGAGGCTGTGCTGAAAGACAGGAATGTCCTGAGCATAGATGATTCGAACCGTATTCTCAAGGATATAATTGACGGGTCCGACGCACCTTTCGTATATGAGAAGACCGGCGTCAGATATGAGAACTTCCTCCTTGACGAATTTCAGGACACGTCCCGGGTGCAGTGGGACAACTTCAGGCCGCTGCTGGAGAACAGCAATGCACAGGGATTCGAGAATCTGATAGTAGGGGATGTCAAGCAGAGCATATACAGGTGGCGCGGCTCGGAATGGAAGCTCCTGCAGGAGAGCCTTGAACAGGAGCTGCGGGACTGCCGGACGACCGTTCTTGACACCAATTTCCGCAGCCTGCGCAATATCGTCGAGTTCAACAATGCGTTTTTCCCCCGGGCGGCAAGGATGCTTGATGACGCACTGGGCGGAGGAGATACGGTCTCCGGAATATATTCCGATGTCAGGCAGGAGGCGGCATCCAGGTCGTCGGACGATGGCGTGGTGGATGTGTCGTTCTGTGCTGACGGCACTCAGCTGGATATGGTCCTGAAGGTCATAGAAGATCTCAGGGCAGCCGGAGCAGGATACGGTGACATGGCCGTGCTGGTGAGACGCAACAAGTCCGGCGCCGAAGTCGCGGAGCATCTTATCTCCAATTCCGTCCCTGTGATCACGGATGATTCACTGATGGTGAAATCTTCCGGATATGTCAGGAAGATTGTTTCTCTGATGTCGTATGCGGACAATCCCGGGAATACTATAGACAGTTATCTGGCGGCTTCGCTCGGGATTGGAATTCCGGAGAGATACAGGTCTTTGCCTGACTTGTGCGAAGCTCTTGCAAGGTCGCTGCGCAAGGCTGACGAGTCCGGGTTCGATGCAGAGGCGACATATATCCAGTCATTCATGGACTGCGTGCTTGAGTATTCTTCCAGGAACGGCAATTCGATCCACGAATTCCTTGAATACTGGAACGGCGTCGATCCGGCAGTCTCTTCTCCGGCCCTGCCTGATGCCGTGAGGATCATTACCGTGCACAAGTCCAAAGGCCTTGACTTCAAGTATGTGATATTTCCGTTTGCCGAGACGGTGACTATGTTCACTCCTTCTCAGGTGTGGTGCAGCCCTGATTTCAGCGGTACGGCCCTTGAGCCGGCAGGGGCGGGGATATATGATATCAGGCTTTCGAACACCAGCAGCAGCACCTTGTTCGGCAATGATTTCCTGAAAGAGAGGATGATGCAGTACATAGACAGTGTGAATCTGTTCTATGTGGCTTTGACAAGGGCGGTCAAGGGCATGCATATCATAGCAGCCTTCCCTTCCGATACATTCCTCAAGACGGTGGATGACGAGGTGCCTGATTTCAGGAACATGAGCCATGTGCTCTATATGTATCTTCACAGATACGGCGTCCAGGCCGGTTTCAGCAAGGGTCCGTATGTATCTGAGGACGTGCCTGAATCGTTCAGATGCGGGACGATGCCTGTGAAATGGGCGTCCGGAGGCGGCAAGGAACCGAAGCCGGCGGAGCCTCTATTGTCGTGTTATCCGTCTTTCCCTCTCAATCCTGAGATGTCCGGTGACGGGACTCCTGTGCGGGACAGGCTTGTTTTCAGTACGGACAATGACGATTATTTCTCGGAGGATGGAGGCGCCGGACTGTATGTTTCAGGAAGGCTTCGCGGAATCGTACTTCACAAGGTCCTGTCCGGGGTGACGGTGCCTGCCGACCTTCACAAGGCAGTGTCCGATGCTGAGGCATCCGGCATGCTGGCCGAGGATGAGGCAAGGGAGGCTGAGCGCGTACTTGCGGAGAAGATCGGATGGTCGGCATCGCGCGGATGGTTCCCGGAGAGCGGGGCCAGGATAATGAATGAGGCACCGATGATAGATTCTGACGGGAAGATATACCGTCCTGACAGAGTGATCGCATGGGAAGACGGGAGCGTGACGGTAATAGACTATAAGTTCGGCATGAAGTCGGCGGCATACAGGAAGCAGATATTGAAATATGCCGAAATGTGGCGGCGGAGAGGTCATGCGAAGGTATCGTCATATATATGGTATGTGATGTCGGATGAAGTGGAGGAGGTCTGCCCGTCCTGATTTTTTTATTCCGGCGGAAATTCATATATTTGCCTGTTTGAAACAAATAATTGGAACAGACGGTTTCTTATACCATGGAGAATACGGAAGACAACAAGGATATTATGCTGAGCCTAAAGTACAATACCCAGAAACGCAGGCTGCAGCTGCCTGAATACGGACGCAATGTCCAGAAGATGATAGACTATGTGAAATCCATACCGGACCGTGCGGAGCGCAACCGGCAGGCGAGGGCGGTGATTGATGTCATGGAGACTGTCAATCCCCAGGTGCATCTCCAGGAGGACTACGAGCACAAGCTGTGGGACCACATGTATATCATATCGGGATTTGACCTTGACGTGGATTCCCCGTATCCGGCACCGAAGCCTGAAGAGCTTTCCACCCCTCCTGTGGACATCAAGGTGCGCAGGACTCCGGTGAAGATAGCCCATTACGGGAAAAACATAGAGAGTATCATTAATCTCGTGGCAGAGAAGGAGGACGGAGAGGCCAAGGATGCCATGATCCGTTCCATTGCCATATATATGAGGCAGCAGTATCTTGTCTGGAACAAGGACAGTGTGTCGGACGAGACCATATTCAATGATATTGTGAAGCTCTCAGACGGAAGAATAAAGATACCGGAGGGTATGCATCTGGGCAGGGTACAGAATGATACTGGGTACGGAAGATCAGGAGGCGGCATGAAGCCAAGGAACATGATCCGCCAGAAGAACAACCGTATGAAAGGAAACAGGAAATAGTGCATGGTGACATGCCGTTGCAGGAATATGGCGCAGCAGAAGAAAAGACAGGAGGCTAAATCTGTCAGGAAAACGGAAAAGAAACCTGGAAGGAAATTGTTTTCAGGCTTCTCATATCTTGACGAGAACCGGAGACGTGTCCTGAAAAAAGTGGCAGGACTTGTCCTCGGGGCTTTCGCCATCTTTACTTTCCTGGCTGTCTTTTCATATCTCTTCACGTGGAAGGCTGACCAGAGTCTTCTTTCCGATCCGGAAATGATGGACAGGAAGGTGGATGTAGGCAACCTTGCAGGCAAGCTCGGATACAAGTGGGCATTGTTCCTGGTGTCAGACTGTTTCGGGCTGGCAGGCTTCGCCATAGTCTATCTTATCGGGGCATGTTCATACAGACTGCTGTTTGACAGGTCTGGACAGAGCTGTCTGCGCACTTTCCTGATTTCTATTTCCGGGGCGTTCGTGTTTTCGATGCTCCTCGCTTTCTTCTCGGGAATCACCGGCTGCCGTACCGCTTTCGGAGGCGGACTCGGAGGTGACTGTGGCGAGGTTGTAGTGTCTGTGCTTACGAATCTTACGGGAAGCATAGTGTCATTTGTCATAATACTGATATTCGTCGTATTGTGGCTTCTTCTTGTCAGCGGGCGCTTTTCACGCTGGTTGTCGAGTCTCGGGGAGAAAAAAGAGTCTGACGGGCGGCCTGTCCGGGAAGATGATGCACCGGCTGGAGAAGACGATGCGCCGGCATCTTCCACAGATGACATTTTCGGACCTGAGCCCGGACATCAGGATATCATGCCGGACAGCGGACAGGAAGGCGGAGAGATTGTTGATGACCATCAGGATCAGAGCGATGGCATAGTACTGGAGGACCGCCGCTATGACTGGACTGATGATGCGGACGGCGGCATGGAGGAAGATGACACCGCGAATGCCGTGGCACGCGGACGTGACCTCAGGGTGGCGTCAGATGAAAGGACTGTCCGGGAAGATGCGGAGACTGAAGACGCTACCGGGGAGGATCAGGCCGGAGGTCTGGAGATTGTCACGGACGACGGGTTGTCGGCCAAGGTGACCAGGGATCTGCCGCGTATAGACGTGCGGGACGAACTCGAAAAATACCAGTTCCCGCCGCTCAGCCTTCTTGAGGACTATGCGTCGGGCCGGCATGAGGTGGCTTCCGAGGAGCTTGAACGAAACAACAACAAGATCAGGGCTACGCTGTTGAGCTACAAGATACAGGTGGAAAAGGTGACGGCCTGCGTGGGCCCGACAGTCACTCTCTACAAGGTGGTGCCGGCTCCGGGAGTGAAGATATCCGCCATCAAGAATCTGGAGCAGGATATAGCAATGTCCCTGAATGCAAAGGGTGTCCGCGTGGTAATCCTGCCGGATTCCGTAGGAATCGAGGTTGCGAACGACTATCCTTCAATCGTACCACTCAAGTCAATACTGAATGATCCTGCCTTCAGGGAAAGCAAGGCCGAGCTGCCTGTGGCCATAGGCTATACCATCATGCAGAAAGTCAAGGTGTTCGACCTTACCGATGCCCCTCATCTTCTTGTTGCCGGCGCTACCAAGCAGGGCAAGTCCGTAGGTCTTAACGTGATAGTGACGTCATTGCTTTACAGCAAACATCCTTCTGAACTGAAATTCGTCTTCATAGATCCGAAAATGGTCGAATTCACCGTCTATTCCAAGCTTCTCAAGCATTACCTGGCCGTGCTGCCTGATGCAGCTGACGAGAAAGAGGAAGAGGAGAATTCAGTGGTCAAGTTTCCGGATCAGGCGGAGCGTGTGCTGCGCTCTCTGTGCATAGAGATGGACAACAGGTACAAGCTTTTCAACAAGGCTGTAGTGAACAATGTCAAGCTTTACAATGACAAGTACAGGGACAGACACCTGCTTCCGACAGACGGACATCACTTTATGCCGTATATGGTTGTCGTGATAGACGAGTATGCCGATCTGCTCATGACAGGAGGTATGGGCGGAAATGCCAAGAAAATATCGCAGAGCATCACCAATTCCATCATAAGGCTTGCACAGAAAGGGCGTGCGGCCGGAATTCATGTGATAATAGCGACGCAGAGGCCTTCCGTGGATGTGATCACGAGCCTCATCAAGGCCAATTTCCCTGCCAGAATCGCTTTCAGGACTTCTTCTCGAGGAGATTCCACCACGATTATCGGTTCTCCAGGCGCTGTCAATCTGATCGGCAAGGGGGACATGCTGTATTATTCCGGCATAGATTCGGAACGAATCCAGTGTGCGCTTGTCAGTCTGAAGGAGATAGACAATATCACCAGATTCATAGCTGACCAGCAGGGATACAAGAAGAGCTACAATACGCCGTACTATCTTCCTCCTGTGGATGCATCTGATGATGAAGCAGGCAGCGGAGGGGGAATGGTAGACATGCAGAATCTGGACAATATGTTCGAGGAGGCTGCCAAGCTGGTGGTCACTTACCAGCAGGGTTCCACGTCCGCACTCCAGAGAAAACTCGGGCTCGGTTATGCGAGGGCCGGGAAAATCATGGACCAGCTTGAGGCAGCCGGCATAGTGGGTCCGCAGGAAGGCTCCAAGCCGAGACAGGTCCTTGTCCCGGACCTGAACACTCTTGAGCCTATTCTCAGATCTTTCATTGGTTAGGAGGATTATCATGGGCAGAAGAGTCATTTCCGGGTTTAAGAAGGCTGCAGTGACGCGTGCGTCCATATTGCTGGCTTCCGTTATGTTTTTCTCTAGTCCTGACAGTATCTCTGCAGGCAATCTCACGGATGCATCCCTTGACCCGGGGCAGGAATTGCTTGGAAAGTTCGTCGCTGCCGTATCCTCTTCATCGGTGAGTTTCAGCTATTCATACAGGATCGACGACGGGAAGTCCGAAATAAGAGGTGACGGTACGGTAAAGATGCAGGGCAGTGCCTACATGGTTTCCGGCAACGGTCTTGAAGTCTATTGTGACGGAGAGACCAGGTGGACTGTGGACAGGGAAAGCCGGGAAGCTGTCATAGAATCCTATGATCCTGCCCAGCCGGACTATACTGTTAATCCGGCCGTGCTGCTCATGCATTTTGACAAGGCTTTCACCTTGCAGGGCAGCAGTGTGCTGGATGACGGATCAGTGGAGTGTCATCTTGAACCTGCCGGTGATGGAGTCGACATGAGGAACCTGACTATGGTTCTGTCTGCTGATGGCAGCCGGCTCATACGTGCTGGTTTTGTCACAGGGGTAAGGACATCAGCGGAGTTTGACATATCTTCTTTCGCAACGGGGCCGGCAGCTCCGGATACGGCTGATACCTATTCCTTTGATGTATCATCCCTGGACAGCAGCTATATAGTCACGGATCTGCGCTGACGCCGGAGCTACTACCAGCTTCCGCTGGCTCCGCCTCCTCCGAAGGATCCTCCGCCGAAACCTCCGAAACCACCTCCGAAACCACCGCTGAAACCGCCTCCTCCGAAGTCGCCCGAGTGCCTGTCTGTGTTGCTGAGGATACTGCCAATTATAAGGCCGCGGAGGAAATCCCCGCCATCGCTTTCAAATTTGCCTCCACCGCCGTTTCCGCCGCCACGGCGACCGGCCCCGGCTATGATTGCAATGATGAATATAAGCAGGAACGGGAGTAATATCAGTATGCCGGATGATGATTTCCCGCCTTCATATTCGGAAATTTCCCCGGATGCAAGCTTCATGAGAACGGTGCATGCGTTGCTGATGCCCGTATAGTAATCTCCTTGCATGAATTCGGGGATCATTTCGTTGTCGATAATCCTCTTTGCATAGCTGTCGGGTATTGCTCCTTCAAGTCCGTATCCGATGCTGATATTTACCTGTCCGGGAGAATCCGCGGTCTTCGGCTTCACCAAAACTACAATACCGTTGTCGAACTTGGACGAGCCCACCTGCCATTGCAGACCGATCTCTGTACCGTATTCCGCAGGCGAATAGCCTTCGAGGTCATTGACTGTCACTATTGCTATCTGGTTGGATGTGGAGTCGCTGAATGCATCAAGCATCTGCTCGAGGACAATACGCTGGCGGGTGTCCAGCAATCCCGCAAAATCGTTTACAAGCTTCGGCGGATATGGCTTGGCAGGTATCGCCGCCGACTGTATGGCATACAGGCACAATATGGCTGCAGCTGCGGCATATTTCAATATTCTGTTACGCATCAGTCTACCTTATAAGATATTTCATCGGACTGCTCATTGACATCATCTTCCTTATAAGGGAAGAATGCCTTCAGTTTGGCGCCTGCCATGCTTACCGCATCGGCTATGCCTTCCGCGAACTTGCCCGCGGCGAAATATTGGCGGATATGGTCCGACACATCATTCCAGAAATTGTCCGGGACGACATCATTGATTCCCTTGTCACCGACGATGGCGAATACCTTGGAGCTGCATGCGATGTATATGAGCACACCGTTCCTTGCAGCGGTCTTTTCCATTCCAAGTTTGAAAAATACATCCACGGCCTTTTCATAGGCGTTCCCGTCGCACGTGTCGTCTATATGTACACGTATCTCGCCGGAAGTATTCTTCTCAGCTTCCTTAATGGCGGACACGATCATGTCCTGACCTTTCTTGTCGAGGAAGTCTTCAGGTCTCATGGCCGGTATTTCAGAATTCGACCTTCGGAGCGGCGGATGCATTCTCGTCAGCTTCGAAATATCCTTTCTGTCCGAAGCCGAACATGGAAGCCAGAATGTTGCGAGGGAAGCGTCTTACCATTGTATTGTACGCCTTTGCCGTCTCGTTGTATTTCCGCCTTTCCGTGGCTATCCTGTTTTCTGTCCCTGCAAGTTCAGCCTGCAGTTCGGAGAAATTCTGATTGGCCTTGAGGTCAGGATAATTCTCTGAGATTGCAAGAAGCCGGCCCAGCGCAGCCCCGATCTCACCCTGGGCTTCCTGGAAAGCAGCAATGCTCTCTTCTGTCAGCTGGTCAGGGTCGACAGTGATCTGCGTGGCCTTGGACCTTGCAGCCACCACACCTTCCAATGTCTCGGATTCATGCTGGGCATAGCCCTTTACAGTGGCTACGAGGTTCGGTATGAGGTCGAGCCTTCTCTGGTATACGTTTTCTACCTGGGACCAGGCTGACTTTACATTTTCTTCACTTGATACAAGTCCGTTGTAGCCGCTGACAGCCCATATTGCTATTACTGCAACTACGGCTACAATGATGATAATGGCTTTTTTCATGATTTTGACGTCTTTATGACGAGATTGTTTGTTAATATTTTATGTCCTGGCGGGAATTCTCCGGTCATTCGGAGTCCCGGACACATCTTATCGGTGTGGCGAAGGATGCCTTCGGCGCGGTCGACAACTGGAGTACCGGGGTGTCCCAGTATATGTACCTGATATAGGCCTGTTCCGTATTGTCCGGATTTTCCGTGCCGGTCCAGAATGTCGCGAAGAGATATACCGTGTCGAAGATGCCGGTCACCTTGCCGTCATTGGATGTCGTGGTGTTGGCATATCCGCAAGGAATCATGCAGAGCCCTGATGCGTTGGTGATCTTGACGTCCGGCCAGTATTCCCACATAAGGTTGTCTTCTGCATTGAACTTCGCATCCACCATCATGGCGCCTGTGATGCCCTTGAAGTCTCCTTCCGGATCGTCGAAGCTGTCGTTCTCCGGATCCCCGTCAAGCTCGTTGGCAAGTGCCAGCCAGTCATCGGCATCCGGCAGTCTCCATCCGTCCGGGCAGGCGGATGCAGCCTCTGTCCATGTGTAATATCTGCCGAATATGTCTGTCATGGCTTCGGCATTGTCATACGGAATGCCGAGAGGCTTTTCTTCAGTCCCGATGTAGGCGAGGTTTTCGGCGAACCATTCCCTGTCCCCGATGACCACGGTATTGTAGGTCTTGCCGTCCCTGCCGTCCGTAACGGTCTTGAATTCTCCCGTGTATCCGAGTGTCCTGTCTATCAGGGATGTCTCGGCATCTACGGTCGTGACATACCTTGCAGTACTTGTCGAATAATATCCGGATGCGAAAGCTGTGCAGGTGACAGTATAGGTGCCGAGGCTGTCCGGGAGAGTGTAGCTCTTGAAGCTTTCACCCGTCTGGAGCGTGTCATTCTTCTCCGTCACGGACGATACAGTGCAGTAATAGCCGAATTCCTTACCCTCCGGATGTATGATGCCGCTCGGTGTGACCGTGATTTCCCCTCCCTTTTCAATAAAGGATGGAATTTCGAATCTCAGCTGTCCTCCAAGTGACGGAAGGACCTCGTCCCCTGATTCATCTTTCTTGCAAGAGGACATGGCCAGGACAGCTATTGCGGATGCAATGATAATCCTTATATTTTTTGAAAATATCATTCTTGTCTATGTTTTATTGACCTATCCGAGACTTCCCGCGAAATCACCAGATTATGCAAATATAATCAAAATTTCTTTCGGAGAGCAGACGGAATGCACAGGATAGTGAAAAGAATTGCTAAAACTTATGTCGCGCTATGGATTTGACAGTTTAATTTGATATATTCGTGCGGAAAAACATAGTATGGAACACGAATCCGATGAAAATAAAGTGTCCAGCCTTAGCATATATGAAAATTTTTTTGCCGTCAATAGCCGCCTTGCTCGTCCTTGCGTCCTCGTGCTCGTCACAGGACAGATATATCGCAATTACAGGATATGCCCAGGGCGGGACTTATTCAGTGAAGCTTGATCTGAACGGAGCCGGAGGCCCGGTGAGGAAGAGTCCCGGAGAAATCAGGGAGGGGATAGATTCTGTCTTGAAGGCTGTGGACAATTCCGTGTCCGGATATAACAAGGGATCATTGCTTAGCCGTTTCAATGCCGGAGAAAGGGTCGCGCCTGATGGGATATTCAAGGAAATTTACAGGAAATCAGTTGAATATTACAAGATTACGGACGGGTGCTTCGATGTTTCCTGTGCCCCCCTGTTCGATATCTGGGGCTTTGGTTTCACTTCGGATTCTCTTCCGTCGGCAGAAAAAATCAGGGCGGTGATGGCCGGAACGGGGATGGACAGGCTCTCAGATACACTGGTGACCGATGCGGACGGATATGCCTCCTCGGCAATGCAGCTTCTTCCTCCGATGAAAAAAGGTGCAGATGCAATTTCATGCGGGGATGACTTCGATGATATCCTTCCTGAACTGAATTTCAATGCCATAGCGCAAGGGTATTCATGTGACCTTGTCGCCTCTTATCTGCATTCTCTCGGAGTGGACCAGATGCTTGTGGACATAGGCGGGGAGATCTACTGTGAAGGTCTGAATCCTTCCGGACTTCCGTGGGGAATAGGTCTTGACAGGCCGCAGGACGGCAACAATGTCCCAGGCCAGGACCTGCAGGGCATTTTCAGGGCAGGTCCGGAGCCTTGCGGGGTGGTCACGTCCGGGAACTATCGGAAATATTATATCAGGGACGGGAAAAAATATGCCCATACTATAGACCCGAGGACCGGATATCCGGTCACACATTCTCTCTTGTGTGCCACAATCATAGCAGCAGACGCCACTGAAGCCGATGCACTTGCGACTTATTGCATGGTGATAGGTCTTGAAGAATCCATAAAGTTCATACAGTCGCGCCCTGACCTTGAGGGCTGCCTGGTCTATGATGAGGACGGCGTGATGAAGACCTGGGTCTCCGACGGCCTTTCTTTCGAAGAATCCGGCAAGTGACAGCAGGCAATCTGACGATCAGGAGCCTGCCTTGTCTATAGCTAAGATGTAGTCTGCCAGAAAATCCGTTATCCTGTCCATACTCCCGTAGTCAAGCCTGTCAGAAGTGTCTTCTGTGGTATGGATCAACGGGTCTTCTCCGGTAGTGAAAAAACTTGTGGCTATCCCTGCCGCGGAAAAATCCAGGTGGTCACTTAATGCGCCTTCCCCTCCGGTCAGGACAAGTGTTCCGGACGGTATTTCCGTCGGACTGATACTTGTGTTGTTGGACTGCCTGAAATACAGGGTGTCGCTGTCGGCACGGCCTGTCATGTCAAGATTGATCATTTCAGTGATATCCTTTTTCTGGAAAGGCATCCGGGTCACGAAGTCCATTGAGCCAAGGCAGCCTTTTTCTTCACCGCCGAAAGCGATGAAGATGATATTGTGCTCTGTAGGGGTATCGCTAAGACGTTTGGCCAAGGCTGTCATTACTGCAGTGCCGGAGGCATTGTCGTTCGCTCCGCGCCTCGGTTCCCCGCTTTCCGGATCCGGGGCAAGTGTATCGTAATGAGCACCTACGATGATGTATTTCCCGGAATTGCCCTGCTTGGTCCCTATGATGTTTGCAGCCTGTATCCGTTTCTCATAGTGTCTTGTAGCTATCCGTATCCTGTGTGACGGAGGTGCTATATGGATATTCCCATGGCAACTGTCTGTGTCACTTTCCGGCAGGAATTCCGCGAGCCGGTCATAGTTGATTTGAAGGACAGGAATCTGCCGCGTCTGATGATTTCTGTTGCCTTTTGAGACGCGCTGGCTTATCTTCAATCTCTGTGGATAGCCGATTATGATTGCTCTGGCACCGGCCTGTTCCGAATCGGACATGGAAACCGGTGAAGCGCTCATTTTGTCCTTTGGCAGGTATAGGATGATTTTGTCACGCACCATGTTGTAAAGGGAATCCGTCAGGGTCCCTCTTATTGCGACATATCCCGAAAAAATGGTATCTGTCGGACTGTGGGATGATACGGCGAAGTCCGTACCAAGAATAAAATCAGTGGTGTCGGTGTCTTCAATCAGCTGCAGCGTGCCGTCGCCCCACATGTATTCCACGATGTCGAAAGTCTGCACTTCGCACTTCATGCCGCACTCCCTGAATTGCCGTGCCAGGAAATCGCGCACTTTGATGTCTCCGTCGGAAGCAGGGTAGCGGCAGCCGACTGAATCTGCCAGAAACGCCACTGTACGCCTTATGTCATCTTCCTGTCCCCTGCAGAACAATATGGAGGACAGAAACAGTATCGCAGTCAGAATTTGTCTCATTGGAATAAGTTTTTTGATTATCATGTAAATATAACGTCAGTTCGACGAATTATTCTGTTCAATATCAGAGATTCCGTCGAACTGACGTTACGATTTCTTCGAAA
>CALVDP010000024.1 GCA_944326315.1 uncultured Bacteroidales bacterium
AAATCGCCATTCCAGCGGTCTGTAGCCTCGATTTTTCCTATATCTTGACCTGCAAAAGTGTCAAACTCCGGAAGGTAGTGTTTTTCGCTTTATTTGCAAATAATTTTCCTGAAAATACGGCATTAAATCTGTCAGGCTTCTATGAATATCGCCAGTTTTTCCTTGAAATAGGGGTCCCGGATCCAGCTTTCTATTGACCACGGATGTACCGATCCCTTTTTCAGCCCTGTTTTTCCCATGGCTTCGGCTATTTCCTGCGACACATCCCCTCCTTTCAGGTAGATCACACCTTTATTGTATTTTCCCCTTACCCATGGCATGAATTTGTCGAGGGACGTGACAGCCCGCGACACCACATAGTCATAGCGCTCATGCAGTGACTCTGCCCGTGCATTTACCGTGCACACATTCTCCAGTCCCAGAGATGAGGCTACCCCAGAGGCGACGGTTATCTTTTTCCCGATAGAATCGCACAGGGTGAACTTCGCTCCAGGGAACATGATTGCCAGCGGGATACCAGGGAAGCCGCCTCCTGTCCCCAGGTCGAGGAATGTCCTGTCTCCGCTGCCTTCCGCTGACATCCTTTCGTATTCTTCCGGCATATTCGTGCGGAAATATCCGGCTATTGCAAGCGAGTGCAGCACATGGTGCATGTAAAGGCTGTCAATGTCTTTCCGTGAAATGACATTGATTTTCCCGTTCCAGTCGCTGTAAAGCGGTCCCATTGCCCTGAAACGTTCTATCTTCTCTCCGGTCACGTCCGGGAATTTCTCTTTCAGGACGGCCTCGAAATCGTGAAAATCATTTGTTTCCATAGAATCGGCAAACTTGTTCTTGTCCAATATTCCGGTCACTGCAGTTCGTCCGAGATGTTCATCATCTTCAGAAGCTGTTCCTTGGCCCGGCGTATCCGTGTCTTGACCGTGTTGATAGGAAGGTCAAGTGTCTCCGCTATTTCCTTGTATCCGAAATTGTCTATAAGATTCATCCTAGCCACTGTCCTGTAGTCATCTTTCAACTTGTCGATGTTCGCTATCCACTTGTCGTATTCCTGCTGCTTGATGATGTCTTCTTCAGGATTGTGCACAGGCGCCGGAATTTCATTCACTTCAGAAAGCTGTTCGCTGATGGACGTGGTAGGAAGGCTGCTCTTCTCCCTGTCCTTGCGCCCGAGATGGTCCAGGGCAGTGTTCCTTGCTATCCTGAACAGCCATGTCGAGAACTTGTATTCAGGATTGTACATCGCTATCTGGCTGAAAGCCTTCTGGAAACTTTCAAGCATGATGTCCTCTATGTCCTCGTTCTGGGCTATATACCTGGAAATATGGTTTCTGACACCGATATTGTATCTGGTATACAGCACAATATAGGCTGCCTGGTTCTGTTCCAGTGCCAGGCGTATCAGTTCCTTGTCGGACATGTCAGTGAGCTTCGAGCCAGTTTTTTCCATAATTGCATTCAACAGTTAACGGTATGGACAGCCTGATGACATTCTGCATCTTGTCTGTCACGATGCTTTTCAGCGTATCTATCTCTTCCGGGACCGCGTCGAACACCAGTTCGTCATGTATCTGGAGCACCATCCTGCTTTTCAGCCCTGCAGACCGCATCGCCTTGTCCACTTCTGCCATGGCTATCTTGATGATGTCGGCCGATGTCCCCTGGATCGGGGCATTGACGGCATTCCTTTCCGCCAGGGACCTGACTGTGGCGTTCCTTGAGCAGATGTCAGGCAGGTACCGCCTTCTCCCGAACAGGGTCTCGACATATCCCCGTTCCCGTGCGGATGCTATCGTGCTGTTGATGAACGACTGTATGTCCGGGAAGTTGACGAAATAGTCTTCTATTATTTTCTTTGCCTCCGAGCGCGGTATCCTGAGCCTTTGCGCGAGCCCGAATGCCGATATGCCGTACATGATCCCGAAATTGGCGGTCTTGGCGATCCTCCTCTGTCCGGCAGTCACATCTTCAGGCTTGATGGAGAATATCTTGGATGCCGTGATGGCATGTACGTCCAGTCCCTGCCTGAATGCCTCCACAAGATGCCTGTCCCCGCTCAGGTGGGCCATTATCCTCAGCTCTATCTGTGAATAGTCGGCGGACAGAATGACCCCGTCCGGAGTGGATGGCACGAAGGCTTTCCTTATCTCGCGTCCCCTTTCTGTCCTGACAGGGATATTCTGCAGGTTCGGCTTGGATGAACTCAGCCTTCCGGTAGCGGTAAGCGCCTGGTTGAATGTGGTGTGCACCTTCCCTGTGACCGGATTCACGAAGCCGGGGAAAGGCTCGATATAGGACGAGAGCAGTTTCTTCACTGTCCGGAATTCAAGTATCTCGTTGATGATGGGATGTTTGTCCTGAAGTGCTGCAAGCGTCTCTTCATCAGTGGAATAGTATCCTTTGCTCCCTGTCTTCTTCGCCTTGGGGTCAAGTCCGAGCTTTTCGAAAAGCACTATCCCGACCTGCATGGGGGAGGATATGTTGAGGTCCGGCTCACCGGCCATCTCCCTGATCCTGTCCTGCATTTCCTGAAGTTCTTTCCTTAGCTTCATGGAGAATCTGCGCAGCTGTTCCATATCCACTTTCACTCCAGTGCGCTCCATTCCTGCCAGGACCCTGACAAGCGGCTCCTCGATTTTCCAGTACAGCTTGTCTTCACCCTTCTCCGCAAGTTCGGACATGATACTGTCTGCCAGAAGCACAGTAGCTGCGGCTTCCGCATCCCTTGCCCCGACAGAGACGGCAGGGCTGTCGTCGAAGAGGGATTTCTGTACGGCTCCGGAGGAATTGTCTTCCAGGCTTATTCCCAGGTAACTCATGGCCAGTATCCCGAGCTTGTGGCTTTTCTCCGGATTGATCAGATAATGCATCAGCTCTATGTCAAGCAGCGGGCCTTCAAGTCTGACCGATGCCCCTGAAAGAGCATTCACCTGTGCCTTGAAATCATATCCGCATTTCCTGATGCCCTCATCTTCGATAATGTCCCTGAAATCTGTGCTGTCTCCGCTTGCGCAATAGAGTTTCCCGTCTGCCTCCGCTCCTACGGTAAGCCTCTGTATTACCGAGAATATCCCTTCTCCGCTGAAATCCGGCACCATGCTGAATATGCCGGTCTTCCTGGCGATTCTGCAGAACTCTTCAGGATTCACGGTCTCTGTCACAAGCCTGTCTTTCTCCTTCTTCACCGGCTCGATATGGCTTATGAACTTGCAGAGGGACGTGAATTCATATTTCTCGAACAGGTCTGCCACTTCAGGGGAGTAGTCTTTCCTGACTTCCGCGTCTTCCGGCGCCAGGTCTATGTCCAGGTCTGTCCTGATGGTCACAAGAGTGTGGCTGAGCCCTATATGGTCCCGAGCCTCCTCGAATGCTGATTTCTGCCTGGCTGTCAGCTCGTCGAGATGCCCGTAGATGTTTTCCACCGATCCGTATCTGGCTATGAGCTTGCCGGCCCCGACTTCTCCCACGCCTTTCACTCCGGGGACATTGTCTGACGTGTCTCCGCATATTGTGAGCATATCTATCACCTGCTCCGGACTGGTGATGCCGTATTTCTCGCAGACAGCTTTCCTGTCAAGCAGTTCGCGTTCGCCTCCGGACTTGCCTGGCTTGTATTGGATTATATGGTCGGATACGAGCTGCCCGTAGTCCTTGTCAGGAGTCACCATGTACACGGTGAACCCTTCCTTTTCATATTTTTTGGACATGGAGCCTATGACATCGTCGGCTTCGTACCCGGGAATCATGACTACCGGTATCTTCAGTGCATGGCACAGTTCGGTAAGCGGGTCAAGCGCATCTATCACGAGCTGTGGGGTCTCTTCCCTCGTGGCCTTGTATTCCGGATACAGCTTGTGCCTGAATGTCCCTCCAGGCGGGTCGAAGGCGACTGCAAGATGGGACGGCTTTTCTCTTTCGATGAGTTCCAGTATGTATTTGGTGAAGCCGAACAGGATAGAGGTGTCCATTCCCCTGGAGTTGATCATCGGCCTGCGTATGAAGGCGTAATACATCTTGAATATCAGGGCATGTCCATCTATCAGGTATATGTTTTTTCCCATTTCCATCGCACGATTATCTTTCAAAGATAGTGCAATTATTTTTTATTCCTGACTTTATTACGATAATTTGTCCTATCTTTAGAAAAATTTTCTTTTTTGAAAAGAATTCCGGCACAGGACTTTCTGCCCGGGAGGCATATTGTCCTGCCGACGGCCTGATTTGCATATTCGATATGAAGATACTTGTAGTTGAGGATGACGCATCCATGAGGGAGGTGATGGTGTCCGCACTGAAGAAGGAAGGCCACACCGTGGAAAGCGCCGATGATTTCAATCTGGCGTCAGAGAAGCTCGGGATGTATGCTTATGACTGTATCCTGCTGGATATCATGCTCCCCGGGGGCAGCGGACTGGAACTCCTGTCAAAAATCAGGAAACAGGATATCAAGGCTGATGTCATCATCATATCGGCCAAGGATTCCATAGATGACAAGGTAGCCGGACTGGAGCTCGGGGCAGATGACTACCTTGCAAAGCCTTTCCATCTGGCGGAATTGTCGGCACGGATACGCAGTGTCGCCAGAAGAAGCAGACAGAACGGGGATTTCTCCCTTAAATGCGGTAATGTGACACTTGAACCGGAGACCGGACGAGTATATGTCGCAGGCAAGGAGACAGGTTTGCTCAAGAAGGAATTTTCCATATTGGAGTATTTCATGCACAGGCCGGGGCATCTTGTGGACAAGGCTGTCCTGGCTGAAGCTATCTGGGGGGATCATATAGACCAGACGGATGACTTCCAGTTCCTGTATGCCCAGGTGAAGAATCTCCGGAAAAAGCTCCAGGATGCCGGGGCGGACATAGAGATCAGGGCCGTTTACGGCTTCGGTTACAAGCTGGCGGAGAAATGATGCAGGAAAGGCCGTCACGTCTATATTTGCGATAAGAATGAAACTCTTGCTGAAAATAACAGCCTGGCTTGCCGTGGCACTGACCGTCCTCCTGACAGCGTGGGCGATATGCTTCTATGTGGCGACTACCGACGAGATCAACGACGAGACAGACGATTCCCTGATAGATTATTCTGACGGCCTGATCATCCGCAAGCTTGCCGGGGTCGACCTGCCTTCTGACGACAACGGGACCAACAACACCTATTATATAACGGAGGTGTCGGAAGAATACGCCTCTTCCAGGCCATGGATCAGCTTCGAGTATCAGGAGGTATTCATTACTGCCAAGGCGGAGTTTGAGTCGGCCAGAGTCTTGAGCCGGATATTCCGTGATGCGGATGACCGTTATTTCGAACTCAAGGTGGCTGTCCCGACATACGAGAAGGAAGACATCGAACGCTCCATATTGTGGTGGGTCATCGCCCTGTATGTCCTCATGCTGCTGTCTGTCCTACTGATTTCCGTATGGGTGATAAGCTATAACATGAGACCGCTCAAGGCCATGCTTAAATGGCTGGATGAATACAATCCGGGCAAGAAGATGCCTCCAGTGCCTTCTTCCACGAATGTCACCGAGTTCAGAAGGCTGGCGGATACAATACAGAATGCGGCAGCCCGATTCGATACGCAGTATCTTGAGCAGAAACGCTTCATCGGGAATGCCTCCCACGAGCTTCAGACTCCTCTGGCGTCATGCAGCAACAGGATTGAGATGCTTCTTGACTCTGCTGATCTCACGGAAGAACAGGCAGAGGGACTTGTGAAGGTGCATCGCGAGCTGCAGGGCCTTATCCAGCTCAACAGGACATTGCTCCTGCTGACCAGGATAGAGAACGGGCAGTTCCCGGATTCCTCTCCGATGGATTTTTCCGTCCTTTTCCGCGATGCGGAAGAAATGTTCGGCGAGATTTATTCAGGCAGGGGAGTTTCAGTGTCTTCCAATATCCGGGCTGCCTTCGTGTCCGACATGAATGCCCAGCTTGCAGTCATCCTTGTGCGGAATCTCCTCAAGAATGCCTTCCTGCACAGTGCCGCCGGGGCGGAAGTGCGTGTGGTGATGGATACGGACGGGTTTTCCGTCTCGAATCCAGGAGACACCCCTCTTGACAGCGACAGCATATTCACCAGATTCTATTCCCAGGCCTCTTCAGAGGGCTCTACCGGCCTTGGCCTTGCGATAGCGGACTCGATATGCAGGAACTACAGCCTGTCTCTTACATACCGGTTCAGTGGAGGACGGCATGTATTTTCCGTAAGAAAAAGATAATTTTCCGATTTCATTTTTATTTCAGAATCACTCCGGACCTTTGTATCAGAAAAATCATGGAACAGTAATCTGACGTGGATTCGATGACATGATGGACAAATAATTTGTCGACCTGACGTTAATTTATAAACCATTAAATTTTTTTGATATGAAAAAGATCATTTTTGTTCTGGCATCCGTGATGATGTCTGTTGGAATTGCAAGTGCTGACAATGACAGGATAGTGGCTTTTGACCAGCTTCCTGCTAAGGCGCAGGAGTTTGTGAAGCAGTATTTCCCTTCAGAGAAAGTGTCATACGTGAAAGAGGAGTCGGATTTCATGGAACTTTCCTATGAGGTGGTTTTCGCCCAGGGCACCAAGGTAGAGTTCAGCGGACAGGGTGAATGGAAGGAAGTTGACTGCCGGTATTCTACCCTTGACGAGAAACTTGTACCGCAGCAGATTCGTGATTATGTTGCCAAGAATTTCCCTGACACCAAGTTCGTGAAGATAGAGAAAGGATACAGAGGCTATGAGGTCAAGCTTACCAACAGGCTGGAACTTACATTTGACTCCAATTACAATCTTGTGGACATAGACGACTGACGGCTGTGACTTGCGCCGGTGCGTGATTAACGGCGATGAGGGGTGACCAAAAGCGCATTTTGGTCACCCCTCAAACGTCTTTCTGCGAAAGACAAGTTAAACTAACGTCAGTTCGACGAATTATTATGTTCAGTATCAAAGATTCCGTCGAACTGACGTTACGATTTCTTCGAAATCCCTTCCCTTTTTCGTGTCACCCCTCTTAAATTCTCCCCTGCGTAGGGGAGAACTTACATCGGACTTCGTCCTCCATAGAGGTAATTCGATGAAATTCATTCCATTCATTTCATCGAATTCACGTTAAACTATTGACCCGTTTGGTTCTCAAACGTCTTTCTGTGAAAGACCCGGTTCATCCGGGATGTTCCTTACCGGCAGCCATGCTATGAGATATCCTACGGCAGCCACGCTTAGTGCCGTTATGGCTACGTCTCGGAATGACAAAATGACTGGATATGCCTGGACAATGAAGTTTCCGGGCATTTTTATGAAGCCGAAATGCTGCTGCAGAAGGGACAGGGCTATGCCGGCCACAAGCCCGCACGCCAGTCCTGACAATGAGATCATCCATCCTTCAAGGACGAAAATATTCCGTATCGACTTTCTTTCCATGCCCATGCTCCTGAGTATGGATATGTCTCCGCGCTTCTCTATTATCAGCATGGTCAGGGATCCGAAGATATTGAAAGCCACGATAATGACGATGAATATCAGTATGGCGAAGATTGCCAGCTTCTCATATTTCATCATCTTGTACAATGCCTTGTTCTGGGCAAATCTGTCGTTTACATTGAAGTCCGGCCCGAGCCGTTCGGAGATTCCCTTGACCAGCCCGGAAAATTCCTTCGGGGAACAGTCTTCCGTCACCCTGATTTCTACTCCGGACACTTCGTCTTGATATTCAAGCAGGTCCCTCATTACTTCAATGGGAACGATGATATATTTGCTGTCAATGTCGCTGTTGATGGAGAATATGCCGGAAGGCCATACGTCCACTGTTTCTATCGAGGCCGCAGGGTTTGCCATGGAGAAATTCCTTGACCTGGACGGAAAGTACAGTTCAAGCGGTGTCAGGAATTTCGGATTGGCTCCAAGCTGATAGGCAATCCCGCTTCCCATGACGGCAAGAGGCACGTCTCCGCGGTGAAGCGAGAATTCACCTGATCTTATGTGGTCCCTTACCGGGGATTCCTCTTCAGAGACCCAGTCCACGCCTTTGGCCGTTACCATGCCCTGTCTCCCGCCATAGTTCACGAAGATGTTCTCGGACAGTACGCAACTCATGTTCATGACTGTCTCCTGGTCGTATATCCAGTCGAAAGTCTCTGCGTCAGGCACGAATACCTTGCCTTCGGCAGGCGATATGAGGATATCCGGGTCAAAGTCATTGAGCATGTCCTTGACCAGGGCGTCGAAGCCGTTGTAGATTGAAAGTATGATGATAAGGGCCGCCGTTCCTATCGACATGCCGATAGCGCTGATTGCAGAGATGATGTTTATCACATTGTGTGATTTCTTTGCAAACAGATATCTTGCGGCGAAAAAGAACGGCAGATTCATTCCTTTGGATTTGTTCCCGGCTGGCTATTTCTTCAGCAGTTCCTCGATATGTTCGACATAATCCAGGGAACTGTCAAGGAAAAATGATATTTCCGGGACTATTCTCAGCTGTTTGCCCATTCTGTTCCCGAGTTCGCCTCTTAAGGCGCGGACATTCTCATTCAAAAGCCCCATTACCTTCTCCGCTTTCTCCGACGGGAAAATGCTTACATAAATGTATGCTACCGACAGGTCAGGACTGATCCTGACTCCGCTGACTGTCACCATGGCCCCGTCAAAGGCGTCCATGCCCTTGATGCGTATGATTTCAGCGAAATTGCGCTGGAGCTCCTTGGCCACTTTCTGCTGTCTTGTGCTTTTCTCTTCCATAATCTCCTGTCCCGCTGCTGACCGATGGCGGGCCGCTGTCCCTGTAGGGCGGGAATGCGGCTAGCCTATCCTTATAATGAAATAATTCTTCTTGCCGCGCTGTGCCAATATATATTTGCCGCCGATAAGATGCTCTTCTCCTATGACGGCAGCGATGTCTGTCACCTTGTCCTTGTTGATGCTTACTCCTCCGGCCTGTATCATCTTGCGGCATTCTCCTTTGGACGGGAATACCTGGGTCTCGACAGCAAGGAGATCGATTATGTTGAGCGGCAGCTTTTCCTTGTCCAGACTGAATGTGGCCACTCCGTCGAATACCTGCAGGAATGTCTTTTCATCCAGGTGCTTCAGCGTCTCGGAGGTTGCGTTGCCGAACAGGACTTCGGATGCCTCCACAGCCCTGTCGTATTCCTCCTGCCCGTGTACCATCACGGTGATTTCCCTGGCCAGCAGCTTCTGGAGCGTCCTCAGATGCGGTGCCCTGGAATGTTCCTCGATGGCGGCATCGATCTCTTCTTTGCCGAGCATGGTGAATATCTTGATGTATCTTGCCGCGTCCTCATCCGATACATTAAGCCAGAACTGGTAGAACTGGTATGGGGAAGTCCTTTCCGGATCGAGCCAGATATTGCCTTTCTCCGTCTTGCCGAACTTCCCTCCGTCAGACTTGGTGATGAGTGGGCATGTGAGTGCAAATGCTTCCTTGCCAAGCATCCTGCGTATCAACTCTGATCCAGTGGTGATGTTCCCCCACTGGTCACTTCCTCCCATCTGGAGCGTACATCCTTTGTGCTCGTACAGATAGAGGAAATCATATCCCTGGAGAAGCTGGTATGAGAACTCCGTGAAAGACATGCCTTCGCGCGATTCCGATGACAGGCGTTTCTTGACAGAATCCTTGGCCATCATATAGTTGACTGTAATATGCTTGCCTATGTCTCTGGTGAAGTCCAGGAAAGAATAGCCCTTCATCCAGTCATAATTGTTGACAAGTTCGGCCTTGTTCGGGGCATCGGAATCAAAATCAAGGAATTTTGAAAGCTGGGCCTTGATGCAGGCGACATTGTGTGCCAGGGTCTCTTCGTCCAGGAGGTTTCTTTCCTGAGACTTCATTGACGGGTCCCCGATCATTCCCGTAGCTCCTCCGACAAGTGCGAACGGCTTATGCCCGCAGTTCTGGAAATGCTTGAGTATCATTACACTCACCAAGTGTCCTATATGCAGGGAATCCGCTGTCGGATCTATCCCGACATAGGCTGCTGTCGGGCCTTCCATCAGTTTCTCTTCAGTTCCCGGCATGATGTCCTGGATCATGCCTCTCCATCTGAGTTCCTCAACAAAATTCTTCATTGTTCAATCTGTTCTTTTCACAAACTGCAAACTTACACATAAATTTCCGGTTTCTACACTTGTCGGATAAAACAAAATGATTTTTTATGAAGAATATGCGCAATAATATTGTCGGACGGTATCCGGCCGGTTACCTTCCTTACGTCGGATTCCCGCTTCTGCAGAAGTAATGACGCTCATTTAAGGGCCTGCAGCCAGGCTGGAAGATATCCCAGCCTCCGCTGAAGCTGGGCTTCATACAGGGATTCCGGTGTGACTGGAGTGCCGTGGCTAATGTCCGCCTTCACCTGCGTCTGGTCGAATTCAGTATCGGCTCCGTGAAATCCCACAATGACCGGCGGCAGGAATTTCCAGTATCTGGAATTATAGTCCCACCAGATCCATGTCCCCGCATGGGAATTGTTTGTAGCATTGAAATTCCAGATGGTCAGGTCATCCAGGTGATTCGGCATCTGGTTGCTGTCACCTCCTGCCCTGAGCATGTTCCATCCTCCCTTGCAGCAGTCTATGAGAGTGGCCCTCGGTTGTGTCGCATGACATTCGAAATTGGCATCCGAACCCCATTCGTTTCTCCACAGGACGGCACCGATACTTTCCTTGGATACGCCGAAAGTATGGTATTGTCCTGTCTGTACGGTACTTCCGCCAGATATTTCTTTGCCGGATTCCGCCAGGTCAAGACCGCAGGTGTAGTCGGTGCATGCGCCGATGAACACCCTCGACGACCCTTGTGATCTGATGGCTGCATGTCCCCTGTTGCCTTCGATCGCGACATCGTACACTGATACGTTGGCACTTGATATTATCGAGCATGCCTCGCTCACATTATCGAACCGTACACGCCTGATCCAGGAATTTGCGACCCTGGTCATGCTCACAGGCTTGTAGGCTCCGTCATCCTCCCACGAGGCGTGGTGGATGAACCCCTCCTTGGCATGCCCGGCGAAAGTCAGGTCTTCAATGCCTACGTTTTCATAGTGCTGGTATCTTACAATCGTCCAGTTCCAGTCCGCATCGATGCTGTGCATCAAAGGTTCGTGGAAGGTCACTGTATTTCCGGATACAGACCTGACCCGGTGCAGGTCTTGTACGGATACGCCGTAGTCTCCTGCCATGACCCATGACTGGTCCGCTTCATAAGGCTCCAGTTCCGATGCCACCACATCCTGAGAATTGTTTTTCAGGTAGAGACACACCAGATCGCCTGCCTGTATCTGTCCCGTACCGCTTACAGTCACGGAAAACTCACCTTTGGACGAGTCCCCGGTCACTGTAGCAAGGACTGTCCCTGGCTGTATCCCGGTATTGTGCTTGAACTGTATCATGTCCGGAGACGAATACAGGACATCTGGATCATCCGGATAGTTTTTCCCGTCCATCGTGATGGTGGTCAGGTCTTTCCCGGCTCCTTTCATGATTATGTCCCCGCTTCTGACCAGGATGGTAAAACTGAGGCGGCTGCCGTCAGTGGTGACGGAATCGTCATCTTCGGTATGGAGGATGAAATTCCCTTCCGGAAAATAAAGTACTGCTTTCGCCGAATTCTTGCTCGGGAAGGTAATCTGTGTCTTCGGATTACCTTTTTTCTCCGGAGTCCCGAAAATGTCTTCGAGCATATTCAGGAATGCTTCTCTGTCGCTGAGCCCGTCGCTCCCGTCAGCCCCGTAGTCTTCGATATTGTAGACAGAATAGCCGTTGCTCGAAGAACAGGTTCCGTCAGCGTTTTCTGTGATGATTATTTCTTCAGGGGCAGATTCTCCGTGATTATAGCCGGCATACGAGAAATCGAGCAGCATATTGTTCTCGTTCTGGTCGAGGAAGTCCTGGTACGGGTCCCTTTCCGGCAGCCCTGGTACGGCTTCGGATGCGTCCATCTGCAGGCTTGCGCCTCCTCCGGCCATGATTTCCACATTTTCGAATGATTTCCTGATATGGCTGTTGTCGGACAATATTGCAGTAACGGTAAGATATGAATAGTTGCCCGGAAGGACTACGATATGGTATGGACCTTCGGCCATTTTACCGCCGTCTTTCCCTTCAAGTGTCACCCCGAGGTTCCCGCTTGTCCCGGGCGCCGATACCGCAGTATATTCGTCGTCCCCGGTATCTGCCGAGAATTTTCCTGCCAGCCTCTTGTCCGCTCTGATCTCTATACTCTGCACATCTGTTCCGTCGCCGAGACCCTTGACATTTACCTGTATGATACCGGCTACATTCTTGAAATACAGGATATTCCCCGATGTTTTCGCGACCGACGGATTCAGCATGGTGTCAAATGACCCGTCCGTAGTGGAGTATTGCGTTGTGGGGAGGACCGATGTCACTATTCCGTTTTCGCATTCTGTATCTTCCGAATACGGATAAACGGCAGTATATTCTTCATCCGGAACGGCATATCCGGAGAATTCGGCTGTATTGGTCCCGGCGCCCGATATAAGGGAGAAACAGTTGTTCCCGCTGCCGTCAAATATGGATATGCAGTCGCCTTCTGTCCATAACACGTCTGTCCCGTCAATAGTGGTCCGGGTGCCTGCATTGTCTTCTGCTCCGGTGGTGAATGTCATCAGGACCCGTTCTTTCCCGGACAAGGCCTCTTCTTCAACCTTGCATGCCAAGAATGCCGGAACAATGCCGGCCAGGATAACATATAATTCAAAATTTTTCATAGTGTCTGTTTGGTGTCGGTATGTCGGTATGACTGATTTCTACATACGTCTGTCCGTATCTGATAAAAAGGAAGGTGTGCTTTCGCAGAAAGACATTTGAGGGTGACCAAAATTTTGGCTCACCCTCAAACGTCTGTACCGGTCCGTCCTGTCGCGGCTACTGTTGTGCGCCGTAGCTGTTGTAGGTCCTGTTCGGAATAAATGTTCCTGTAGCCAGTTCAAATGTTCCGCCTGAGAACGGATCATCAGAGATGATTTCAGGATTTTCCGCCTGGCCGTTTGCCGGAGTGTAGCCGCTGGAATAGAACAGGTTATATCCCTTTGTATTGGAGCCTTGGTAAACAATATTGTCCGTGCAGTCCGTAGTCGCTGGATATCCTGCATTGTCCGCTGCCGTACCAAACAAGATGCTCAGGCTGTTTCCTCCGGCAGAGATCGTCTGGTTGTAGAACAGCAGATTGTTCTTGAAGGTAGCCTCTCCGATCGTCGATGCTACTATCATTGACGAATTTGTTGGAGCAGCGTTTACAAATGTATTGTTTTCAACGGTAATACTTTCTGCAGTCGTCTTGTTGCCAGTGTCTGTCGCTCCACTTAAAAGCCTGAATGCCAATGTGA
The DNA here is from genome assembly GCA_944326315.1 of uncultured Bacteroidales bacterium. Classification (GTDB taxonomy): domain Bacteria; phylum Bacteroidota; class Bacteroidia; order Bacteroidales; family UBA932; genus Cryptobacteroides. The sequence goes on from CALVDP010000024.1 coordinate 13,371, forward strand.
TGCCGGATTCGCAATAGAATACGTTGTTCCTGAATATGATTTCGGAGAAAACATTTTCCTGGCTTGCTGTATGTAGGATAAAGCGGTTTCCTCCGTCAGCGTATGTCTTTATTCTGCAATTTTCCATTACGAATCTGTCCAGATATCTTGCTCCGGAGATACTGTAGAAATTCCCGTTGAACATAGTTATGTCGCAGTTGTCAAATACGAGTTCTCCGAATGCCCCGTGAGTAGCATAATTCTGGTTGACCGTAAACATGTAGTTTTTGAGCGAACTTCCAGGTACTATATTGATATTCTTGAGAATAAGTCTGGACTGTTCCCCGGATGACGGCACGAGATATCTGGAGGCGTTTATGGTTATTGTAGGCCTTGAATCAGGGCTGTCTCCGATAATGATTGCATTTGTCATATTCCCGAGCTCCTCAATCGTGCATTCCGGATCTACGAACAGGATCTGTCCATTGTTTGAAGATGTGAATTTGACGCTTCCGGTACAATGTACGATTGCACTTTCGTCAAACTGGCTCTTGTTGTATACCGTACCTCCTATGACGATGTCCGTCCCGGCCATGAATGCTTCATAGTAGTTGTCAATAGGTGTCTCTTCAGTAGTTGCCGTAGCCGACACTATTTCTCCGTTGCCGTTTTCTCCTACAGGCAGGACATAAAGGGTATATGCCGTGACAGCCTCAAGATCGGAGAATGTTAAAGTGGTCTCTGTGCCGTCAGTCCATCCATCACTTTCTGCTGTAGGTGCGTCTTCACTTGCAAGCTGGTGGATATATTTCCATGAAGTGGTCATTTCGTTCGGAGTTACGGTGTATGTTATGCTGGCATCAGTGACTTCGCCTGTCTCAATCGTAACTTCCGGCACTGTTACGATGACAACTTCCACTGTCATCTTGGCGAAGATGGAACGGTCGCTTGCCGCAGCCACGGCATGGAGCACTATGTCATTGTCGGAATCCGCACTGATCCTGGTATTCACGCCTGCCGCAGCATCTGCAGGAGCCTCGACAGTCAGAGTCGCCGTTATCTCTGTGTCCGGATCTGCTGCGTCCTCACCTTCGAGAGAGACATTCCATCCGTCCGGCTTGACAATGTATACGGTCTGTACGCCGCGCATCGTGACATCGAATGTCCGTGTGCTGCCCGGGCTGAACTGTACCGGATCTTCATCTGTTACAATCTGGCATACGAAGTCGGTAGAGACGGTAAACGTATAGGTGTTGCCGTCTGAAAGGGTAATGCTGAGCTCTCCTGTTTCCTCATTGTATGCTATGTCCTGGAAGAAGTCTCCTCCGTCGCCGACTGCCGGCACCGGAGTGGTCCCGTCGGTGTAGGTCACTGTCTCCCATGATTTTCCGTCATCGGTACTGATTTCCCAGTAACCTTCGTCACTGACCCTGAACTGCGGCACGGATGACACTTCCATTTCTTCCCCGCCTACTGTCGTGATCCTCTGGTATCCGTCACCATAGTCGACGATCCAGTATCCTTCTTCATCTACTGCGATCTGAGGAGTATTTCCGATCTGTCCCTGCTTGATGGTGTATTCGTTCCCTTCGGACATGGTGAGGTATATTTCATCACCAGCATCGTTCGTGCTGATCTCTGTGATGAATAACTGGTCATCGAACAGGGCGTTTACGGCATCGATATTGGCCTGAAGTCCCGATATCTGGCTTTCAATGGCGGAAACCTTGCCTTCAAGAGTATCCACCCTGTCTTCAAGTTCGCTCAGGTTCGTGCACGCAAGCAGTCCGGCTCCGCACACTAAAGCTGCAGCATAACTTATGATATTATTAAAGTGCAGTTTCATTGCTGTATATGTTTTAATTTTGTCGGTTATCGTTTGTTATAATGCCTTGAGTGCTGTCAGCCAGCCAGGTACGGCCCCGAGCCTGCGTTCAAGCTGGGCCTCATACAGGGATTCCGGCTGTACCGGTGTGCCGTTGCTTTCTATATATTTGGTCTGTTCTTCATCGAAATCCACATTCTGTCCGTGGAATCCGACTACGACAGGCGGCAGGAATTTCCACCAGTATGAACTGTTATCCCACCAGATCCATTTTCCGCCATTGTATGCAACGGTATTGTTGAAATTCCATATGGTCAGGTCATCAAGGTGGTTAGGCATCTGCACGGCATCGCCTCCTTGCCTCCATCTTGTGAATGCTCCTTCACAGCAGTCGATCAGAGTGGCGCGAGGCTGTGTGGCATGAGATTCGAAACATCCGTCACTTCCCCAGGTGTTTCTCCAAAGAACGGCTCCCATGCTTTCTTTCGAAACGCCTACTGCGTGATACTGGCCTGTGATTTCTTCCGAATCAGTGCCAATGACATCATGACCTTCGAAATCCATTTTTAATCCCTGAGCCTTGTCAAGAACTGCTCCGATGAATACTCTTGAAGAGGCCTGGGATCTGATCGCAGAGTGTCCTCTGGCTCCGGAAATCTCGCAGTCGTAGACTGAGACATTGGCGCTTTCTATGATGGAACTGGCTTCGCTTACGCTGACGAAATTCACCCTTCTCATCCATGAATTGACCACCCTGGTCATGCTGAGCGGTTTGTAAGCTCCGTCGTCCTCCCATGTCTCATGATGATCGAATGCCTCCTTTGCAAAACCTTTGAATGTAATATCCTCCACTCCGACATTTTCGTAATGTTGGTATCCAACTATTTTCCATTCCCAGTCACTGTTTACAGTATGCATCAGCGGTTCATAAAAAGTGACAGTGTTGCCGGACACCTGTCTGATCTGATGTATGTCCTTGACTGTGACACCGTCTGTGGCGATAGTCCATTTCTCTCCTTTGTCTGATGTCCCTGCGGAATATGGATACAATTCCGCATTTACTATATCAGGATCATTGTTTTTCAAATACAGGCAGACCCAGTCTCCTTCTTGAATTTCTGTCGTTCCTGATACTTCCAACGAATACGTTCCTTTTTCTGCATTGCCTGTAACATCTGCAAGAATATTGGTGTACTGAATGCCGGTGTTATGTTTCAGCTGCAGCATGTCAGGAGAAGAATACAATGCCGTAGGACCGTCGGACGGCTGGTTCGGTGCAGACATCGTAATAATGGTATTGTCTCGTCCTGCACCTTTCAGGATGAAGTTTCCGCACCTCACTATCAGGGATTGGCTCATCCCGTTGGCATCGTCTTCGGCTGTATGCAGGATGAACTCTCCTTCAGGAAAGTAAACGATAGCGTTCGCGCTCTGTTTGTGGTTAAAGGTGAGCTGGTCACCTTTTGCGTTCAGTGCCGGATTCGGCTTTTCTTCTGTGCCTGCACCTCCTGTAATCTCCTGTATGACTTTTATAAAAGCCTCCCTGTCAGACAGTCCATCATTAGGAACAGCTCCGTAATCCGTGATGTCATATATGGTGTAGGACGTACTTCCGACAGTTATTTTACTTTTATTTTCGGGATTTTCCGGAAGTGTAATATCAGGCGGTGCACTTTCCCCGTGATTATATCCTGCATACGAAAAGTCCAGGAGAACATTGTCTTCGGCGTTCAGCATGAACTTCTGCCATGCATTGCATGTGGATGGGTCTACGGCCGAGTACAGGAATGTGAATGTGTATCTTCTGATGTACTGCCGGTCCGAAAGCAGCCATACTTCCACAGTATTTTCTCCCTCCGTGCCGGAAAGCGGTGCCGTCACCAGGAATTCTCCTTCCTCTGTTATCTGCACCCTCCATCCGTCAGGGCATACGCGGATAGTGGCATCAGCCACATCTTCCGAAAATGTCACGCCCATGGCAACCGTTTCCCCTGGACCGATGTACATGTTTTCCTCATAGCCGTCCACGGTCATGGTATTGTCCTGATAGACAGGGATGCTGACTGTCTGTCCGGTAGCAAGCACGAGCACGAGTTCCCCGTTTTCTCCGTCATATTCTACGGAAGTGAAGAATGAACTGCTGAAATTTGTGTTGGCTGCCAGTCTGTTCCCGTCCTTGTCTGTCACTTCTTCCCACGTAGAGCCTCCGTCGGTGCTTATTTCCCAGACATTGTCAGAGTTCACCCTGAATTGAGGGACAGTATTTGCGGCAGGATTCTCCTCAGTTCCTTCCACCACATTGAAAGTAGTGCCACCGTCTATCGAGTAAATCCAGCGACCTTCCTCGTCCACACCCACAATAGGGGTGATACCTTCACCTTCTGCGGTGATGTAGATGTCTATGGACGAACCGTCGCTGAGCTCAAGACTGTATACAGTGCCGTTGTCGTGTGCATTTACTTCCATCACGATCTGGCCTTCAGTGATCAACTTGTATGCGGATATCGCATTCTCGTTGACCTGGGATATTATCCCTTCGAGCGCTTCTATCCTGTCTTCCAGGTCGGAGATCCCGGATTCAAGTTCCTCAGTGTCAACACATGAGGCCAATCCCGGAACCAGAGCCACAAGACAGGCGGTTGTCAGATAAAAATTTCTCATTATGGTTGGTTGCATTAGTTTTGTGATTTGTTGTCATCTTTCCCCGTGAGGGACAGTACATGGTCGATTATCCCTTCCCTGTACCATATATCATTTGCCTCTTCCAGTTTTTCCCTGAGCTTGGCGCACAGCCCACCGAACAGTTCAGGATTCTCCTGATACGGGATATTCGCCATCTGATAAGGGTCGTTCCAGTCGTCGAAGATAAGGACCCGCTTGATGTTCATGTCCCGGTCTATGGCAATCTCCATGGTGTAGCGTCCGGTCTTGATACCTCTCGCCTCCGGGAAAATACCGTGTACGATGCCGTCCTTGTCTTTCTTCCCGTCAAGATTCCTTATATACAGGGCGGCATCCGGGGTATCGCATTCCTCTCCGTTCTCCAGGAACACCGTCGCGAGATTCCTGCCTTCGGCCGTCTGAGGTATCTTGTCCTCCAATCCTGCGAGTGCCAGCAAGGTAGGCATGATGTCAGTGGTGCTCAGCAATGTAGAATCGACCCTGTGGCGGATCTTGCCGGGATACCTTATCATGAACGGGACATTGAAGGATTCTGTGTATATCGAATTCTTAGGGTCCAGCGTTCCCTGGCTGCACATGGTCTCGCCATGGTCCGAAGTGAACACGACAATCGTATTCCTGTCAAGACCAAGTCGTTTCAGCTCGGATAGCAGCCTTCCGAATTCCCTGTCCACACCGGTGACATTGGCGAAGTAGTACCGTGCTGACGGCGCCTTTGACAGCGTGGTGTCTACATTCGGCCTGACATACAGTTCCTTGAAGCTCATGTCCCTGTATAGATTGTAGTCTTCTTCCATGCAGTCGTCAAGGCTTTCGTAAGGACTGTGCGGCGGATTGTATGCCACGGCGAGGAAGAACGGTGCTCCGGCATCCCTTTCCCCGTTTTCATTCCGGAGGAACTCTATTGCCTTGTCTGTCTCATGTTTTACCGAGTATTCGTGAGGGTCATGCCGGACGCCGTCAGTATCCCAGTAGTGAGGGTCCTTGTGCACATCGAATGTCCCGTATGAATACCAGTATGAGAAGCCGTGCCTTCTCTCGGGAGGGGTGTAGGCATCCCATTCAGGATTTCTGTCGCTTACATAGTGTCCCGGATTGGCCGGGTCATTCTTCATCGGGGCCTCGGCATGAAGCTTTCCGATGTAGCCGCAGCTGTAGCCGTTGGCCGCGAATACGTCAGAGATGCAGACTGCTTCAGGATTGAGCGTGCTTTCAGGCCTGAGCGCCATGCAGTTCAGGGTCACTCCGCTTCTCTCCGGATACATTCCGGTGAGGAACATCCCCCTATACGGGCTGCTGAGCGGACATGTGCTGACCGCGCTTGACAACACCAGGGATTCATCCGCGAAGCTGTCCAGGTTCGGTGTGCTTACCGGGTCGGCCTTCCATCTGACATGCTCCGAGTAGCCTTCGTCATTCCAGAAACCGAGAGACTGGTTCCTGAACTGGTCAGGAAAAACATAGATGACATTCGGCTTTTCTGCAGTTTCGTTGCTGCAGGCCATCAATGCCAGTCCGGAAAACGGAAGCAGGTATTTCTTGATTTCCATATGATTCTATTTCATTTTCAAAAGCTTTATCTCTTCTGTCCTGGCTTCTCCTGTGGTGAATACCAGTTCTGTCCTGTAACCTTGCATCTTGACCCGGACAGTGGAGCTGCCTTTGTCGGCTATGCTCCAGTTCCCGTCAAGCGTTACGGTCACATAGGTATCGGCGCAATGGTTGTTCACCCATTCCCTGCCGTATATACTTCGTTCGACCCGCTTTCCATCCTCATCGAAGATTTCATCGCTTGGACCGCTGTACAATGCCAGGTCAGGGTTACTTACGCTCAATGTCATCATGCCGTTAGCCACGCTGTACATTATCATGGACGGGGACGCAGCCTTGATGATCTCGTCATCTCCGTCCCCGATCCCGCCGAATACGGCTAACGCCTTTGTCCCGGTCTCTTTGTCGAAGACGATATGTGCTGAAGAATCACATCTGACCACTTCATAAGGAAGTGCCTTCATGTATTCCTCCACCCGTTCCGGTGTGGCGTGTATTATTGCCATGTATTCATACCTGCCGTCCTTGACAATCTCTCCGTGCCTGATATAAGCCTTCTCGAACCATCCTTCCGTAGGCTCTGCCGTTTCTTCATGGAAGGAGTGCTGGAGTCCTTTGGTGTACACGATGTCGGCATCCTTGACTATGAATGCGTTGCCGAACCTGTCGGAAAGCTGGACGAGACTGCCTGAAATGCGGGATGTATCGGCTTCTGTGCTGTCCTGCAGCGCATTCTGGAACAATGTCGTATGCAGTCCGGAGCCTTCAAGGCTGTTCTCCAGTCCTGAGCCGAGGGCCACAATCCTGTCCCCGAAGGCGAAATAGGACTTGAGCCCCCTCAGTGATCCGTTGTATTTGTCATGTTCATGCAGTTTCATCGCAAATGCGCCGTCCTTGCCCTTGTGTGTGACACCTCCGGCGAACCATTCGTCGGAAAGCAGCATTTCCTCGTACCCTGAGAATTCATCCACGTTCAACACATTGGCAAGCATTTTTTCCATAGGTATGTCAGCAGCCGTCGTTCCCGGGATGTGACACCAGTCCCATCCGTCCACCTGATATCCGGATCCTGCCGCAGACACATGTTCTTCCGGATCTGCCATGATCTGCATGCTTCCATGTGTAAGGTATCGTCCGTACAGGTTTGCTCCGTTGTAGATTTCCGCTGCCCACAGGTATCTGCTGTGTCCGGCGAATGTCACGAGCCATTCCCCGCGCCTGTGCGACATGGAGCAGTTGTAGCCGTAGGCGTGGCATCCTTCAGGTGCCTTTTCCGCACGGATACCGGCGTCCGTGAACTTCTTCCCGAGTTCCCCGTCTCCTCCGAACCTGAGGTAGGCGGATGCCAGGTCTCTGTCAATGGCTTCTTTCCCGTCAGGAGACCCTGCATCGGCAAGCAGTGCATACTGCCTCGGTATCAGAGCGCCTTTCCCGTCAGGATGTCTGCCTGACATGGCGAGAGGGAAGGATTCTCTGTCACAATAGAATCTCATTTCGAGGAGGGCGTCCTTCAATATCCCGTGGCTTGTCTCCGATATCGCGAAGCCTGTCCCGTGCAGCATCCAGACTGCATTTACGGCTCCGTCGAATCCACCTGTGGCGTATGCCGGATATGCCTTCCTGTGATGCATCACGGTGCCGTCTGACTTGAAGCACGGATTCAGCCCGTCAGCGTATCTGAAGCCATTGTCCACCCATCTGGAGAGGGCTTTCATGTATGCCACCTTGTACGGACTGTCCTCAAGCATGACAAGGGATGCCGTACGACCCATAAGTGAAGTGTTGAATGCATCTATGTCCATACCCGGGGCAGCCGGGGCGGTCTTCACTTCTCCGACGCCTGAAAACCATTCCATTGCGGCCTGCACCTTGCTGCCGAGTCCGGCTTCTGACAGGACATCTTTCATAATAACAGGGGCCGTATAGAAATTCCTCATGCTGTAGCCGAGGTGGTGCACGGTGCCCAGTCCGCTTCCGGCTTCAAAGCCCTGGTCAAGCAGATGCCTGGTAAGCATGACATACATCCCGGCGATACTGTCTTTCTGTTGTGGACAGGTCTCGTGCATCCAGGCTATGGCGAACTGAAGCAGGTTGTCATTCGCCTGTTTCAGCAGCTGTCCGTTCTCCCCGAACTGCCTGGCGGCGTCCTTTATCCCGAGGTTGATGTAGGTCTCGCCGTATCTTGTGAAGAAAACAGGCTTTCCCTTAATGGTGCCGTCAGGGTTTTCCGAAATCCCGTAACTTTCATATACATCCCTGACCTTGCTGAATTTCCATGGCTTCTTCCCGTTTGTCACAAGTGTGACGAATCTTTCCTGTATCAGGTCAAGGTCTTCTTTTTCATTTTCCGTAAGAACATTCCCGGGAGCGATGTCAAGCTTCAGATTCCAGCTTCTGTCAAGGACGAGCCAGTGGGAATCCGTATCCTTGTTCACGAATGGTGCCTGCCAGTCAGGCGTGTGGTGACGAACGTCTTCGAATGCCGAAGTGATGATTCCGTCAAAATACAGAGTGCCGCTGCCGCATTCTTCCGGAGCCGTGATGACGACCCTGTCCATACCGGACGCCGGTGTACCTTCCATATCCCTGTCGAATGCCACCCAGGACCCTCTCCATCCTGTGAAGCCAAGTCTGTAGTCGAAATGGCAGCATTCGGTGTCTCCTTTGTAGAACGAGAAACGCAGGTGTCCGTCTATTGCCGCAGGGGAGTACACCCAGAACACGAATGTCGATACGGAAGTCTCCCGTGGATTCGGATTTTCCGGAAGATACGGGATGTCCCCCGGTATATGCAGCTCCGCACCCCCTTTCTTCCATGTCCATTCAAGAGAGTGCTCTCCCAGCTTGCTGTGGCTGCCGGACACGGCAAGTTGTGACGACTGTCCGGGTATTGCGGGAGCTACGCTTTCTTCAAATGAAAGCACTCCGCTTCCGGGGTCGAAATCAACGACCTTGGCGTCTGTCATGCTGAAGATCGCCAAGGCCGAAAGGATACAGATTACTTTTTTCATGTTAATATTTCACAGGTGCAAGACCTTTTTCGATATTGCCCTTTCTGATGAGTGCTTCGAGGAAATAATAGTCAGCGTAATTCAGCGGAACATCAATGCTGCTTCCATGAGGTATGCTGCCGACGGAATGCATGAGTATGAATCCTCCGTTTGTACCCGGCTCTGCGCGGTAGGCAGGTGAAGAAAGGGATTCGATCATCTTGTCAGCCTTTTCCTTATAGAGATCGTTTGCCGTGAAGCCGTACAGCTCGTACAGCGCTGATGCTATTACGGCTGCAGACGAGGCGTCGCGGTAGGTGTCCGGAATGTCAGGGCAGTCGAAGTCCCAGTATGGCACAAGGTCTTCCGGCATGTTAGGGTTGTTGAGAAGGTAGTCCGCCACCTTTTGCGCCCTTTCAAGATATTTCATGTCCCCTGTATAGCGGAACATGACTGTGTAGCCGTACAGCGACCATGCCTGGCCTCTGGCCCATGCGGACTCGTCAGAGTAGCCCTGTGCTGTGCATCTCCCGCGTACTTCTCCTGTCTCAGGGTCGTAGTCTACGACGTGGTAGGTGCTGTAGTCAGGACGGTAGTGGTTTTTCATTGTATTGTCGGCATGGCTGACTGCTATCTTGTAGAATGTGGAATCTCCGGTGAACTCGGTAGCCTTTATCAGAAGCTCCAGGTTCATCATGTTATCAATGATGACAGGGCATTTCCATCCCCTGGTGCCCTGCCAGCCCCTGTCTGCATCCCATGACTGTATGACTCCGGCCGCTGGCCTGAACCTTGTGGAGAGCGACTTGGCTGCATTGACTATTACGTCTTTGTATCCGTCTATATTCTTGAGTCTCAGGCCGTTGCCATAGCTGTCGTATATCATGAAGCCTATGTCGTGATGCCATTTCAGATACTGGATGGAATCCAGTACCTCGGTATGCTTGCGTGCATGGTCCGCCCAGTATTCGTCTCCTGTAAGCTCGTACATGTACCAGAGGGTGCCTGCGAAGAAGCCGCTTACCCAGTCGTCTGTCGGCACGTAAACGATTTCACCGTCTTTGTAGGTGGACGGAATCCTTACGGTATCTCCTGCTTCCGATGCCTCGATAAGGGATTTGAGCTGTATCTTGGCGTTCTCGATGTTGTCCTGGATAATGTCTGTCTTCGGGGCACATTGCACGGCTATCACCGCCAGTGCCAGCGTGGAAAGGAATTTGAGTTTCATTTCTGTATTGTTTGAGTCATTAGTTTGTCGGTGTATGTCGGCTTTCTGGTTTCAGGTCAGTTCCCGTGCCGAAAATCACATATCATAGGGCGAATATAGTCAAAATTATAATTCATTCAAAATAAACTTGAAACACTTGTTAATTTGTGTGTTGACCTTTTGTCTGTTTGAAAAATTAATGATATATTTGCCAAATGCATTATAATTAATAACCATGAAACGCATTTTCTCAGTCTTTTTTTGCTTGTGTGTTCTGTTGAATGTGGTGCATGCTGCGATCAATTCCCAGTATAATTTCGAAAAGGGTGTTCCGGGCTTCGTGCGTGTAACCGGTAACGGCGAGGTGGTGTCTTCCGGAGACAAGTTCAAGGACGGCAAGATGTCTCTCCGTTTTTCCTGGAAGGGCCAGGCACTCCTTTCTTTCAACAACTGCACGGATATCGAGGCTTCTATGAAAGTGGCGGGCGCCGGCATAATGGTGTGGATATACAATCCCGAGCCGATGGATGCTCCGCTCCGCTTCACATTCCTGAACTGGAGTGACGAGGAAATATGCCATTTCGACTTCAACATGAATTTCAAGGGATGGCGTACCGCCTGGATCAAATATATTGACATGCTTTCCCCTTACGGCCATTATGGCGACAAGAAGGTTGCGGAGAGGGCGACGAATGTGGCCCGTATGACTGTCACCGCTCCTGCAAGTGTCCCGGAGGGAACGATTTATCTGGACAGGCTGACTTTCTCCACGAAGAAACTTCATGACCAGATTACCCCTGACATGCAGATTCCGGAGAATAACTATAATCTCAAGAGGAACATGTGGCACTGGTGCCGTCTGTGGGAATGGGAACAATATCCCCAGCTTGAGACAGCACCGCTGACAGCTGCGCAGGAAGATGAGCTTGCCCTTGTCGAGGAGAGGATGGACAAAGTGATAAAAAGCGGTAATTCAAGCGAAAACTATGTGAAAGGGACCTTGCTGAAAAGAGCGGATGATTCCTATAATAAATATTACATACAGAGGCTGCCGGACGGGTCAGTCACAGGCGCGCCGCTTCTCAGCGACGACGAATTCAACAATTCTCTCGGGGAGATGAGGATACGGTTCATCGGCCAGATGATATACTATTATGCCCAGGATTATTCCTATACGGGAAACAAGGCCAATCTCGAGAAGGTATTCAATATTATGGACCATGCCATCGACCAGGGCTTCGCTTATGGCAGCGGACAGGGTACCAATCACCATTACGGGTACCAGATAAGGGAACTGTACAGGGGAATGTGGCTTCTGAGGGAAGAGATAGAGGCTGCCGGCAAGACTGATGAATATCTTAAGGTGCTGGAGTACTGGAGCGGTCTTCAGGAGACAAGGCTTCCTTTTGTATATGGACGTGACGAGATTCTTGACAGCTGGCATACTCTGCTGGAAGCCAAGGAAATATCTGCCATGATGAATCCGGATCCGGCAGTGAGGTATGCGAAGATGAAGGCCCTTTCCGAATGGGTGTCAGGCTCTCTGCAGTATTCTCCGGGAACGCTCGGAGGACTCAAGCCGGACGGCACTTCGTTCCATCACGGCGGACATTATCCGGCATATTCTGTAGGCGCCTTTGCTGCGGTGGGGGATTTCTGTCATTATGTGCAGGGTACGGATCTCGTGATCACCGAAGATGCCCGCAGGACATTCAAGCACGCCTTGCTGACCATGAGGGATTATTGCAACCTTACTGACTGGGGCGTGGGAATATGCGGACGTCATCCGTTCAACGGCTTTATCCCGAAGGCTGACATAGAGGCATTCGCCTCACTTGCATTGCTCGGGGACCTTACCGGTTCCGGACTTGCTGCCGATCCCGAGCTTGGCGGGGCTTATCTGTATCTCGGAGGAGCCGACCCCGAGACTGTGGCTGCCTTGAAGAAAGCGGGGGTGTCGGGTCCTTCTGCCGCACCGGAAGGCTTCTTCGTGCTGAATTATGCTGCACTCGGCATACACCGCAGGGACGGATGGATGCTTTCTCTCAAGGCCTATAATTCCGATGTATGGGGCTCGGAGATTTATGCGGCGGACAACAGATACGGCCGTTACCAGAGTTACGGCACGGCACAGCTTATCGGATCAGGGAAGCCGGTGTCTGCGAAAGCGAGCGGATTTTCACAGGAAGGCTGGGACTGGAACAGGGTGCCTGGCGCCACGACAGTCCACCTGCCTTTCGAGATGCTTGACAGTCCTCTTAAGGGTACGCTTATGGAGCGCAATGATTCCCGTTTCCCGGGAGTGTCTTCTCTGGAGGGAAGAAACGGCATGATGGCATTCACATATGTGGAGAAGGACAGGGAGAATTTCTGTGCCGGAGCCACTGCCACCAAGACCGTATTCTGCTTCGACAACAGGATAGTCTACATTGGCAGCGGGATTTCCAATGACAACAATTACGGATATCCGACAGAGACAACACTTTACCAGTCGAGGATAGACGAGAGGGAAGGGATGATAGTGGACATAAACGATGATTATTTCGGGGATTTTCCGTTCCCGTCCACTTACAGGTTCGCAGGTGACGGGCAGGCTGTGCTCAACGACCTGTTCGGGAATTTCTTCATTATTCCTGACGCCAAGGGCCTCACGGTAGTGAAACAGACGCAGACATCGCCTTCCGATACAAGGAAAAAGACCGGTACCGGTGATTTTCTGACAGCCTATATCGATCATGGAGTGTCACCTCATGACGCTTCCTATGAATACATGATGCTCGTTCAGCCTGCAGGCAAGGATGTGAAGAAATTCTCCAAGGACCTTCCTTATACCGTGATACGCAGGGACAATGCCGCCCATGTAGTGAATGACCACATCACCGGCATCACGGCGTATGCATGTTACAAGGAATACGACAGCGCGGCGTCTGCAGACGGTTTCAAGGCGATTCCGTCCGGCAAGGAATCCAAGCCATATCTTCCTGTACTGAAGATAGATGCGGAGACGATGGTGATGGAAAGGTCGGCAGAGGACGGTACAGTGGTGATGAGTATCTGCACACCTGATCTCGGTATCACTCAGAAAGCATATACCACTCCGCAGCCGAGCCAGCCGTTGAAACGGACAGTAGTGATTGACGGCAGCTGGGATCTGGCTTCTCCTGCCGGGAATGTCAGTGTTTCCGCAGAAGGAGGGAAGACATCCGTCACCGCCACTTGCACAGACGGACAGCCGGTGGAGTTCAAACTGAAGAAAATGTGACATTTGCCGTATTTTCCCGATCAGGGACAATTTATTAGGGACAATCTATTAACCATATCATTAATATTATTAATCTTAAACTGATGTATAAACTAACTGTACTATTTGCAGCGCTGACATTGTTCACGGCTAATGTCTGGAACATGTCGGCCCAGAATACAGAGGTTAAGGGTCGTGTAACCGACAATGCTGGTGAGCCTCTTGTAGCCGTTACTGTCTATGAGGCGGGTAATACCTCCAACGGAACGGTGACGGATATGGACGGTAACTATTCCATTTCGGTCCCACCGACATCGACTCTTATTTTCTCTTGTCTCGGTTTTGAGGAAGTCCAGGAAGTGGTGGCCAAGCGCAATACTATCAATGTTACGCTGGCTGAAGAACAGCTTTCGATCGATGCTGCCGAAGTGGTCAGCATCGGATACGGTACTGTTTCCAGGCGAGACCTGACGGGGTCTGTCAGCAAGGTGGACATGGGTGAAATCATGAAAACTCCGGTGACGACATTCGACCAGGCGCTGACAGGACGTATTGCCGGTGTCGTTGTATCGACATCCGATGGTGCTCTTGGAACAGAGGCCAATATCACCATCCGAGGCAACAACTCCCTTACCCAGAGTTCTGCGCCTCTCTACATTATCGACGGCTTCCCTTCCGAGAGTTCCATGGCCACATCGCTGAACTCGGCGGACATTGAGTCCATCGATATCCTGAAGGATGCTTCGGCGACGGCAATCTATGGCGCCAGGGGTGCGAACGGTGTCATTGTGATCACTACCAAGCAGGGCGTCGAGGGTAAGCCGAAAATCAACTTCTCGGCTTCATGGACCGGAAATAGGATAGCCAACAAGGTGGATCTTATGGACGGGTATGAGTTCGTGGAGTTCCAGACTGACAGATATGCTGCCTATGGCGGTACCAATCCGTATCTCGATGAAGGATATACTCTGGAGGATTACCGGACTGCCGACTGGGTGGACTGGCAGGATGACGTTTACCGGCCGGCCCTGACCCAGAACTACAACATATCCCTTTCCGGAGGAAGCAAGGAGATGGGGAACAGGTATAATGTCAGTTTCTCCGCCCTTGACCAGGACGGTATCATCGTGAAGTCCAATTTCCAGAGATACCAGGGCAAGATCAACTTCATCCAGAAGATAGGCAAGAAGGTCGAGTTGAATGTTCTGGCCAATTATTCCCGTGCAGTGACCAACGGCGTGACCCCTACGGATGCGCAGCAGTCGTCATCCGCATCCGGATGGCTTATCTACTCTCTCTGGGGATACAGACCGGTGAAGCCTCTCAAGAACGGAAGTATTCTGGATGACTCCGATGAGCTCATCGACGAGGATATCGCTACTGCGGATGACTATCGTTTCAATCCGGCCAAGACCGTGCGTAATGAATACAGGAAGACCATCGTTGACTATCTGAATGCCAATGCGAGTCTGTCCTGGACCATAATCGATGACCTCGTGCTGAAAGTTTCCGGCGGATATACCATGAACAAGCGCCGCAGGGAAGAGTTCAACGGCAGCCAGACATACACAGGATATGCCGGGTCTCCTTCAGGAAAGGGCATTAACGGTGCCATCTACTGGACTGACCAGGTGACATGGCTGAATGAGAATACCTTGACATGGACCAAACATATCAGGAGGAACCATCATCTGAATCTCCTCGCCGGTGTGACATTCCAGGGCCAGAACATGGATTACAAGGGTGTAAGGGCAGAGCAGCTCAGCACTGAAGCCCTCGGTCTCAACGGGCTTAATACGGGTGAATACCAGAACGTGACTCCTTATGAGTACGACTGGACTCTCATGTCAGGACTTTTCAGGTTGAACTACAACTACAAGTACAAGTACTATCTTACCGCTTCATTCCGTGCTGACGGATCTTCCAAGTTCCCTGTTGACAACAGATGGGGCTATTTCCCTTCAGTAGGTCTTTCATGGAACTTCAACAGGGAGGAACTCCTGAAGAACAGCCGCTGGCTGAAAAACGGTAAGCTGCGTCTGTCGTGGGGACTTACCGGTAACAACAGGACTACAACTCCGTATGACTTCTATTCTCAAATTACCACACTTCCGGGAGATCCTGAGTCATTCGACTATGTATTCAACGGTCAGCATGTTTCCGGCTATTTCCCGGACAATATGGCCAATGAAAAACTCAGATGGGAGACTACCGAGCAGTGGAATGTCGGTCTCGACCTGAGTTTCTTCGAGAATGACAGGATAAGGCTGACGGCAGACTGGTATATGAAGAATACCTATGACCTGCTGCTTCAGGCTACAATGCCTGCATCGTCAGGATACACTTCAGCCATGATGAACATCGGTTCCATGAGGAATAGCGGCTGGGAATTCTCTCTTGAGACCCTGAATATCAATCACAGGAATTTCCAGTGGACTACTTCGTTCAACATAGCATTCAACAGAAACAAGGTGACAGCCCTGACCCATGACCAGTATTCTCTTTTCTCTCCAGTCAGCTGGGATCAGAGGTTCAACAGCCAGTATCCGTATGTGACCCAGGTGGGAAAGCCTTCAGGTCTGATGTACGGCTATATCTATGAAGGTACTTACAAGGAAGATGATTTCCAGAACGGTTCTACACTGAAAACCGGTATTCCTTACAGTGCATCTACAGGTCGTGAAAACGTCAGACCTGGAGATCCGAAGTACACGGACGTAAACGGTGACGGTATCATTGATGACAACGACCGTACGATTATAGGCTGCGGACAGCCTATACACACGGGAGGTTTCGGGAACTCCTTCTATTTCTACGGCTTTGATGTGAACATATTCTTCTCTTGGAGCTATGGAAACGATATCCTGAATGCGAACCGGCTTATCTTCGAGAACGGCAACATAGCCAATCTGAACCAGCTGACGTCATTCAAGAATCACTATGACTCCGTCAAGAACCCGAACAGCGACGTGCCTGCGATAGGGGCGAACGACATGTTCGTTTATTCTTCAAGGGTAGTCGAAGATGGTTCATTCCTGAGGTTGAGGAATGTATCGATCGGATACACGCTGCCAAGAGGAGTCTTGAGAAAAATGCATTTCGATACCATGAGGGTATATGTCTCAGCTGACAATATCTGGACATGGACCAATTATTCCGGTCCAGATCCTGAAGTCTCTACCAGAAATTCTGTCCTTACACCAGGTTTCGACTGGTCTGCGTATCCGAGAGCGTTCGGTGTGACGGCGGGTGTTTCATTCACATTCTAAATCATTTTGTCACTATGAGAAAAAAGATAAATTATATTGTTTTGGGATCTGCTCTTTCTCTGCTCATATCTTCCTGCGGTTTCCTTGACCAGGATCCGAATGCAATAGAGTCAAGCACTTTCTACAATAGTGAGCAGGAAGTCATCAACGGGCTGGCCGGAGTCTATGGTGCTTTAAGCAGCGAGGCCGTCTACGGGAACTATTATTCCCTGATGCTTTCAAACATTGATGACCTGAGCTATGCCAACAGGACTTCTACCAACAACTTCTCGCAGCTTTATGCCCATGATGCAAGCGCAACGGAGATTTACGAGGCCTGGACCAAGCTTTATGCCGGAATCGGCAACGCGAATTCTTTCATGGAGGCAGTGGAGAATTCCGAATTTGACCCGGACCATACGTACTATAACGAGGCCAGGTTTCTGAGGGCGTATTACCATTTCCTTCTGGCTCAGGCATGGGGAGATGTACCTAAAAAGGACCACTCCGTGAAGAGCCCTGAGGACGTCATGAGTGAGGCCACTCCTCAGTATGAACTTCTCAAATGGGTGGCATCCGAGATAGAGGCCTGTCTGCCACTCGCATCCGAGACTCTTGAAAACGCTCCGTCACGTGTAGTGAAAGTGACCATGCAGGGAATCCTTGCCAGAGTTTATCTCTTTATGGCTGGAGCCACTGTAGAGGGCAATGAGGCTTTCAGACAGGAATATTACGGTAAGGCAAGGGAGTATGCCTGGGAAGTGATAAAGAGTGCAAGAGGGCTTGAAGGAGCCACTTCATTGAATATCAGCCTTAATCCGAGCTATTCGCAGGTTTTTATAAACATGATTAAGGATGCCTATGACAAAACCTACAACGAATCTCTCTGGGAAGTTGAGTTCATGGGAGACAGGTCAAGTTCCGCTTCATGGACCAATGGCCGTATCGGAGACCTTATCGGTCTGCAGAGCAACGGTGCCGACAATTTTTCTGAATGGGCATGCAACTATTCATACGGTTACTATAACGGTTCTCTCAAGCTTTTCAACCTGTATTACGAGACGGACAGGACAGACGATGACAAGGCTCTCATGTCTACTATCAGCGCAGCCATGAAGGCATCGGGTACAACCGGCGTTGATCTGACAGATGAATCAGTCGCCGAGCAGTATAAGTGGGACAAGCGCCAGGCATGGAACATGTGCCCTTATAATTATAATGGAAATGCGAATTTCCCTCCTTATCCAGATGCTTCAGGGTATTCAAAGGATACTTATAAGAATATTACCCTGAAGAGCTATGCGAAAACTCCGTATAATGCTTCCCAGGTGTCCACAAGCGAGGATCCTACAGTAGCAAGAGGTGTGAGGAACTGCGGCAAATGGCGCAGGGAGACGATTTATGAGGCCCAGATGTCGGCCAAGGACCTGTATACCTGCATCAATTACCCTCTTCTTCGTTATTCTGATGTTCTGCTGATGTATGCTGAGGCGGACAATGAATTCAACGGCACACCTTCCCAGGAAGCCTATGACTGTGTAAAGGAAGTCCGCGACAGGGCCGGTATCGAGACAAAACCGTTTGCCGATTACAGCAGCTACACTGATTTCCAGCAGTTTGTCAGGAATGAAAGGGCACGCGAGCTTTGCTTCGAGTCCCTCAGAAAGTATGACCTGATACGTTGGGGTATCTTTGTCGAGTCCATGAAAGATTATTTGACTGATACGCAAGCACCGGAATGGCCGGCAGGCAACCTTACGGCCACCCAGGCTGCACAGATAATCGGCCAGAATGTGCAGGCGAGACATGTGCTCCTTCCTATACCTTCCATTGAGCTGGGAGTGAACACCAGTCTGACTCAGAACAAACTTTGGTAGTAAAATGATATTCACGCTCATGAAAAAGTCAATATTATATATTTTAGCCGTATCTCTGGCCGTGCCTGTGCTTTTCTCGGCCTGCACGCAGGATGACATACTTTACGATGTAGACTTCAATGTCACTCTGGACCAGGAGAATACATATTATGCCGGAGACCCTGTGACATTCAATTTCAGCGGAGAAGTGGACAATCTGCTTTTCTACAGCGGAGA
>CALVDP010000025.1 GCA_944326315.1 uncultured Bacteroidales bacterium
TAGACCCAAAGTTAGTTCACTACAACTCCTTCTTTCTCAAATTTAATCCTTGATTTATAAATGCAAAACTAAACGACTCAAAAGTGACTTTTGGTCACCCTCAAACGTCTTTCTTCGAAAGACTGGACCCATCCTAACCCCCTGTACCCCCTATTAGGGGGATATCGCTTCCTCCGGTCGCGGTCCCTTCGGGACTTTTGACCCAGCCTCCTTATGCCGGACTTCGTCCTCTACAGAGGTAATTCTCTGAAATTCATTCCTTTCATTTCATCGAATTCACGTTAATATTAAAAAAGAGGAGGGCCTCAACGGCCATCCTCTTCCTCCGGATCACAATGTTGTCCGATTGATTTGATGTATTAAGGATTTGGTATTGAATGTCAAGCTTCTATTTTCTTGTATTTAGGTACGAGAGTTTTCATAATAGCCCAAGCGATCAGGTAAGCAACGGCGCAGCAGCAGAAGACAATCATGTATCCTGCGGTCTTCCCTTCGAAGCCCAGGAACTGGAACGCCTTGCCTGCATTTTCAGAATAGGTAAACAATGCTCCGGCACCCTTCTGAATGAAGAAGGACCCGATTCCTCCTGCCATACCTCCAATACCGGTAATCGTGGATATGGCTGATTTAGGGAACATGTCGCCGATGGTTGAGAACAGGTTTGCGGACCAGGCCTGGTGTCCTGCCCCTGCAAGTCCGATGATGATGGCCGGCCACCATACCGAAATCGCACCTGCGCTCTGTGCAAACAGTGCCGGCAACGGAAGGAATGCGAAGATAAGCATAGCGAGCATACGTCCGTTGTAAGGGTTCATTCCTTTCTTTTCAACGAAAAGCTTCGGAAGATATCCTCCGAAAATGGAGAGTACCGTGACAATGGCATACAGTGTAGTGATCAGCGCCACGCCCATTCCGGAACTTGAAGCATATCCGTACTGGTCTGAAAAATATGCCGGTGCCCAGAAAAGATAGAACCACCATACTCCGTCAGTGAAGAATTTCCCGACGATGAATGACCATGTCTGTCTGTATGTGAAGCATTTCCACAATGATATGCTTTTCTCCTTTTCTCCTTTAGCTCCCTTTTCTTCAGCTTTGCTGGCAGCCTCAATCTCTTCTTCGGTGTAGTCCTGGTTGATGTACTCAAGCTCAGCCTTGTTCACGTGCCTTGATTTCTCAGGCTTGTTGTACATGAATACCCAGAAGCCCATCCAGATGTAACCGAGGGCACCGATTATGACAAATGCCATTTCCCAGCCTCCGCCTACGCCTTGGTCCTTGAAGAACTGTGCGAGCAGCGGGATTGTGGCAGGGGCGATCAGAGCTCCGATCGATGCACCGGAATTGAATATGGAAGTCGCGAATGCCCTGTCCTTCTTAGGGAAATATTCTGCAGTCACCTTGATTGCCGCAGGGAAGTTTCCCGCTTCACCAAGGGCGAGGATACATCTTGCCGCAAGGAACAGCCATACGCTTGTGGAGGCAATGGCAAGGGCTGCCGTGGATCCCGCCTGGACGGCAGTCATCGCGGCTGCGCTTTCATAGCCTTCGATATGGACTGTAAGCCATCCGCATATCGCGTGAAGACAGGCTCCGGTAGACCAGATGCCTATCGACCAGAGGTAACCTTTCTTTGTTCCCATCCAGTCCACGAATTTGCCGGCGAAGAGCATGCATATTGCGTATACTATGGAGAAAATGGCAGTGATGGTGCCATAGTCATTGTCTGTCCAGTGGAATTCAGGTGCGATGAAGTCTTTCCATGTAAGAGAAAGCACCTGCCTGTCGAGATAGTTGACCGTGGTGGCTACGAAAAGCAGCACGACCATCCACCATCTCCAATTGGTCATCAGTTTTTTGCTTGTAGTTTGTTCCATTCTTGTCTTTTTTAATGTACGGTGCGCCATGAGACTTTTCCGGCGCATTTGAAAGGGCCGCGGAGGTCAAACACCCGTAGCGGCCCGGTGGTTATATAATGTCTTATCGTACGTCCTTTATTATTCCGAGTGCTTCTTTGCACAGTTCCGTAATCTTGCCCCATTCCTTGGCTGCGATCACGTCCTTAGGGAAGAGGTTGCTTCCCATTCCTACGCATGTGACACCCGCCTTGAACCATCCTTCGAGATTCTCCTTCACAGGCTTCACGCCTCCGGTCACCATGATCTGGCTCCATGGCATAGGAGCACGCAGGCCTTTCACGAAAGCCGGTCCGAGCACATCGCCTGGGAATACCTTGCAGAGGTCACATCCCAGCTCCTGGGCCTTGCCTATTTCCGATACAGTCCCGCATCCGGGGCAGTATGGTATAAGCCTTCTGTTGCAGACCGGAGCTATTTCCGGATTGAAGAGCGGTCCCACAACGAAATTGGCACCGAGCTGTATGTAAAGCGCGGCAGTAGCCGGGTCTACGACTGACCCGACGCCAAGGATCATACCAGGGAGTTCCTTGTTTGCATATTTGACGAGCTCTCCGAAAACCTCCTGTGCGAAATCGCCGCGGTTCGTGAATTCAAATGCACGTACACCGCCTTCATAGCAGGCCTTGACGACATTCTTTGATATTTCCAGGTCGGCGTTGTAGAATACAGGGACCATTCCGGTCTCCTTGACTGCCGCCAGAACTTCGAGTTTGCTGTATTTTGCCATAACTGTTTTCCTTAGAAAGATCCTCTTATCTTGAAACACGTCCGGAGCCGTCTCCCTTCATCAGATTCTCGACTTCGGCTACGGTCACCTGGTTGTAGTCGCCGAATATGGTGTGCTTCAGGCATGAAGCCGCCACAGCGAAGTTCAGAGCCTTCTGATCATCGCCCTTGTATGTAAGGAGTCCGTATATGAGTCCGCCCATAAATGAATCACCGCCGCCCACGCGGTCTACGATGTGGGTGATGTCGTATCTCGGGGACTGGTAGAGGACAGAACCGTCATACAGCACACCGCCCCAGGTGTTGTGGTTCGCGTTTATCGAGCCTCTGAGGGTGATGATCACTTTCTTTGCACGAGGGAATTTCGACATGAGCTGCTTGCATACGCTTTCGAACTGAGCGGCGTTGACCTCTCCCTTCGTGGCGGTCACATCGAAGCCTTCAGGCTTGATGCCGAACACTTTCTCCGCATCTTCCTCATTGCCGAGGATGACATCGCAGCCTTCTACAAGGGCAGGCATCACTTCTGATGCGGTCTTGCCGTATTTCCAGAGGTTCTTCCTGTAGTTGAGGTCACAGGACACGGTCACGCCAAGCTTGTTGGCGGCCTTGATGGCTTCGAGGCATACGTCTGCAGCACCCTGGCTTATCGCAGGAGTGATGCCGGTCCAGTGGAACCAGTCGGCGCCTTCGAATACCTTTCCCCAGTCGATCATGCCTTTCTCTATTTCGGAAATGGCAGAATGAGCCCTGTCATATACTACCTTGCTGGCGCGGGCTACGGCACCTGTCTCAAGAAAATATATGCCGAGCCTTTCGCCTCCATATATACAATGGTGCGTACCTACGCCGTAGCTGTGCAGATCCTTGATGCAGCTTGCCGCAATGTCGTTCTTCGGAAAACGCGTCACGAATTCTGTCTCGATTCCGTAATTGGCAAGTGAGACTGCTACATTGGCTTCTCCGCCACCGAAAGTGGCTGCAAATTCTTTGGCTTGTGAAAATCTCAGGTATCCCGGAGTGGAAAGCCTGAGCATTATCTCGCCGAATGTGATAACTTTAGGCATTGTATTGATATTTTGAATGTTGGATAATCGTTTCGTGTCCGTGTCCGGCAGGGGCACCGGCTCCCTGGCTGACGTTTTCATTCGGTCGGGTCCATGTCACCATTTACCGATCCGTGCAAAGGTAAGAAATATATTTTGATTTCCGTGCGCGGTAACGGAAAAAAATGTATATTTGAATCCAAATTTGAAAAAAACGGTATCGGGCTTATTATGAACAAGGACGGAAACAAAATAACGATCAACGATGTCGCGAAGGCAGCGGGAGTCTCAAAAGGCACTGTGGACAGAGTGCTTCACGACAGGGGAGAGGTCTCTGTCAAGAGCAGGGAGAAGATACTCAAGGTGATAGAGGAACTCGGCTACAAGCCCAACTTCTATGCTTCTATCCTGGCTTCCAAGAAAAACTACCATATCTCATGTCTGATACCGGAGTTCAACAACGGTGAGTTCTGGGAACTGACGGAACGCGGAGTCCTCCAGGGAACAGAATATGCCGGGAGGTTCGGCATAAGCATAAGCGTCGAGCTGTATGACCAGTATGACCTGGATTCGTTCCAGGGCGCATGTTCCCGGGTCCTTGCCTCCGGACCGTCCGGCGTGGTCATGGCCCCGATGTTCCGTAATGAAACGCTCAAGTTCGCCAAGGAGCTGTCGGACAGGAATATCCCGTATGTCTACATAGATTCCAAGCTTGAAGATGACGGGTATCTTGCATATTATGGCATGCCGATGTATCAGAGCGGCTATCTGTGTGCCGATATACTGACTGACGGCAGGGATGTCCGCAAGGTACATATAATAAGGATAGCCAGGGACAAGAGAGGGCTTTCCGACCCCACCATTACAAGGCGTACCGGACTGATAGACTATATATCGGAACATTATCCGGATTGCCAGATAGAGAATACGTTCATAGACCCGAAGGACAGGGATGCGAGGTATGCGGTGCTTGACGGAATGTTCGCCTCTGACCCCGATCCTGCAAAGTATATCGTCATGTGCAATTCAAGGGTGCACTTTGTAGCAGATTATCTGAAAGACAGGGGTATAAGGACTTGCCGGGTGGTCGGCTTCGATGTCCTAGACAGGAACATGGCCGCATTGAAGGACGGCTATGTACAGGCCCTTATCGCCCAGCATTCGGACAGGCAGGCGGCTTCAGCCATCACGGCCATCACGGATTTCCTGATAATGCACGAGCCCCCTGCAAGGAAAGACAACTACACCCAGATGGATATTCTGAACAAATATAACTGCGACTATTATATATAATGTCTGTCTGACCGGTTGATTTTATCAAAGTATCTGACTTTATTAAAGTATCGGATTGTATCCAGGTACCTGAGATGCCGTCAGACTGGTGCTCCGGCTTGTATTCCGCCATCCAGGCACAAACTGCCGGTAATATGAAAAAAGGAAGAATGATCTGTTTCAGGCAGTCATTCTTCCTTGTAGTTTACTTTCTTGTAATTTAACGTCAGTTCGACGAATTATTATGTTCAGTATCAGAGATTCCGTCGAACTGACGTTACGATTTCTTCGAAATCCATTTCCTTTTTCGTGTCACCCCTCTTAAATTCTCCCCTGCGTAGGGGAGAACTTACATCGGACTTCGTCCTCTATAGAGGTAATTCTCTGAAATTCATTCCATTCATTTCATCGAATTCACGTTAATTTATTTTCTTGTAATTTCCTGCATTGCCAGTCTCAGTTCGTGGCGCTTTCCAGTTTCTTCATTATCGAGAAAATGAAGATGGCTGAAACCAGACACAGCGAAATCAGCAGAGTCCAAACACCCCAGAGAGGAACCTTGTCCCAGAGCAGGGCAGGGATTGAGACCAGATAGTTGCCTATGGCCGTAGCTGCAAACCAGCATCCCATCATCATGCCCTTGTATTTTGGAGGAGCCACTTTCGATACGAATGAGATTCCCATAGGGGAGAGGAGCAGTTCTGCGAATGTCAGCACCAGATATGTGGAGATGAGCCAGTTCGGCGACACGAGCACATCGCTCACTGTACCTCCGAGCTCTTTTGGAGATGCAAGTCCGAAGGATCCGATGGTCAGGATCAGGAAGCCTACTGCAGCCACAAGCATGCCGAGACCTATCTTACGCGGGGCGGAAGGCTCCTTGCCTTTCTTGGCAAGAGACCCGAAAATCGCCAGGGATACAGGCGTGAGCGCTACCACGAAGAACGGGTTGAACTGCTGGAAGTCTGAAGGCTGGATGCTGATTCTTGCATCCATCGTGGAATAGATGGCATAGGCTCCTGCCCACAGTGCAGCCGTGGCGATGGCAGATATTGTCTTGCCCTTCTTCGTCTCGGACTGGAATATGCTGAACAGGGTGTATATTGAGACGGCTATCAGGAACAGGCTCCATATGTTGAAGCCGATTCTTGTGAAGCCTTCGGCAAACGGCTGTGTATAGTCTCTTGCGAATATTGTCATTGTCGCTCCGTTCTGGTGGAAGGCCATCCAGAAGAATATCACTACCGCGAACACGAGAAGCAGGGCGACGATGCGGCTTTTGGTCTGTGCCGGGGTCAGCTCCTGTTCCTTGATATGTGCGGCCTCGGCCTGCTTTGCATTCACGTCGGCATGCTTGAACCAAGGGCGGCAGCAGAAGTAGATGAGGACAGAGATGATCAGGGATATGCAGGCGACACCGAAGCCGTAGCTGTAGGCGGTGGAAAGCTTGTCTATATAAAGCTGGCTGAATGCTCCGAGATCCGCGGATCCGGTCATGGATGAGGCGAGGTCAGCGAGTTTGGCCGAGTTCTCTGCCGTGATGGTGCCGTCCAGGAACTGGTGAGCCAGAGACGGTATGTTGGCATCGTAGTACAGCCCGTCCTTGCCGAGGAAGAAGTTGGTCACATACTTGGCCATGCCGGGAGCAAACATAGCACCTATATTGATGGCCATGTAGAACAGCGAGAAGGCGGCATCTCTCTTGGATGAGTAGCGCGGGTCATCATAAAGGTTCCCGACCATTACCTGGAGGTTGCCTTTGAAAAGTCCTGTACCTATGGCTATCAGGGCCAGTGCGCAGAACATGGCTATTTTCCCCATTGTATCCGCGTCTGTCGGTATGGCCAGTGCGAGATATCCGAGGAACATGACGGCTATGCCCGTCGTTACACATTTGCCGAAACCTATCTTGTCGGCGAGCCAGCCTCCGAAGAGAGGCATGAAATATACTCCTGCCAGGAAAATGGCATAGATCTGGCCCGCAACTGCAGCACTGAAGCCGAACTTGGCCTGCAGGAACAGCATGAATATAGCCAGCATAGTGTAGTAGCCGAACCTCTCTCCGGTATTGGCGAGAGCGAGGGCGAACAAACCTTTTGGTTGACCTTTGAACATAGTGTTTTATAGTTTATTGCATTAATTCCAAATGCTGGGGCGGTGTGTCAGCGGTTATCCTTTCAGACCCGCCCCGCGTGTTCCGGAAATCCGGAGCGGAAGACGGCCAGTGTCCGCGGACAGGCCGGGAATTCCCGGCAGACAAAGGTAAGAAAATAAATTTAATCGGATTTGAAAAATAAGCCGAACTGCGACGGACATAGGAAAAAAATGGTATCTTTGTAAAGATTGAGCTTGATGAGAATGAAGTTTAGCGGACAGGAAATGGTGATAAGGTCAGTCCTGGCAGTCATGAGGCTGTTTTCCAGGCTGCCCCTTCGCTTCCACTATTTCTGGGGAGATATTGTGTCGTGGGTGATGAAGGATGTCCTTCATTACAGGAAGGATGTCATAGTCACGAATCTTGCAAGGTCATTCCCGGAAATGAACTATCACGAGATCAGGGCTGTGGCTTCGGCATTTTACAGGCATCTCGGCGAGATTTTCGCCGAGGCGATATGGTTCTGCGGCTCGGGCTACAGGCGGATACATGATTCCGGGATATGCCGATATACGAATCTGGAAGTTTTGAATGAAGCCTTCGAATCGTCCCCAAGCGTCACTGTCCTGTATTCGCATTGCGGGAACTGGGAGCTTCTCGGCGGGATGTGGTGCTACAATTACAATCCTGACGTGCAGTATCCTTCGGACGAGAGCTGTGTCAAGGTGGTGTACAGAAGGCTCCGCAGCCATATCTGGAATGAGGTTTTCAAGCGGAACCGCTCTCATCCGATAAAGGGCTTTGAGGGCGAGATAGAATCCGGACAGGTCCTGCGTTATGCCATAGGCAACAGGGACCGGAAATACATATATATATATCCCACTGACCAGTTCCCCTATTCCGTATCCTATGACGCCGGAAAGTTCCTTAACCAGAGAACAAAGGGCATGCTTGGAAGCGCACGGATTGCATCCAGACTTGGCATGAGCGTGCTTTACCTGAGGATGAAGCCGGTATCGAGGGGGCGTTACGAGATGACGTTCGTGCCGATATGCCAGGATGCTTCGCAGATGGAGCCGGAGGATATTATGCGGAGATATTTTGACCTTCTGGAGGCTGATATCAGGGAGACTCCGTACAACTGGCTGTGGAGCCACAAACGCTGGAAATGATGAATTCAACATCCATAATAAATAACACCGTTATGAAACCGTTATGTGTGACCGCATTGTCCCTTATGCTTGCGGCAATCCTTCCTTTGTCTGCCAGTGATGATTCTCCGTACCGGGGATCAGATCCTGCCGGCACTGTGGCATACTCCCTGCCTTCCACCGTACTGACTTTCGAGGTGGAGGCCTTGTGTGAAAAATTTTATGCCGGACCATACGCTGACTACGCGTCGAAATATCTTGGAATCGATGTAAGACGTGAGGATGAGGTGTCCTGTAAATTGTCTTCTGTGAAGATGACGCCTTATACCGAAGCCGACCTGTCCCGGAGGTATCTTCTGAACCTGAAGGGGGAGACCGCTTCCACGACTTTCCTCAAGCTTACCGCCGCAGGGCTTGTCTCTTCTGCGGAATCTGTCCCGGGACATACGCAGGCCTGGAGATTTCCGTCCATCCCGGCCGGGGATTTTGCAGACAAGGCCATAACGGCGAACCTTACTACCGAGGCCACTACCTTGTACCGGAGCGTGAAGAGTGAATCCTCCTATGGCAAGATAGCGGTGCAGCAGGACATGCTGGTGGAGAAGACAAGGGAGCAGCGTGCGGCCGAGATCGCCAAGACGATAATATCTATCCGGGAGCAGCGGATGTGCATCGTGACCGGGGATACTGACGCCACTTTCAGCGGGGAGGCCCTCGGTGCCGCCGTTGAGGAGCTTACCAGGCTTGAGCAGGAGTATCTGACTCTTTTCACAGGTTATTCGGAGTATGATACACAGACGATGACTTTCGACCTTGTCCCCCAGAAGGACAGGGACAGCCAGCTTTATGTCGCATTCCGGATCTCTGATTCTGCAGGGCTGCTTCCTGCCGGAGACATTTCAGGCAGGCCTGTGGTCCTTGAGATAAGTCAGGAGAAGCTTGCAGTCCCGCAGCAGGAGCAGAAGCAGAAGCAGAAGAAGCAGGCCAGTTCCAAGGTCCCGGTCGTGGTCTACCGTGTGCCGGCCATCTGCAATCTGCGGCTGGCTGACGGCAAGAGCACGATACTTCAGGCAAGAATTCCCGTATACCAGTTCGGTGAGGAGACCAGCCTTCCAGTGAATCTTGAACTGAAAGACAGAAAAGGTCTGGAAAAACATTACATGAAGCTTGACAGATTCTGAAAACATACACGTTAACATATTACTATCATGACAATAAAAGACTTGAATCCAGCAATCGTCTGGAACAACTTCTATGAGCTGACCAGAATTCCCAGACCGTCCAAGCATGAGGAGAAGGCTGTCGGGTACTTGTACAATTTCGGCAAATCACTCGGCCTTGAGACCATAAAGGACGAGACCGGCAATATTATCATAAGGAAGCCTGCCGTACCTGGCATGGAAAACCGCAAGGGAGTCATTCTCCAGGGCCATATTGATATGGTGCCGCAGAAGAACGCCGATACTGAGCACGATTTTCTGACAGATCCGATATCCACATGGATAGACGGCGAATGGGTGAAGGCCAAGGGTACTACTCTGGGCGCCGACAATGGTATCGGAGTGGCCATGGCGCTTTCTGTCCTCCAGTCCGGTGACCTGAAGCACGGACCTGTCGAGGTGCTTGTCACGGTGGACGAGGAGACAGGCATGACAGGTGCAAGGGCGTTGAAGCCGGGTGTGCTGAAGGGGGATATCCTTATCAATCTGGATTCCGAGACCGAGGGAGAGCTTTACATAGGCTGTGCCGGAGGACTTGATGCCACAGTCACCATACCATACCGTACAGAAGCTGTTCCTGAAGGCTATGCCGCATGTGAGGTGAGTGTCACCGGTTGCAATGGCGGACATTCCGGCATGGACATCATACTTTACAGGGCCAATGCGAACAAGGTGCTTGCACGGGTCATATTGCCGCTGCTCGGTGATTACGGTGCAAGGCTCGTGTCTTTCGAGGGCGGGAACATGCGCAATGCCATCCCGCGTGAGGCAAAGGCCGTGGTGCTTCTTCCTGAGAACAGGAAGGCTGAAGCCTTGGAGTGTGTGTCTGCACTGCAGGATATAGTCAGGTCAGAGTATGCGCTGACGGATCCGCAGCTCGGCATCACCGTCTCGGATGCTCCGAAGCCTTCCTCATGCATTGATGCCGGGGATGCAATGCGTTGCATACGTTTCCTGATGGTGTCTCCGGAGGGCGTCCAGCGGATGAGTGACCAGATGCCCGGACTGGTGGAGACATCCAACAATACGGCGATAGCCTGCACGGAGGATGGTGCGTTCGTCGTCAAGACACTGATGCGCAGCTCCGTGGATTCGGCCAAGGACCTGCTTGCCGAGAAGATGCGTGCCGCTGCCGGACTTGCAGGCGGCGAGGCATCGTTTACCGGCGGCTATTCCGGCTGGGCTCCCAACAGTTCGTCGCCGATACTGCATGTCATGAAGGATGTATATGAAAAGCTCTACGGGAAGACTCCTGCGGTCCTCGCGATACATGCCGGTCTGGAGTGCGGCATCATCAGCGGCGCATATCCTCATCTTGACATGGTATCCTGCGGCCCTACCATCATGAGTCCGCATTCTCCGGACGAGAGGCTGAACATCGCCTCAGTGGAGAAATGCTGGAACTATCTCAGGAATGTGCTTGAAGCTGTTCCTGAAAAATAATTTGATTCGAAGGAAAAAATTCCTATCTTTGCAGCCCATTCGTGGAAAGTATCTCCATGAATGGGCATATTATTTTTACTAACAATTAATTATAAACAAAATGATCAAACAGTACGAGACCGTTTTCATTGCAACTCCCGTTTTGTCTGACACACAGATGAAGGAAGCGGTTGCCAAGTACACTGGCTACATCAAGGAGAATGGCGGGGAGATTGTGTACGAAGAGGACTGGGGACTCAGGCAGCTTGCCTATCCTATCCAGAAGAGGACTTCAGGTTTTTATTACCTTATCGAGTTCAAGGCTGATTCACAGCTTATCGCTGGGCTTGAGACACAGTATCGCCGTGACGAGAGGATCATAAGGTTCCTCACATTCGCGATGGACAAGCATGCAGTGGCTTATGCCGAGAAGAGAAGGGCTAACAAACAGGCTAAATAAGGAGGAGAAGAACATGGCACAGAACAATGAAATACGTTATTTGAACCCTCCTACAGTCGAGGTCAAAAGAAAGAAATACTGCCGTTTCAAGAAGGCAGGCATCAAGTACGTGGACTACAAGGATGCCGAGTTCCTCAAGAAGTTCCTTAACGAGCAGGGAAAGATTCTTCCTCGCCGTATCACCGGTACTTCTTTGAAGTTCCAGAGGAAAGTGGCTCAGGCAGTCAAGAGAGCAAGGCATCTTGCACTTCTTCCATACGTAACGGACCTTTTGAAATAAGAGGAGGATAGCTATATGGAGATTATACTGAAAAAAGATGTGGCCAATCTCGGCCATGCGGACGATATCGTCAACGTGAAGAACGGCTATGCCGTCAACTATCTGATCCCTCAGGGATATGCAATTCTCGCTACTCCTTCTTCCAAGAAGATCCTTGCAGAGAATATCCGTCAGCGTGCACACAAGGAAGCCAAGCTCCGTGCTGATGCAGAGGCACTTGCAGCCAAGCTTGCTGACATGACGGTGAAGGTGACAGCAAAGGTGAGCGAGACAGGCAAGATCTATGGTTCTGTCACTACCATACAGATTGCAGAGGCTCTTGCCGCAGCAGGTGTAGAGGTTGACAAGAAGGACATCACTATCCTTTCCGACAGCGTCAAGGAAGCTGGAATCTATGATGCTTCAGTGAAGTGCTATAAGGAAATCAAGGGTAATTTCAAATTTGAAGTTGTCGCCGAATAATTGAGGCACACATATAATGCAAAGAGAGGAAGATCCACACGTCAGGGTCTTCCTCTCTTTGTGTTTGGGATGGCAGGAGGGGAGCCTCATTTTTTGTCCGGGGCATCCTCCTGTCTGTCGTTTTCCTGCTTAGTTCCGCCAGCCTTGCCGCTGTCCTGGTCTTCCTTCTTGCTGTATTTGAAGCGGCGGATTTTCTGTGTGGCTGTTTTCTCGAACGGTCCCTTCACCACTTCGACGTCATTTATCTTGGAAGATTTGTTGACATGGCGGTTCACGTAATTCATGATGGCTTCCTTGCGAGCCTGAAGCTTTTCGAAGAATTGGTCTTCTCCCTCCTGGTTCCAGTTGATGATGTTGTCATTGAACTGGACAAGTGCTACAAGCCTTCCGTTCCGTTCCAGGACTATGGATTCATTGACGTCGTCCATGTTGTTGATTACGCTTTCTATCTCTTCAGGATAGATATTCTCTCCTGACGGTCCGAGTATCATGTTGCTCAGCCTGCCTTTGATATAGTATCTTCCCTTTTCGTCCACTGTGGCGAGGTCGTTGGTCCTGAACCATCCGTCATCGGTAAATACTGACCTTGTACGTTCCGGATCCTTGTAATATCCGAGCATCACGTTGTCTCCCTTGCACACGATCTCTCCTTCCCCGGTATCCGGATTGACGTTCAGCAGCTTGACTGACACACCGTAGGCTGCCACTCCCGTAGATCCCGGCCTGGTGTACTTGACTCCTGCGTTGCATATAAGCGGTGCCGTCTCTGTCAGTCCGTATCCTATCGCATACGGGAATTTTGCCTTTTTCAGGAATTCTTCCACCTTGATGTCGAGCTTGGAGCCGCCGATGCCGAAAAATTTCAGTCTTCCTCCGAATGTCGCCTTAAGCTTCATGCCTATCAGTCTGCACAACAGGTCCGGAGTGTGTTTTCTCATCCATCTCAGTACACGGCTGCGTCTGATTGTAGGGATGACACTGTTCTTGTATATCTTTTCTATGATGAGGGGCACGGAGAGCATCACTGTCGGACGGACAGTCTTCATCGCGGAGAGAAGCACAGTAGGTGTAGGTGGCTTCTGGATATAATAGACGCATGCTCCCACGAAAATAGGATAGAGTACGCCTATGCTCAGTTCATACGTGTGGGCCATCGGAAGTATGGAGAGCCAGACATCCTTCTCCGTGCATTTGTGGGCGTGCAGTGACGCTATGATATTCTGGCACAGGTTGCGGTGGCTAAGCATCACTCCTTTTGCATTGCCGGTCGTCCCGGACGTATATATGATGGTGGCAATATCGTCAGGGAAAGGCTGGGCTGTCTTGCCGTCGCATGTGAACGCGTCATCGTTCCTTTTGATGATCTCGAAAGTCTCTATGTCTATCACCAGGTCCATCTTGTCGCTGCATTCCTTGCTGAGCTTCGGGAGGAGTTTCCTTGAGATGAATATGGCCTTGCTCCCGGAATGGTTGAGGATATTGGTCACTTCATTCTCGGAAGAATCCGGAAGTATCGGTACGGATATCCTGCCGAAAGGTACCAGGGAGAACATCGCTACTGTCCAGTTCGGCATGTTCTGGGAGAGTATGGCCACCTTGTCCCCGGCTCCTATCCCGTACCTTGACAGTCTGTGCGATATCTCGTCGCATTTTTTCTTGAAGCTTCCGTATGTATATTCCATTTCGGAATCCAGCATCACCGACAGCTTGTTCTTCTCGTAGATGAGGGTGGAATATTCGTAGAGTTTCGCGAGCGTATCTATGTACCTCTCACGTAATTTCAGTATTTTCTTGTATATGAAGTTCATTTCTGGAGTTTGTTATTGTTGTCCTTTCTTCACCTGGCTTACACGGCGGCGGATCTAACAGGTGATGTAGTCCTCCGGATGTTTGCCGGTGAGATGCATTTCCTCGTATTTTTTCTGGATTCTGTCCATGTCTGCCCTGGCATTGTCAGTCAGTTCGATCTTCTCTCCGCGGCCCACATGCCTGGTGCCCCAGTCGAAATAGCCGAGATATACCGGGACTCCTGTCTCTTTCGCGATGGTGTGAAATCCTGTCTTCCAGCGCTTTACCGGCTTCCTTGTCCCCTCTGGAGCAATGGCGATATGCAGTTTCTCCACCTTGTTCATCTCATGTATCACGCTGAGTACAAGGCTTGCACCGTTCTTCCTGTCCACCGGAAGCCCGCCGAGCCGGCGCAGAAGCCATCCGAGCGGTCCCACGAAAAACTCCTTCTTGATCATCACATAGGCCTTGCCGCCTACAGACGTATAATACAGGTAGGATATGACGAAATCCCATATCGAGGTGTGCGGCACACCGAGTATTATGCATTTGTCTTCAGGAACAGGGCCGCTGTCTGCCGTCCATCCCATGGACCTTAGCAGGAAACCGCAAAATTTCTTCCACATATAAATTCTTGTTAATAGCTGTGACAGGATGCCGGGCTCAGGCGAGTTCTGAGCCTGTCCGGTGTCCTGATGTTAAATATTGATATCATCCAGCTCCACTTCAGACTTGAGGTTCTGCCGGATGAAGTTCTGTCTGTCAATGGTATTGTCTCCCATGTAGAATTCAAGCAGCTCGGCTATGGATTCTTCATCGCTCAGACTTACGGTGTCAAGCCTGATGTTTTCTCCGATGAATTCCCTGAATTCTGTGTCCGATATCTCTCCGAGGCCCTTGAAGCGGGTGATCTGCACTCCCGTCTTCAGAGCTTCGACTGCCGCATCCCTTTCCTCTATGCTGTAGCAGTAGCGTATTTCCTTCTTGTTCCTTACTCTGAACAGGGGAGTCTGCAATATGTAGACATGTCCTCTCCTGACCAGGTCCGGGTAGTATTTGAGGAAGAAAGTAAGTACGAGCATCCTGATATGCATCCCGTCGTCATCGGCATCCGTGGCCACTATAATATTATTGTATCTGAGATCAGCCATGTCATCTTCGATACCGAGGGCATTTACGAGCAGGCTCAGCTCTTCGTTTTCCGCCACTTTCTTGCGGCTGACCTTGTAGCTGTTCACCGGCTTTCCTCTCAGACTGAATACAGCCTGCACGGTGGCGTTGCGGGCCTTGGTAATGGTTCCGCTTGCGGAATCTCCCTCAGTGATGAATATGCTTGTCTTTTCCGCGAGCTCAAGCTTGCTGGCAGAAAGCTTGTCGTTGTAATGTATGCTGCAGTCCTTCAGCTTCTTGTTGTATATGCTGGCTTTCTTGTTGCGTTCCCTGGTCTTCTTCTGGATGCCCGAGATCTCTTTTCTCTCCTGCTCCGAGGCGGCTATCTTCTCCTGGATTGCGGCTGCGACATCTTTGTGTATATGCAGATAGTTGTCCAGGTTCGTCTTGATGAAGTCATTCACGTAGCTCCTTATTGTCGGCCCGTGCTCGACGACAGGATTCCCGTCAGCATCCTTTCCGGATTCCTCCCACATGTAGGTGGACCCGAGCTTGATCTTGGTCTGGGATTCGAATCTCGGTTCCTGTATCCCGATGCTTATCGCTCCGACAATTCCCTGGCGGATGTCTTCCGGAGCATAGTCTTTCTTGTAGAACTCCTTGAGTGTCTTGACTACAGCCTCCCGCAATGCCGCCAGGTGCGTACCTCCGTCACGTGTGTTCTGCCCGTTCACGAAAGACGAAATGTTCTCTCCGTAGCTGTTGCCGTGGGTCATGACGACCTCGATGTCCTCTCCTTCCAGATGTATCGGCGGATAGAGTGGCTCTTCCGACATGTTCTCGTTCACCAGGTCAAGCAGTCCGTTCCTTGATACGAACGCCTTGCCGTTGAGCGAGAGGGTGAGACCTTTCTTCAGGTACGAATAGTTCCTGACCAGGGACTCTACGAATTCCATGTTATAGCTGAAATTCCCGAACAGTTCGCTGTCTGCCGTGTATTTGACAAGAGTCCCGTTCTTTTCCTTTGTCTGGCGTTTCCCGGAATCTGTCAGGACTCCCCTGGAATATTCCGCGAAGGATGATTCTCCGTTTCTGAAAGATTCGATATAGAAATATTGTGACAATGCGTTCACTGCCTTGGTGCCGACACCGTTCAGTCCGACGGATTTCTTGAATACCTTGCTGTCGAACTTGCCACCCGTGTTGAGGTTGCTTGTGGCCTTTATCACGGAATCGAGTGGTATGCCTCGGCCGTAGTCCCTGACAGTCACTGTGTTGCCCTCGATGTTTATTGAGATGTTCTTCCCGAAGCCGGAAGAGAATTCATCCACCGAGTTGTCAATGATCTCCTTCAGAAGCACATATATGCCGTCTCCTGGATTCGACCCTGACCCGAGATTTCCTATATACATCCCGGCCCTTTTCCTGATATGCTCGTTCCATTCGAGGGTCTTGATGTTCTCGTCAGTGTATTCAGCAATGTTCGTGATATTGTCAGCCATAAAGATATGTGTCGAAAAACGCATTAATATGCAAAAATAACAATAAACTGCGAGAAACTCTTTTAAAAAGGAATAAAAATTTTGAAATTACACTGATATGGGCCTGATTTGCAAATTGGAAAATAATGTATAAATTTGCCGCAGTCATGTTAAATTTCTTAACCGGAATGAGACGAACAGGATTTTTTGTTTCTATCGTAACATTTTTGATGACAGGCTGCCCGACGGAACTTTCAGAAGGTATGTATCAGAATGTTGCCAGGATGACGTCTGTAGTCGGAACATCTGTAGCCAATGCCTTCAAAGTAATAATATCCAATGTTTTCTGATTATAATCCGGACGATATGTCCGACTAAATTTTGTATAAATGAGAAAGTCGATCATCTCTATTCTTGTATTGTGCGGAGTGATACTTTCCTCGGCCAATGCTGTTGCAAATGACACGACGGCTGTCACGAAAGGTTTTGACAGGGGAATAGGACGTTCCAATTCCTGTTTCATCCCGAAAGGGACTGTCGGAGCGGGTGTCTCGCTTACCTACCATGATTACAGCATGGGAAACCTTGCCGGCGATTCCGGCTATTCAATGTTGTTTTCTCTGATACAGAACCTTCACGGGAATATGACATCCTTCAATATTTCCCCGTATGCGTCCTATTTCTTCGCTGACAACCTGTCGGTGGGCTTGAGATTCGACTACGGGCGTTCTTCCCTGGGTCTTGACAATGTGGACCTGTCCCTTATGGATGACTTGTCGCTGTCTCTGCAGGGCTTCCACTATTTCAAGCAGAGCTATACGGGGTCGGCTACCGTGCGTGCGTATATTCCTTTCGGGTCCAGCAAACGTTTCGCGATGTTCACGGAGGTGCGGGCCACCGGAGGCTACGGCCAGGCCAAGACATACAAGGTCGTGGAGGGCGAGAAGGTCGGGACCTATCAGGATATCTATAATGCGGAGCTCGGTCTTGTCCCTGGGGTGATGGCTTTCCTTACCAACGAGGTCGCTTTCGAGATTTCCGTAGGACTTCTGGGCTTCAACTACCAGAAAGTCTCCCAGGTGACCAACCAGGTGGAAAGGAGCCAGATGGAGAACAGCGGCATCAATTTCAAGGTGAACCTGCTGTCTATCGGCTTCGGGCTTTCTTTCTATATCCCGACAGGGAACCAGTATGCCAGAAAGGTGAAGGAGGACAAGTAAAATGGGAATATTAAGGAATACTGTACTGCTTATGGCCATGACGTCTTTTGCCACATCCTGTCTTGTGGAAAATGACATGGCATACCCTCATGTCTATGCGGAGGTGCTTGCCTTCGGGGTGGAAGGCCAGGACGCAGTGACCATAGATTCGGAGAACAGGGTAGTTGCCGTGGAAGTGTCGGAGACGGCCGACATGGCGGAGCTGAAGGTCACATCATTCGAGCTTTCCGATGCCGCCACGTGTGACGACCTGCATGTAGGCGACGTGATTGACCTGACTTCTCCGAAGACGATAGTGCTTAGGACATACCAGCAGTACGAGTGGACTATTGTGGCGACGCAGCCTGTCGAAAGGCATGTCACATGCCAGGGACAGTTCGGCGATGCCGAGATAAGCCTGGACGACAGGAGCGTGTATGTCCGTATTTCCGATGAAGAGGACATCAAGGCCATAGTGTTCCAGGACATGAAGCTTGAGCGTGAGGGCAGTGTCATAACGGGATACGAGGATGCCGAGGGGAATCTCGTGACGTTCGAGAGCTTCCCTCTGACGCTTGACTGTGAGAATGTGAGGTATTTCCATGTGGAGTATGACGGTGAGACATACCGATGGGGAATCCAGGTGGAACTGGTGGACCTGAGCCTGTATTTCACTTCTGTCAATGCGTGGGCTACCCATGTGGATGTCTCGCTGGTGTATGACGGCACCGGATCCCCTTATTTCAGATACCGCGAAGCCGGTTCATCCTCGTGGACGGATATGAATGACGTGAATATTTCGGACATGGAGGTGTCCGCGACTATTTCCGGCCTGACACCTGGAACGGAATACGAAATAATGGCTGTCAACGGTGACAATACTTTCGGGGAACAGTTCACTACGGAGGAAGCCGTCCAGCTGCACAATATGAGTTTTGACAACTGGTATCGGTCTGAGGAAAATAATGCATGGATGCCGAACCTTGACGCCTCGTACAATGTATGGGATTCCGCCAATCTGGGATCTGCGTCATTCGGCTTTAATCCTACTACTCCCACTTCGGAGGTTGCCGTGTCGGGAGACGGCAAGCAGGCAGCCAGGCTGGAGACACAGTACGCCGTGATCAAGCTTGCTGCGGGAAATCTGTATACCGGAAAGTTCGGCGATCTTGTAGGGATCAGCGGCGCTTATCTGGACTGGGGTGTGGAATTCAATTCCCGTCCTCTGGCACTGAAAGGCTACTACAAGTACAATCCTGTAATCATAGAGATGGCCCAGGCACCGTATGAGGCAATGAAAGGCACTCTGGATATCTGCCAGATCCAGATACTCCTTACAGACTGGAGCGAACCGTTCACCGTAAATACTGTCGAGGGTAAGTTCGTGAATTTCGAGAATGATCCGGCAATCATTGCGTATGGCAAGTTCGAGTCATCGGATGACATGTCCGAATATGATACATTCAATATCCCTCTGGAGTACAGGGACGTGACCAGAAAGCCGACATATATTGTCATCACGATATGTGCAAGCAAATACGGTGATTATTTCACCGGAGGAGTCGGCAGTACTCTGCTGGTGGATGAACTTGAACTGGTCTACGACGGTGACGTCACGGTAGCCGCGAATAGCTAGGGAGGCCTGCCGGAAGTGGATAAAACCTTTTGGGGATTGCCTCCTGTCAGCAGAAAAGCATGCAGCCGTATCCGACAGCCAGTGCGATCACGAAATTTATGAGCTTTGCGACCGCAAAGCTCTTTTTGCTTTCGGCAAGCAGGGGCAGGGATGAATGTCCGTCCTGTGATATGGAACTTGCCAGCAATACGGGCAGCGGTACAAGTCCGCTTGCGTATAAGGTGACGAATATCATGTGGGGCCCCGATTCCGGTATTATGCCGATGGCTGCCGCAAGAAGTATCATAAGCGCCGTGTTGTCGCTGATCCATCCGCTTACGTCAAGGTATTTCATTCCGAAGCCCACAAGCAGCAGCACGCAGAAGGTCCATGCGAATATCGTCGGGAGGTGTTTCCTGACGATGTGGTTCCAGAGGTGTTTCTCCACATAATGGTCTGATGCGAACACAAGGAATACGAGGACAATGATGCTCAGCCCGGCGAAAAGGTATTGCATCCATTTCTCGTCGAGGAGGTTGATGCGTCCGGGATTGTTTTCCTGTATTCCGGTGCCATGACCGTGGTCAAGAATGCCTGTCGCGAGGGCGGCTATGAATATCAGCACACCGATGAACATGACGGCGCGCCTCCAGGTGAGCGTCCTTGTCTTTTCCACATGGTCATGGACTTCAAAGTCCTGTTTGCAGTGAGTGTCGTCGGCAAGCGCCTCTTCGGCGTCGCGGTCGTTGAATCGTATTCTGTCACAGACGAAGTCCGTGGCGAGTCCGCATGCCACGGCGATGATGAACAGCAGCGCAAATATCATCAGCGCCTTGTCCGGAACCATCGCCACCAACATGAACGCCTCATCGCCTGAGGAGGCTATCATCATGGCTATCAAGGCTCCGAAGCTTATCATCCGGTGAGTGTACAGGGAGACGGACGCAAAGCCTCCAATACATCCCGGTATGGATCCCAACAGGGCGGAAAATATCACCTGGCCGGTCCTTGTCTTTTTCAGTCCGCGGAAAAGCGAGCCTTTGGATTCGATATTGAGGGATTCTATAAGCATCATCATCACTGTCACGAGTCCGGTGATGAGTATGGCATTGCGCAGTATGTCAGCCAGAAGGTGCATCATCTCTTATTCTATCCTTATTCTATCCAGCCGGTAAGGAAAAGGTTGACAATGGGTCTTGCCGGGGAGTTTGTGGTCAGTGTGGCCGTCACCAGCATTTCACCGGATGGCATACCTGATGTGTCCACGGAGATTTTTACACGGCCCTTGTACCCGGATCTGACATTGCCCGGGATATCGGCTGTCGCTTTCGGCCAGTCTATGTCGATCTTGTGTATGACGAAATCCTCTTTTCCTGCATTTGTGAACTGGAACTCCGCTACCGCTTCAGAGCCTTTTTCCATCTTGCCGGTATTGCATGTGTTGGTGTCGAATATGGGTCTTGCCCCTTCGGCACGCTGCGCAGCTGTCATATTGCTGAAATTGTCTTTCGTGAATGCATACACCGAAAGCTGTTTCCCGGAAGACTTGCCGTTGATCAGGGGAGTGGCATAATAGAGGTTCTTTCCCCAGATGCCTTCCACTGCGGTGACAGTGAACACAAGCCTTGAAATCCCGCCTGCAGGGATGGGATTCGGCCTGACATCCAGGGACAGGCCTTCGGATATGTCGCTGAATGTGACGGTGACCGGAGACCCTGACAGATTGGCGATATTCGTTTCATCGCTTCTCTGTCCTCCCTGTTCGAGATTCCCGCACTTGAGATCAAGGCTCTTGACTCCGGCCTGAAGCAGTCTTTCCGGATAGAGTTCCTGCAGGCTAAGCTGTTTCTCATGAGCAATTCCCCTGATTCTCAGGATGACAGGATTTCCTATTCCGGAGATGTATGCAGTGAGTGCCTTGTCGAACGGATAGGGGCCCTCGTCATTCGTGTATACTGTGGATATGGTCCCTGTCTTTCCCGGCATGACCGGTTCCCTGGTCCAGGTGACATCTGTGCATCCGCATGAGGTGACCACGTTGTATATGACCACAGGCTTGTCGCTTATGTTCTTCATGGTGAATGTGCAGCTCAGCGGTCCGTCGCTCAGCTGCACATCTCCGAAATTATGTACTGTCTTGTCGAATTCCACGATATTGCCGATCTTTTCCTGTCCCAGTGCGGAATAAGGGACAGCCGATAATGCCGCCACTACGATGCAGACGACACCTGCCAGACGGCGTATGTTCCATGCCGGATTAATTCTCATGATTTATTTTTCTGATAATATGGTTACAAATATACTCAGAAGCCGAGAGCAATGCAAATGAACTTGTTCAATTTGCATTGCCGAGGCGCCACCGGATATGTGACCGAAGGTCAAATATCTCAGAAGCCGAGAGGTTTTCAACCGAGGCGCCACTGTATAAATGACGAAGTCAAATATACTCAGAAGCCGAGAGCATTTTTGAAGGCGCAACAGAATATGTGGCCTCGGTGAAGGATCGGTGAAGGACATGAAGGAAAAGTCCCGAAGGGACCGCGACCGGAGGGAGCGAGATCCCCCTATTAGGGGGTGCAGGGGGTTAGGATGAATTTTGTCTTTCGCAGAAAGACATATGAGGGTGAGAATTCACCCTCATTGCCGAGGCGCAACCGAATATGTGGCGAAGCCAAATATCCGAGGATTATTTGAAATTTCAAAATATTAAGATAAATTTGCGTTCTGTTTTGGACATTTTAACTATTAACAAAAAATTGGAATATGGCTTACAAAATTTCTGACGATTGCGTAGCTTGCGGTACTTGCCTTTCAGAGTGCCCTGCAGGTGCAATCAGCGAGGGCGATATCTACAAGATCGACCCTGCAGTTTGCGTTGATTGCGGTACTTGTGCAGATGCATGCCCTATGGGAGCAATTTCACCTGCCGAGTAATTTTATCATTACAAGTACAATAATGAGGGTGGCCGGAATTCCGACCACCCTCATTTTTTTCGTTCGCCCGACATGGGCATAATCTAACGGGTGTAAGTCCCTAACGCGGCCTGACAGCGATAAGCGAACAAGAAAAGAGGCAAACGCCTCTGATTGGTGTTTGCCTCCCACTCGATTTTTTCGGAATATTCCTTCAGTATCTCTGTCTCTCAGAAGGCCTGAACGGCAGACTGCCTTCCGGCTTCTGACTGTGATATGCCAAGATTATCTCTTGGCGAGTCCTGCGTCAATGTAGAACAGCCCTGCGTCACCTGCTTTCTTGATCTTCTCCACGATAGATGCAGCTGAAGCTTCCTCTTCCACCTGCTCACGTACGAATCCCCACAGGAAGTCCTGTGTAGCCTTGTCCTTTTCTGCAGATGCAACATCCACCAGGCTGTTGATCAGTTCAGACACATGGCATTCATGCTCGTAGACATGATCGAACACCTCGGCATAGCTGCCCCAGCCTTCCGGTACGACGTCGATCATGGAAACCTTGGCTTCTCCGCCTCTCTTTATAAGGTAATGTGCCAGATCCATGGCATGTTCCTTCTCTTCTTCTGACTGTTTTGCAAGCCAGTGGGCTGCGCCATCCCATCCCTCCTTCTCCATATAGAAGGACATCTGAAGATAAAGGTTTGAAGACCAGAGTTCGGCAGTGATCTGGTCGTTAATGGCTTTCTGAAGATTTTCTGTAATCATGGTAGTATTTTTTTTAGTTGTTTTCATGAACCGAAAGCGGAAACCAGCAATATTAGTGCCTGTGCCGGAATATTGACAAAATGTCATGATATTTCCGTTCTCTCCATAAATTTACTATTTTTGCTGCATGCACTTCTGTCACGGAAAGGATACGTGGTTTCCTTTGACCGGCATTGCCGCCATGTCTTTTCCCTACAGGATAAAAAGAGAGAACATGAAAAGGAATAATTCCATAATATCCAGGCTGTCAGACATGTGCCTGATCATCCTGCCTGCTGTCATGGTGTCAGTATTGTCTCTGTCAGGCTGTGAAAAACATGCACCGCAGACGGGGATGACACTTCCTGCGCCAGAGGGACTCACATTTACACTTCAGATAGATACGGATACGACAGCCTTGCTTGAATGGGAGCCGGTGCTCTCTGCTTCGCATTATTATGTCATGCTTCAGGAATCCGAGAGCGGAACGGAAGCCGGAGAGCTTACTGATGTGACAGAGACAGCTGTCCTGTTTGAAAATCTTGAGCCCGGTATGTCTTATTATTGCAGGGTAAGAGCTATCAACGGGATGGAGTATTCCGATTTCGCCAAGTCAGATGTGATTACGGTGCCGGAACAGGCTCCTGATACGGGTACAGACACGGGCACAGATACAGGCACAGACACGGGTACAGACACGGGTACAGATACGGGTACAGATACAGGTACAGATACAGGCACAGACACGGGTACAGACACAGGTGTATCTTCCGTATCAGAAATATAGAAAACGGATAAACTGATGCCAACTTCATTAAAGGATACGCTTACATTCAGTGATGCCCTCAGAATGACCGGCCCGATGCAGTTCAATGTCATGATCAAGCCGGCTGGCTCATTGTGCAATCTTGACTGTCATTACTGCTATTACCTGGACAAGGCGGAAATATACGGAGGCCACGAGCCGAGGATGTCGTACGAAGTCCTGGAGAAGTGCATTGCGGAATATATAAGGGCGAACGATGTCCCGGAAGTGACTTTCAACTGGCATGGCGGAGAGCCGCTTGTCCTTGGCCTTGATTTCTACAGGAAAGCCGTGGAGCTGGAGAGAAAATATTCTTCAGGCAAGACTATATGCAATACAATACAGACGAACGGTACCCTGGTAACTCCGGAATTTGCCATGTTTTTCAGGGACAATGACTTCCTTGTAGGCATTTCCATAGATGGTCCGGAAGACATACACGACAGGTACAGGAAGGACAAGGGAGGTGCGCCGACCTTCTCCAAGGTCATGAGGGGAATAGAACTGCTGCACCGTTATGGCGTCAGGTACAATATAATGTCTACTATAAGCAAGGCCGGGGAGGGCAGGGGACTTGAAGCCTATCTGTTCCTCAAGCGGCTGGGTACACGGTTCATGCAGTTCATGCCGGTGGTGGAGCATGTGAAATATCATGTGGGCAAGTCCGGAAAGCCTGTCAAGGGAGTACGTCCGCACATCGTCGATCCGTATGAGGAAGGCTCGCGCATCGCACCGTGGTCTGTAAGCCCGTTGGGATTCGGAAAATACATGTGCGACATTTTCGATTACTGGGTAAGGAATGATGTCGGCCAGTACTTTGTCAACCTGTTTGACTGCACACTGGCAAACTGGTGCGGAGCGCAGCCGGGAACATGTTCTTATGCCGAGACATGCGGCG
Source organism: uncultured Bacteroidales bacterium (assembly GCA_944326315.1). Classification (GTDB taxonomy): domain Bacteria; phylum Bacteroidota; class Bacteroidia; order Bacteroidales; family UBA932; genus Cryptobacteroides. The sequence goes on from CALVDP010000025.1 coordinate 24,607, forward strand.
GGAATTCTGTCATAGAGCACAACGGGGACGTATATGTCTGCGATCATTTCGTTTATCCGGGATACAAGATCGGGAATATACTTGACACCTCACTCAGGGAAATGATGAATTCTCCTGTCCAGATCAAGTTCGGCACGGACAAGAGGAACAGACTGCCGGGCAAATGCATAAGATGCCGGTATTATTCCGCCTGCCACGGAGAGTGCCCCAAACACAGGTTCAATGTTTCGGAATCAGGTGAGACCGGGCTCAATGCCCTTTGCGAGGGCTACATGATGTTCTATTCCCATGTCGCCCCGTATATGGACTATATGAAGGGCCTGCTTCTTGAAAAGAAGGCGCCTGCGGGTGTCATACCGTGGGCACGCCTGAGGACGGGCCGCTGACATGTCCGGGTGTCTCTGGCTTAGGCGGGAAGCGCCTGCCGTATATGTCAGACATCGGTCTTGCACGAAAGCTCCAGCCAGCGCATTTCCTTTTCATCATTGGCGGCTATGATCTCCCCGATGCGTTCGGAAGCCTTCTGCAGTCTGTCGTACGGAAGGTCTCCGTTGCTTATCATATCTTCCAGAGCTGATTTCTCTTCAGCCAGCGCCTGAATGTCTTTCTCCAGCTGCTCAAGCTCCTTCTGTTCCTTGTATGTGAGCTTTGTCTTACCCGGGGCCGCAACCCTGCCTTCATTCCGGCGTCCGTTCTTGCGGGTCTTCTCCTGGTCCTGGCTCCTTGCCTCAGACTTTTGTTTCGCCTCATATTCCTTGATGAATGCGCGATACTCGCTGTAGCTGCCTATGAAGTCCTTGACTACTCCGTTGCCGCAGAAGACGAAGAGATGGTCCACGAGCCTGTCGAGGAAATGCCTGTCATGGGACACTATTATCAGGGTCCCCTGGAACTCTTTCAGATATTCTTCCAATATATTGAGCGTCACTATGTCCAGGTCGTTTGTGGGCTCGTCGAGTATGAGCAGATTCGGCTTTTCCTTCAAAATGGTAAGGAGATAGAGCCTGCGTTTCTCCCCGCCGCTCAGCTTTTCAATCTTGTTGTTCAGCATGTCATGCGGGAAAAGGAAGCGGCCGAGCAGGTAGGTGTCGTTCACGATATCAAGGACGGTATCTTCCGGGTTGAATGTCATTCCGCTCTGCCGGTAGTATCCGATCTTCAGAGATTCACCGCGCTCTATGGTGCCTGTCAGAAGGCCTCTTGTGTCATTGCTGTCCCTCTTGGCGTAAGCGTCCGGATCGGTGCATACCATTTCCGGGGTGTAATTGCCTGTTATAAGGTTGATGAATGTGCTCTTCCCCGCACCGTTCCTTCCGGCTATCCCCACTTTCTCGTATCTCTGGAAATTGTATGAAAAATGGTCGAGATAGCATTTGTCCCCGTAGAAGAATGACACGTCCTTGCAGTTTATTATCTTGGTCCCGAGCCTGGATGATCCGGCTACGTCGGCCAGGGAGACGGTCTTCTCCGTATAGACCTGCGATGCCCTGTCCTTAAGTTCGTGGAATGCGTCGATACGGTATTTTGCCTTGCCTGTCCTGGCCTGTGGCGTGCTTCTGATCCATTCCAGCTCACGCCGCAATATATTCCTGACCTTCTCGGTCTCCGCATTGTAACAGGCTATCCTTTCTTCACGTTTTTCAAGATAATTCCGGTATCCTCCCTTGTAGGTGTATATGGCGCCGTGGTCCATCTCCATGACAGTATTGCATACATTGTCAAGGAAATACCTGTCGTGTGTCACCATCAGCAATGTGCATCTGGCGCGTGACAGCCAGCTTTCAAGGAATTCGATGGCATCTATGTCAAGATGGTTCGTAGGCTCGTCCATAATGAAGAAATCGGCCTCCGAAGCCAGCATGCCGGAGAGTGCCACCCTTTTGATCTCCCCTCCGGACAGATCCTTCATTTTCCTGGAGAAGTCCCGGAGATTGAAGTTTGTCAGGAACTGCTTGACCCTGAGCTCGTATGCCATGCGGTTTTCTTCATCCATGCCTGCCGTCAGAGCTGTGCTGTGATCCATTATCTGCTCCAGTATTTCCTTTTCCGGATCGAAGTCATATTCCTGCTCGAGGAACGCTATGCGTATGTTTCTGAGAAATGTTATCTTGCCTCCGGAGTCGGACTTGTCCTTGCCTGCCAGGATTCTGAGCAGGGAAGTCTTGCCTGTCCCGTTGGGAGCAATGAGGGCGATCTTGTCGCCTTCGTTTATGTTGAACCCGATGTTCTCGAAGAGGACCTTGGGCCCGTATGACTTGGATATGTTCTCGATCTGCAGATAGCTTGCCATGTGTCTCGGTAGTTCAGATTGGTCGTGGGATGATGCTTTAAGCCTGTGTTATGCTGTCCTGTGGATCATCTGAAGAAACGGTCCACGTCTTTCACCACTTCAGGCAGGGCGAATACCGCCACTCTGTCGTACGCCTCTATTTCCGAGTCGCCGACAGCGATAAATGATTCATTTCCTCTGATGATGCCTCCTATGATGGCATTCTGAGGAAAGCTCAGGTCCTTCAGCTTGCCTTTCGTGATCCAGCTCCCCGGGGCCACCACGAATTCCAGGATTTCGGCGTTGGTCCCGCTCATATATTTGACGAAGTGCACCTTGTCGCTGAGGGTGAACTTGAAAATTCTTCCTGCAGTGATCAGCTTCTTGTTTATCACCGCATCCACACCCATGCCTTCAGCCAGCTTGATGTATTCAAGGTTCTCCACTTCCGCAATTGTCCTTCCCACGCCGAGTTTCTTGGCAGCCGCACAGGTCAGGATGTTCGTCTCCGTACTGCTTGTCACCGCTACAAATGCATCGTAGTCCTTGACGGATTCTTCCGCAAGTGTGTCTGAATTGCGGCCGTCTCCGTTGACTACCATTACATTGTCGGGAAGCGTCTCGGACAGTTCGATGCACCTTTCCTTCTTCATTTCGATGATTTTGATGGTATCGAGCTGCTTGCTCAGCTGTCTGGCGACCATTTCACCGATAGGCCCGCCGCCGAGTATCATCAGCTTGCTGACCTCTATGTTGCTCTTGCCTATGAATTTCATGAGTTCCGGCATCCCTTCGCGTTTCGCGATTATGAACACCAGGTCGTGATACTTGAACTTGGTGTCTACTTTCGGAATTATGGTCTCGTTGTTCCTTGAAATGGCGACAACCCTGAACGTAAGAGTCTCGGAAGGCAGGGCTGCCGCGAATTCGGAGACTTTCATGTCTATGATAGGGGAGTCTTCCTCCAGCTTGAACACCGCCATCTGAAGCTTTCCTCTTGCGAAATCTATGGATTCCGCGGATGCCGTCCTTTTCAGGAGCTCTATGATCTCATTGGCGGCTATCCTTTCCGGGTAGAACATCAGGTCTATCCCCATCTGTGTGAAAAGGAGCTTGTTCTCGTACGAGAGATATTCCTCGTTGTCCACCCTTGAGGTGACTTTCCTTGCCCCCATCTGCTTGGCAAGTATCGCGCTTACGATATTCACCTCCTGGGAGTCGTTGGGGCTGACTGCGATGAAGAGGTCTGCATCTTCCACTCCGGCTTCCTTCAGCACGGCTATTGATGACGGGTTTCCTTCCACCGTCAGTATGTCGGTGTATTCGGCCAGTGCCATCAGCCGCTCTTTCTTCTCATCGATGATGGTGATGTTGTTGGATCCGTTGCTCAGCATCTTGGCCAGATGTGTGCCGACGTCTCCCGCTCCTGCTATGATGATTTTCATGATATCCTGTAGCTTTCTTGAATTATCCGATAAACCGAAAAACTTTCCCGGCTTCCCGTCCGTGTGCATCTGTCGTGTGGCATGACAGTGTACTGGCGGATGTGCCTTACCTGGTGACGGTCAATGCAGGTCATCCTCCGGCGGAAAGTTTTCTGAAAATATTTTTCCCGTATATAAGTGCGCGCGGCACAATCCACTTGTCTGACATCCCTCTTACCACTGCAGATTTACCTGCGCCTTTGAGATAGGAGATGATGTCGTCCCGCGTCACCTTGTCCCTCGTCTTGCGGAAATCACGGTGGGCCTTGATGACCGACTGGCAGTAACGCCATTTGAATGTGCAGAAATACACGGCGCAGGCCGCTCCGTCCAGAAACATCCTGGCCAGTATGGTTTTCCTTGCCATCTTCATCCCTTTCCCGGCACTTTCCCTGATGCCGAGACCTTCCCTTCTCAATCCGAGGGCATAGGTCTTGGCGAGGTTCTTCCTGAGCATCAGGAGATTGTTCCTGTAGTTGAGGTAGAGCTTCCTTGGGGAATTGTTGGGCAGGCTTCCTCCGCCTATGTGATAGACAACCGAACCAGGCACTACGGTGACCTTGTATCCTGAAAGCTGCGCCCTCCAGCACAGGTCTATCTCTTCCATGTGTGCGAAGAACTTCTCGTCAAGCCCTCCGAGGGACTTGTATAGCTCCGAACGTATCATAAGGCATGCGCCGCTGACCCAGAATACATCTTCCGGCGTGTCGTACTGTCCCCGGTCAGCTTCTGTCATCTTCATGACGCGCCCGCGGCAATAAGGGTATCCGTACCTGTCAATGTATCCTCCCGCAGCTCCTGCATATTCGAACATGTCCCTGTCCTTGTACGAGTGCAGCTTGGGGGCGCATATCCCGCATTCCGGATGGCTGTCCATCCATTGCTCCAGCGGTTCTATCCAATGGTCCGGGACCTCAATGTCCGAATTGAGAAGGATGAAATATTCTGCCTTCAGTTCCATCAGCGCCCTGTTGTAGCCTCCCGTATAGCCGCGGTTCTTGCTGAAAAGCATTGTCCCGACTTCTGGGAACTTGTCTTTCAGCAGCTCCACTGACCCGTCGGAGGAGGCATTGTCTGCTACTATCAGTTTGTCACCGGGACCCAGGGACCGGATTACACCTGGAAGGAATCTTTCCAGATATTTCCTCCCGTTCCAGTTCAGTATGACTATGGCAGTTTTCATCTGTTGTCCAGTACCGTGACGCTGTCTTTCCGTATTGCGGCGCACGGGTATCGTCGGCAAATTTAGTGAAAAATACGGCATGACAAAAATCTCGTCACGCAGGTCGCGGATTCCGGAGTCCGGCAGCGGATCTCGGAATTTTTTATTATTGTTGTCATGGCGGAGGAAGGATTGGATTGAAAACAGATTCTTAGTCTCGGAAAATATATTAACTTGGCATTGTTAATAGGATAAATCCAGTTGTCATGTCAAAGCAAGGTTATATCCAGAGGTATATGCTGATTATCCGGTTGATAAGAAATAACCGGTATATTTCGCTTCCGGAACTTGTCCGCAAGGTCGAGGACGGTCTTGTATATTTTGATGATGCCGAAGATATCGGTGTTTCCAGAAGGACGGTACTGCGTGACCTGAAGGAAATCCGCTCGGGATTGGGCATCAGCATTGAATACTCCAGGGCTGAAAACGGCTACTATATACCGGATGATGAGGACCAGATATCCGACATCGAAAGGATACTGGAACAATATGACCTTATGACATCTCTCCAAGCTCGGGAAGAATTGTCTACGATTGTGTTCCCGGAAAGGAGGAAACCTCGGGGGACAGAATTCCTGACGCCGCTGATCCATGCCATCAAACGGAGCCTGATAGTGGAATTTACTTATGTCAAATTCAATAACTCGGTCTCACGCACACGAAGCGTCATGCCTTATGCCCTTAAGGAAGGACGCGGAAGGTGGTATCTGCTCGCCATTGAGATAGGAGAAAATGTCCGTCATGCAGGAGAAATCAAAAGTTGGGGACTTGACCGCATCCGGGACTTGAATGTTACCAATAACCGGTTTCTGCGGAATCCTGCGATAGATCCGGAAAAAGAGTTCAGGGATGTCGTAGGAGTCTATTCGAACAATGATCTTCCGGTCGAGGAAGTCATCCTGTCGTTTTCCCCCAAGGGCGGACGGTATAACGAGGCTTTCCCGTTGCATGAGTCGCAGGAAACGCTCGTGGACGACGGGAAGGAATTCCGTATCCGATTGAAAGTCAAGATTACATACGACTTCAAGCAGGAACTTCTTTCTCAAAGCGATGACCTTGTCGTCATTGCCCCTGAACATCTCCGCAAAGAGCTCTGCGAAGTCTACAGGAAGGCTCTGGAGCGGAATGGCGGATTGGACTGAGGCGTATCGGTCTTCTTTTTGGCAAAGATTTCCAGGGTCGCGGTATAAAAACTCAGATGGAAATGACTTTCCTGAAGCGGTCAGCAATGATCGCTTTTTATTTTTTTTTGACTTAAGAGTGTCACTGTTTGGCACTCATTGCCACTATTTTTGTCAAAAATGGAAGACGATATGGCATCAATACTTCATCTGATAGGGCAAATCCTTGATAAGACATTAAATACCAATTCTGTGCACATGGCATTATTTGTCGCGCATAATGAAATTGATGATTTGTCCAAAACTCTGTCATTGTCCAGGGAAGCCTCGTTGTTTCTGTCTGTCTTCACTAATCTCGGAGACAGCGAAGTCTTGATACTTAGTGATATAGCAAAGCATATAGGTTGTAATACCCTTGAAATAATCAAATACTTTCCTTTTGTCGATGAACTGTTGGAAAAAGGCTATATCGAAAGATATAAGGGAAATGACAAGGGATATATTGTTCCGGACGCAGTGCTTGGAGCATTGCAGAAAAATGAGCCGTATGATATTTTGCAGAATTATCAGAAAAATGTTGTCAAGGCAGATGCCATAAAAAAGAA
>CALVDP010000026.1 GCA_944326315.1 uncultured Bacteroidales bacterium
AAATCGCCATTCCAGCGGTCTGTAGCCTCGATTTTTCCTATATCTTGACCTGCAAAAGTGTCAAACTCCGGAAGGTACAACAAATTTTCATTGCTGCAAATTTTTTTGAGCTTTTTTCATATATTTGTGCAAATATTTTTTCAAAACAGGTTTTAACAGTCGCAGAAGCCTTCCTGAGAGGGACTGCGGAAAAGGTTTTCATGGAGTTATGGATATTGATCTTTTGTCGAGAATGGTGAAGGAGCTTATCCTCGACCAGGACAGGGTTGTGCTGCCGGGGTTGGGGACATTTGTCGCTGAAATGGTGCCGGCGGCATTTTCGGATAGGGGGTATACGGTCAATCCACCTTATAGAAAACTTTATTTCCGTCACAGACTTGACGAAGACAATTCCCTCGCACGCCTTTATTCGACCTCGAATAATATAAGTCTGGAACTGGCGGAAAGCATATTGACAGATTTCCTGAACGAACTCAGGCAGGTCCTGAAAGAGAAGAAAGTGGTGGTGTTTCCCGGACTCGGACGACTCAGGGCTACGAAGGAAAACAACTTTTTCTTCGTTCCGGACGAGGATCTGGACATCTATCCTGAAGGAATAGGTCTGGAGCCGGTATCAATGAAAACTCATCAGGAATCAGGAAAGGAGCTTACGGAGGCGGTCGAGAATCTAATGTCAATAATCGACTCCGGGGAACACCGGGAAGACCTTGCCAATATGCCGGAAGTGCCGTCGGATGCTGCTGTTCCTGCCGGTGTGGAGGAAATGCAGAGTCCGGAAGCTGCCGATGATGAGGTTTTGACTCAGGAAGAAGTCATTGACTCCGGTACAGACAATGATGCTGATGGCATCATGCCGGGTAATACGGCAGAGACGTACGATGCGGATGATGATGGCAGTGTCGGAGAAGAGGATGCAGGTACGTCCGGGGACGTTCTGGAGACGGATAATACTCCGGGACCTGTGGCCGCCGGTGTGGCAGACGTCACTGAATCCGAAACGTGCGAAGTCGTGGCCGCCGGTGTGGCAGACGTCACTGAATCCGAAACGGGCGAAGTCGTGGCCGCCGGTGTGGCAGACGTCACTGAATCCGAAACGTGCGAAGTCGTGGCCGCCGGTGTGGCAGACGTCGCGGCCGGTGACGATACCGGACTTCCTGTCAAGGATCTGTCTGCGGATAATGCGGCAGAGGCGGCTGAAGATACCGGAGCTGCCGGAAAAAAGACAGTCCTGGTCAGGGCTCTGAAGATTGCTGCGGTATGCATCGCCGTAATCGTGGCGCTGCTGGTGATATTCGCTGTCCTCGGCCAGACTTTCCCGGGAATGTTTGACAATCTCCTTTACAACAAAGAGCAGCTCCGGATCCTGGATTCAGTTGCCAGATAAGACCCTGTTCCGGGCGCATGGTGCCATTGGTGCCGAACAATTTGTTTCTTGCAAATATAAATATTACTTTTGCGCGCGGATAATGGTTTTTATGAATAATTTTTTCATCCAGAAATTGAATATTCCGTGCTACGATACCGACAGGACACAGAAATTGAAGCCGGTGTCGTTCATGAACTATGCGCAGGAGATGGCCAACTGCCATGCTTCTGTCCTCGGGTTCGGATATGATGACATGATCAGAACGAGGACCGCGTGGGTTCTGTCCCGGATGCATATCAGATTCTTCCGCCACCCCGAATGGCGGGAGCCTGTCATCCTGAAGACATGGCACAAAGGGCCGGAGGGCCTTTTCTATATAAGAGATTTCAGCATGACGGATGCGGACGGCGGACAGGTGCTTGTCGCTGCCACTACATCATGGCTTGTCGTCAACATAGATACAAGACGGCTTGTCCGCGAGACATTGCTTGACGAGGACAGCATCTGCAGGGATGACGCGATATCACTGTCATGCGGGAAGATACGCATCCCGGCTGACGGGGAGTCCGTCCTTGCTGCCAGCCATACCGTATCATATTCGGATATAGACATGAACGGCCATGCGAACAATGCCATGTATATCCAGTGGGCCATGGATGCCGTGGACATGGATGTTACGCTGTCACGGCAGCTGACAGAGCTGAAGGTCAATTTCAACCATGAAGTGATGGCCGGGGAGACTGTGGACCTGTACAGAACAGCTGTCCCGTCCTCCGGTACATATTATATTGAAGGCAAGGTCAGGGGCGCCGGAACATCGTCGTTCTGCGCAGAACTTGTATTCTGAAAAGGAGAATGAAATATTTGAACAAGATATATGAGAGAGTTGTTTTTTGGACAGGGGACAGGGCATTCGATCATGCTTCTTGCCCTGGTTATTGCAATAGGTCTCCTGCTTGGGAAGATCAAGGTGAAAGGTGTCTCGCTCGGATCCACCTGGATATTGTTTGTGGGAATCCTGCTCAGTCATTTCGGCTTCCGTGCCGATGCGTCTCTGCTTCATTTCCTGAAGGAGTTCGGTCTGATTCTGTTCGTGTTCTCCATCGGACTGCAGGTAGGGCCGGGATTCTTCCACTCGTTCAAGAGCGGCGGACTGAAGCTGAACCTGCTTGCGGTCGCGCTTGTCCTGATAGGCGTGATAACGACCTATGTGATCCATGTGGTGACCGGAGAGAATCTCGTGACACTTACCGGAGTGATGTCCGGTGCAGTCACCAATACTCCCGGACTCGGTGCCGCCCAGCAGACTTATCTGGATGCTACCGCAGGATCTTTCGTGCATGAAATCAATTCTTCGGAGATAGCTTCGTCGCTTGCATCCGGCTATGCGGTGGCATATCCGATAGGCGTGCTTGGGGTGATATTCGTGCTCATGCTGACCAAGACAATATTCCGGATAGACCTCAAGAAGGAGGCGGACGAGCTCGACAGCCGTGAGATCGGTATGGATTCACCGCAGCGTGTGGCATTCTGCATCAAGAACCCGGCCATATTCGGCAAGACAATACTTGAGGTCAGCAAGGCCATAGAGAACAAGTTCATCATATCCAGGGTCTACAGACAGGGGAAAGTAATGGTGCCGGTGGCTTCCACCGTGCTGGACAGGGATGACGATGTCCTTGTGGTGACGGCCCAGAATTCCGTGGAGGCTGTCACAATGCTTTTCGGAGAGCAGATAGACATGCCGAAAGAGGCCTGGGACAAGATAGACGCTTCCATGTCCGTGCGCAAGGTCACCATCACAAGGACTTCGATGACAGGGAAGAAGCTGAGAGACCTCAAGATAAGGACCAACTACGGAGTAAGTATCACAAGGGTATCGCGCGGAGGCATGGACCTCGTAGCTAATCCTGACCTTATCGTCCAGATGGGCGATACACTGGTGGTGGTCGGACATGATACAGATATCAACAAGGTGGCCAAGTTCGTGGGCAATTCAAGGACCGGCCTGTATCATCCGAATCTGATTCCGATCTTCTTCGGTATTGCACTCGGCGTGCTTTTCGGGTCTATCCCTATCATGATCCCCGGAGTGCCTCAGGCAATCAAGTTCGGACTTGCCGGAGGTCCGCTCATCATAGCCATACTCATCGGCTATTTCGGGCCTATGCTGAAGATTACCACCTATACCACCATGAGCGCCAACCTCATGCTCAGAGAGATCGGCATATCCATCTTCCTTGCTGCGGTAGGACTCGGTGCCGGGGAGACATTCGTCAGCTCGATTGTCAACGGCGGTTACTGGTGGATACTGTATGGAGCGCTTATAACACTGATACCTACGGCTCTCGTGGCGATTCTCGGCAGAATCTTCTTCAAGCTGAATTTCTACCAGATATGCGGGCTTGTGTCAGGAAGCTGCACCAACCCACCTGTCCTGGCATTCGCGCAGAGCGCATACGGGACTGACTATACGTCTGTCAGCTACGCGACGGTCTATCCGCTGTCCATGTTCATGAGGGTGCTCGTGGCACAGATACTCATACTGATAGCGGTGGCATGAGTATGGGCGGAGAGAACAGGATGACCCGGGAATATTTGTCGGAGATAGCGGACTTCATAGCTCGCTATCTTTCTTATATGCTCGGCGCAGGCGTGCACACTTCCCGCGTCGTGAGGAACAGCAAGCGTATCGGAGGTGCCCTGGGAGTGGATGTGAGTGTGCATACTTCGCAGAAGACGGCCACACTGACTGTGTCAGGTAAGGACAACGGGCTTCATGACACACGCGTCGTGGATATTCCCCCGTTCCCCATAAGTTTCGAGTGGAATGCGGACCTGAGCGCCCTGAGTTGGGCCGCACATGACGAGGAGATGTCTCTGGATGCGATCCGGCACAAGTTCGACGAGCTTGTGTCGAAGCCGAAGATGAATCCCATATTCGTGCTGTTCATGGCGTCTCTTGCCAACGCTTCCTTCTGCCGTCTTTTCGGAGGGGACATCTGGGCCATGCTCATTACATTTACGGCTACCATGGTGGGCTTCTTCACCAGACAGCATCTCACCAGGAAGAAAGTGAACCATTATATCGTATTCATAGCATCGGCATTCGTGGCTTCGATATGTGCTTCCACTGCACTTGCCCTCGGCATAGACACGGCAGAGATCGCACTTGCCACCAGCGTGCTTTACCTTGTGCCTGGCGTGCCGCTGATCAACGGAGTGATAGATATCACCGACGGTCATATCCAGATCGGGATCAGCCGGCTTGTCAATGCATTCATGCTCATAATATGCATAGCCATAGGCATGTCTGTCACTCTGATGCTCGTTAAGGACAGTCTGTTATGATAGCACTCGACATTATTTCCGACGGTATTTTCGCGGCTGTCGCCGCAATGGGGTTCGGGGCCATTTCCGATCCTCCCATGAGGGCTTTCCCTTATATCGCGATATTGGCTGCAGCCGGACATGCGGCAAGGTATTGCCTTATGAATTTTCTGGGGGTGGACATTGTCACGGCCTCCCTTGTGGCTGCATTCATCATAGGGACAGGGAGCGTGTGGTGCGGGCGGAAGGTCTTCTGTCCCATGACGGTGCTTTATATCCCGGCATTGCTTCCTATGGTTCCCGGTACATATGCGTACAAGACGGTCTTCTCCCTGATAATGTTTTTCCAGGAGATATCCTCACCGGGGAAAGGCGCCGGATACCTGCAGGAAATGATATACAACGGTGCGGTATCTTTCAGCGTCCTTTTCATGCTTGCGGTAGGAGCCACCATCCCGGTGTTCCTCCTGAGGGAGCGTGCCAATTCCATGACCAGAGGGTCAAGATTCTTATAGCAGTATAATCATATTCTCTGTTTCTGACAATGGAAGAAGTATTCTGGAACTCGATAGCGAGCTACAATGCCGCCACATGGCCGTGGCAGATAGCCATGACGGCCTTATCAGCGTTCTTCGCCCTGGTATTGTGGATACGTCCGTGCACCTGGGCGAAGATAGCCGCCAAGGTCTATATGGTGATACTGTCCCTGTGGATAGCATTCGTGTACTATATGAAATTCGGCTCCGTAAGGGAGTATTCCAATGTCATGACCATTTTCTGGTGCATGGTGGCCGCGTCATGGATCTATGATCTCGCCACCCACTTCTCGTCTTTCCAGAAGTCAGGCAGGTACAGTATATGGGGTCTGGTGATGCTTGTGCTTCCGCTGGCCTATCCGCTGGTGTCTGTGCTCAGGGGGCTCGAATTCCCGCAGATCACGACTCCGGTCATCCCGAGTGCAGTCGCCCTGTATATGCTCGGCATGCTCATGACATTCAACCGCAAGATCAATTTCTTCGCATTCCTGCTGGTCCTTCACTGGTCAGTGATAGCGATATCGAAGATAGCCATATTCAAAATACCTGAGGATGCCTTGCTTGCGGCAGCATGCATACCGTCGCTTGTGATATTTTTCCTGCAGGCGCTGAAGTCTGCAGGACAGGAGATGAAGCCGTGCTACAAGTCTGTCAGGATGCTTGTCCTGGCTGTCGCGCTTATCCTTGCCGGCTGCATGGCGGCGGTGGCATAGCCGCGCGAAGGCGGTCTTACCGGAATTCTTAACAGTCTGTCTTATGCTGGAACTTATATACCCTGAGGAAGTGGCGCCCGTGCTGCCTCCGTTGTCTGTCGGGAACAGGAATGCCGACATGCGTGGCGTGGAGTGGTTCCCTGTGGTAGAGCCTTCAGGCCTGGTGACGGGCCGTGCAAGCCGTAAATATTGCCATGGCGGTGCCAAGCCGCTGCACCCTGTCGTACATCTTCATATAATGGACAGGTCGGGACGCCTTTATCTCCAGAAAAGATCCATGGACAAGGATATCCAGCCCGGGAAATGGGATACTGCGGTCGGAGGCCATGTGGATTACGGGGAAAGCATCATCGAGGCCTTGTACCGTGAGGCGTCGGAAGAACTTGGCTTCAGCGAGTTCAATCCGGTACATATCATATCGTATGTATTCGAGTCCGCTGTCGAGAAGGAACTGGTGAACGTATTTGCCGCCGTGGGCAGTTTCACCCTTGTCCCGGACAAGGACGAGGTGTCCGAAGGCCGCTACTGGGACATGAAAGAAATCGGGGAAAACTTTGGAAAATCGGTCTTTACCCCTAACTTTGAACAGGAGTTCGCCAGAATCCGGGCCAGCCTGGAGGCGATGCTTTGAATTTATCCTCGAATACAATGAAACCTGACTCCAACTCAGTGGCATATTTCAATCCTGTCATGGACAATGACACAGGACTGCCATGCCGTTCTTCCGCATATCTCAAGGGTATCCATGCAGATACTGAGTATATTATACTCGATTTCCGCCCATGTCCCGATGATGCCGGGCATTTCCCAGCCTGCAGGCTGGTGTCAATCGCACGGGATACTGGTGCGGACATGCTGTATTCCGACTACCGTGAGGCCGTGTATGATGCGGCAGGCGGATGCGTGCTGAGGAACCATCCTCTCATAGACTGCCAGAAGGGCGCGCTTAGGGATGATTTTGATTTCGGGCCGGTCCTCTTTTTCCGTACCTCGTCTTTCAGGAAGGCCGTGTCACGCATGCCCGGACACTACAGGTACGGCGGTCTCTATGCCCTGAGGCTCATGATGAAGAAGATAGTTCATGTCAACGAATATCTGTACACTGCCGTGGCCGCTGATCTCCGCAAGTCCGGGGAGAAGCAGTTCGACTATGTGGACCCGCGCAACAGGGATGTCCAGGCTGAGATGGAGGAGATATGTACGGAATATCTGAAAGCGAAGGGAGCATGGCTTGATCCTGTTGACAGGAAACTGCCGCCAGTGTCTTCTCCGGATGAATTCCCTGTCAGGGCGTCTGTCATCATTCCAGTGTACAACAGGGTGAATACCATTGCGGATGCCGTAAGGAGCGCCCTGATGCAGGAATGTCCGTTTGACTACAATGTCATCGTCGTGGACAACCATTCTGATGACGGGACCACGGAATTCCTGTCCGGGCTTGCTTCTACAGAGCGGAAATTGGTGCATCTGGTGCCGGACCGCATGGGACTGGGAATAGGAGGCTGCTGGAATTACGCCGTAGACAGTGAGTTCTGCGGGGAATTCGCCGTACAGCTTGATAGTGATGACGTATATTCGTCCGCCACTGTGCTTGACAGGATAGTATCGGAGTTTTCCAGACAGGGGTGCGCCATGCTTGTAGGCTCCTATCTGATGACGGATTTCGCCATGGAGCCGATACCTCCGGGAGTGATTGACCACAGGGAGTGGACAGACGGCAACGGGGCGAACAATGCTCTCCGGATAAACGGACTCGGTGCGCCGAGAGCCTTCCGGACATCGCTTCTGAGACAGTTCCGCTTCCCGGATACAAGCTATGGTGAGGATTATGCCATGGGGCTGAGAATCAGCCGGGAATACAAGATAGGCAGGATATATGACGTCCTGTATTACTGCCGTAGATGGAAGGGTAATTCAGATGCCGATCTGGATATACTGAAGCTGAACGCCAACAATTACTACAAGGACAAGCTGAGGACATGGGAACTGAAGGCCAGGACAAGGCTGAACAGGAAGAGGAAAAAGGAGGGACGGAAGTGAAGAATCTGTCCAAATTCATAAATGACCAGCTGTCCCTCTGGCCGTCTGCATGCGACAATTTCCGTGCTCTGAGGAATGTCCGCACAAGGAAGATGGAGATAGGGGGGCTTGAAGTGCGCCTCCAGCACAATCCTGCACGCATTGTCTCCACTGCAGCCAGGCTGGATCCGGAATCCCTCAAGGAAAGACGCTGCTTTCTCTGCAGTTCCAACAGGCCTGCCGAACAGATAAGTTTTGATTTCGAAGGCCGCAAGGGAAGGCGCTATGATGTGCTTGTAAACCCTTATCCTATCCTGAAAGATCATCTGGTCATAGCCATGAAGGAGCATTGTCCACAGTCAATATGGCGGAGGTATGTAGACATGTTGGACATGGCAAGGGCCTTTCACGGCTTCGTCATATTCTACAATGGTCCGGAGTGCGGGGCTTCAGCTCCTGACCACCATCATTTCCAGGCTGCTTCTGCAGGCCAGCTGCCGCTTGAGAAGGATATCGACACAATGTTTGACAGCCGGCATGCCGGCGTAGACTGCGGGGGGCTGGAATATCTCTCTTCTGTCCTTGACGCCGAGCTGTTCAGGTACGGGAAATATCTTCCAGGGATTTTCGCCATAAGGGGCAGGACATCGAAATCCGTAGCCAAGCTTTTCTACAGGCTGCTCGACTGTGCTGCCGTGGACAATGACTCCGCAGCCGAGCCCATGTGCAATGTGTTTGTGTGGTACAGGTCCGGGGAGTTCCGTTCCGTGGTGGTCATGAGATCCGCTCACCGGCCGCATCACTTCTTTTCGGAAGGTCTGGATCACCTGACGATAAGTCCCGGATGCGCCGACATGGCAGGCTGTGTCGTAGTCCCTGTGGAAGCGGAGTTCAGCCGGATCAGCCCTTCTCAGCTTGACGGCCTTCTGCATGAGGTGGCCCTTGACAGGCAGGCTGAAGAAAGGATATGCAGGCGTCTTGTCCGCACCCAGCGGGAGGTCTCTGTCGGCATCATGTCCGGGAAGGAAATAGTATTCGAGATAATCACTGACGGTGCAGGACCGCGCAAGGCCGTGTACCGGGAAGGGAAGATAGAATATGACGGATCACTGTATGACGAGCTTTTCTTCGAGGCCGGGACATTGTCCACAATGTTCGCCGAGCCTTCGTTCAGGCTTTTCAATGTCACAATAGGCAGCGGTTTCCATTGGGAGAGGAAAGAGGAACAGCAGTTCGCGGGGGCATTGAAGATTATCCTGGACAAGGACATGCTTGTAGCCGTGAATGTGCTCGGGACAGAGGATTATCTACTGAGCGTGATATCATCCGAGATGAAGTCTTCCGCGCCTGTCGAATTCCTGAAGGCGCATGCTGTCATTTCCAGGTCATGGCTGATGACCCAGATATTGAGGCGGTCTTCCGGAGCAGGCAGGAAGAGGCTGCCGGCCGGCATCTGCGATGTACCTTCACTTGTGTCCTATCTGGATGCCGAGAGACATTCTGGAGGAGAGACCGGGCAGTCCGGAGACGAGATTGTCAGATGGTACGGCAGGGAGGACCACAGGCTTTTCGATGTATGTGCCGACGACCATTGCCAGAGATACCAGGGGCTCTCCAGGGCTGCAGGCAATGCCGTGAGGAAGGCTGTGGATGAGACCTGGGGGCAGGTATTGGCCTTTGACGGTCATATCTGTGACACAAGGTTCTCTAAATGCTGCGGCGGAGTGATGGAGAAGTTCAGTTCATGCTGGGAGGATACGGACCATCCCTATCTGCGGGGGATATCGGACTCTGTGCCTGAGGAAGTGAAGGACCTTTCTGACGAGAAGGCCTTCCGAGCATGGCTTGCATCCGGAGATGACGGCCCGTTCTGCAGCAGGGCGGATGCAGGACTGCTTTCCTCCATACTCAATTCATACGATATGGAGACGGCGGATTTCTACAGATGGCAGGAAGAATATGGCAGACAGGAGCTGAGTGACTTGTTCCGTGAGCGTTCCGGTATCGATGTCGGCGAGATACAGGCGCTTGAACCTGTCTCGCGCGGTGTTTCCGGGCGTATCGTCAGACTGCGGGTCTCAGGGTCGGAACGGACTGTAGTCATAGGCAAGGAACTGGAGATAAGGCGTGTGCTGTCCTCTTCTCATCTGAAAAGCTCGGCTTTTGCCGTGGACTATATTGGCGAGGACGGCAATGTCATACCGCAGTCCGTAATCGGAGCGGATCTTTCAGAAGGCAGGCGCACATCGTTTTCAAGAATACGGCTGAGCGGAGCCGGTTGGGGTCATGGCGTGGGCCTGTGCCAGATCGGTGCGGCTGTCATGGCTTCCGAGGGCTGCGGATACGGAGAAATATTGAAACATTACTATCCAGGCTCGGAGCTTATGCCTGCGGACAAGACGGCCGGATACAATACAGAAAGCCTGAATGACAAGAAATAGCATAAGTCCATGGGCATGGGTCCCCACCCTTTATTTTGCCGAAGGCATTCCGTATGTCCTCGTCAATACCGTGTCTGTCATAATGTTCAAGAAGATGGGGATGTCGAACGGTGATGTGGCGATGTTTACCGGACTCCTGTACCTCCCTTGGGTGATAAAGCCTGTCTGGAGTCCGTTTGTCGACATCATCCGCACCAAAAGGTGGTGGACTGTCTCCATGCAGCTGATAATGACGGCGGCCATGATACTTGGCGCGGTGACATTGCCGTCACTCGTTCCCGAGACGATATCGTCAGGCAATGTCCCGGTGTCTCCATTTATCGCCACCCTCGTGATATTCTGGGTGACAGCCTTCGCCTCCGCCACGCACGATATTGCTGCCGACGGATATTACATGCTTGCGCTGAACCGTAAGCAGCAGTCGTTTTTCGTGGGTATCAGGAGTACATTCTACAGGCTTGCCACCATATTCGGACAGGGCGTCCTCGTGTTCATCGCCGGTCTTCTGGAGACCTCATACGGAAATATCCCAATGGCCTGGAGGCTTACCTTGGTGCTGTGTGCCGTGATTTTCGGTGCTATGGCCCTGTACCATACCTTCATGCTGCCGCGTCCTGCCTCTGACAGATCCCACACTGAGGCTGGCCGGCATCAGAGCAGGGCGAGGGAGATATTGTCAGAATTCGGGCGGACATTCGTGACATTCTTCTCGAAGCGGCAGATATGGCTTGGTATCGCGTTCATGCTGCTCTACCGCCTTCCGGAAGCGTTTCTTGTGAAGATGCTCAACCCGTTCCTGCTTGATCCGGTCGAGTCCGGCGGGCTGGGGCTGCCTACCGAGCAGGTGGGGCTGGTCTACGGAACGGTCGGTGTGGCTGCCCTGACCTTGGGAGGAATTATAGGCGGTATGGCTGCATCAAGATGGGGGCTGAAGAAGGTGCTGTGGCCGATGGCCCTTAGTCTTGCCCTGCCTTGCTCTGTGTTCGTGTACCTGAGCATGGCGCAGCCTGAAAGCCTGCTGGTGATCAACGCATGCGTCGCCCTTGACCAGTTCGGATACGGATTCGGTTTCACGGCATACATGCTGTATCTGATCATGTTTTCAGAAGGGGAATTCAAGACTTCCCATTATTCCTTGTGCACAGCCTTCATGGCTATGAGCATGATGATTCCAGGGATGTTTGCCGGATATCTCCAGGAGTGGCTCGGATATGTGGATTTCTTCTGGATGGTGATGGTGTGCTGCATTGCCACTCTGGCTGTGACGGCTTGTATCAGGGTGGACCCGGCATTCGGGAGCCAGCAAGGCAGTGAAGATGTTTGATGACCGGTCCGGCCGGCGCCGGGATGTAGCGGCATGGCCGGACTGACTATATTGTTTGTCAGTTATGATGTATGTGAAAGCGATGATTGCGGCGGCGGCCGCGGCAATGATGTTCCTGACGTCGGCATTTGTGCCGGCTTACGGGGCTGACAGGAGAAGAAATCCTGCCAGGGACGGTGTTGTGCCCGGGATTGAGGTGCTTGTGAAGAGAAATTTCACCGGCCTTAAGGGGAAGAATGTAGGTCTTGTGACCAATCCGAGCGGCGTGGACCGGAATCTCCGCTCCACCATAGACATATTGTTCAATGCACCGGACGTGAATCTTGTGGCCCTCTATGGTCCGGAACACGGTGTGAGGGGCGACGTCTATGCCGGAGGCAAGGTGCAGGACAATGTGGACCCTGCCACGGGACTGCCGGTGTATTCGCTTTATGGAGCATACAGGAAGCCGTCTCCGGAAATGCTGGAGGGAATAGATGTGATGGTCTATGATATACAGGATGTGGGGGCAAGGTCCTATACATTCATCAGTACGCTCGGCCTGGTGATGGAGGCCTGTGCCGAGAAAGGGATAGAAGTGATGGTGCTTGACAGACCGAATCCTCTCGGAGGAGAGAAGATCGAGGGATGCCTTGTCGAGGACGGCTATTTCTCTTTTGTCAGCCAGTACCGTATACCTTATATATACGGGCTTACCGTAGGGGAACTGGCATTGCTCATCAACGAGGAAGGTCTGAATTGCGGCCAACTCGGCGACAGGGAGCCTGCAAGGTGCCGCCTTACCGTCATCCCGATGGAAGGCTGGCGCAGGGACATGACCTATGCCGACACCGGTCTGCCATGGGTGCTTCCGTCTCCCAATATCCCGCATGCATCTTCCGCCATGGACTACTGTGCCGCCGGAATCTGCGGGGAGCTCTACGGTTTCCTGAACATAGGCATAGGCTATACGCTTCCGTTCCAGGTCTTCGCCGAGGAATGGATTGATGCCGAGCGTCTGAAGGAATACCTGGATGCCATGCGTCTTCCAGGGGTGGCCTTCAGGACGATATATTTCAAGCCGTTTTCAGGCCGGTCTGCCGGCAGGCTTGTCCAGGGGGTCCAGTATTTCTTCACGGATTACGGGAAAGCCCGGGTCACCGAGATACAGTTCCATGTCATGGAAGCGATAGCAGCCTTGTATCCTGACAAGACTCCGTTCGAGACAGCTACGGGAATAGGCCTGTTCGACAAGGTCTGCGGGACCTCACGCATAAGGAAAATATTCTCAGAGCATTACAGGTTTGATGACATCAGGGAGCTGTGGCGCAAGGACGAAGACGCTTTCCGGCGGATGTCTGCAAAATACCGCCTGTACAGATGAGAGCAGGGCCAAGGTTGCTGCAGACGGCCGGATTCTGTGCATATCTTCAGATTGTAATCAAACCTTAACACTGTTTAACAACTTTGTAACCGATTATTAAAAATCTCTCCACTTTCACTGGATACCTTTGCCGCCGGAAAAAAGAAGACAAAGTGTATCAATGGGCCTGATGCCTTCATGTCCGGCGGGGACATGGGTGACGGCACGAAAAAAGACAACGAAAGTGGGAAAATTCGGATTGATTCTGACCATTGCTGTCCTGATTTTGGGACAAGGAACGGCTTTCATGGCCGGAGCGGCGCCTGCGGATGACGGCGCGATATTGAAGGGAATTGTAACTGATGCTGAAACCGGCGAGCCTCTCATTGGAGCGGCCATAATGGTGAGCGGGACTACCGAGGGCGTCATCACCGACCTGGACGGCTGCTTCGTCATCAATCTTCTCAGAGACAACACATCTTTTGAAGTTTCGTATATCGGTTACAAGACAGTGCCGTTCGGTATTGCGGCTGATGGCGGGAAACTTTCCCTGAACGCCGGTACCGAGTATCTGTCCAATATCTCCTTCGAGGGCAACACAATATCCATCACTCTGCTTCCGGACGGTGAAATGCTTGAAAATGCGGTCGTCACCGGAAAGAAGAACCTGGAATCCCTCCAGGCCCTCAGGAATGAAAGGATAACGTCCGGCTTTGCCATAGAGAATATGGGAGCCAAGGAGATGAGCCTCAAGGGCATATCCAATGCCCAGGAAAGTGTGGCCAAGCTCTCGGGCATATCGATAGCCGGTGCCGGACAGCTGATTGTCCGCGGTCTCGGCGACAGGTACAGCACAACGACACTCAACGGACTGCCTATCGCATCTCCGAACCCTGACAACAAGCTTATACCTCTCGACATATTCCCGGCCGCCACCATACAGAATATCACAGTAAGCAAGGTGTACGAGGCCAGTTCCTATGCGGACTATTCCGGCGCGCATGTCGACATAAGCACCAAGGAGGGACAGAGCGAAGACTTTTTCAACGTATCGTTCTCTACCGGAGGATATTTCCGCACATTGTCCAACGATTTCTACAGGATGGACGGCAGGAGCCTTTTCCTGACATCTCGTCTCGATCCTGTGGCAGAGAATATAGCATACGGGGAATTCCAGGACTACTCACGTTCAAAGGACATATTCGGGACTACATTCCGCACCTACAGAAGGAATCCTCTGCCGGACCTTGACGGCGGTGTCGGTTTCGGCAGGACATTCGGTGTCGGCGGACAGGAACTCAGCCTGGTGGCTTCAGCCAGCATCAAGACTGGCGACGAGACCATGACGGATGCCTTCTATAGGACATACGAGGCAAGCTCGGTCGGCAGCATGCAGAGCAACTACGACTACAACAGCTACGCACAGAAGATAGATATCGCCGCCCTTGTCGATCTCGACTATACCCTCAGGGAAAGCGACAATATCGGACTGACCGTATTCTTCGCGAGGAATGCCAAGGATTCCCATCTGGACAGGCACGGTATCGACTATCAGGAGTCGTATGACCTGATAGGCAGCAACCAGGTGACACATATCTATACGCTTCAGAATTACCAGCTCTCGGGACACCACGAGGTGGAGCGCTGGCTGATAGACTGGGGGGCTTCATACACCATCTCGGCAAGCGACGAGCCGGACCGCAGGCAGGTGATGTACCGTCTCGGTGCCGATGACCAGTGGTATTTCTTCAAACTCAACCAGCAGGAGACACAGCGTTACTTCGGTAAACTCGGCGAGAACGAGCTTGTGGCCGACATCAAGGCCACGTTCCGGATCAATGACGAGAACCGGATACGTTTCGGGGCATCGGCCAAGGACAAGACCAGGAAATTCCGCACCACACGTTTCTATTACGATGTGAGGAATATTGACGACCCGGTGACGGATTTCCATAATCCAGACCAGTATCTGAACTTCGACAATATCCAGAACGGGCTTGTATCGATAACGCGAAGCAAGTTCGACAGGGACCAGTATGATGCGGCGAACATCATCGGTGCGGCTTTCATTGAGGCTGACCTCAAGTTCGGGGACAGCTGGTATCTGAATGCCGGGCTCCGCATGGAAGCGAGCCGCCAGAGCGTCGACTACAATGACGATGTCGAAAACCTGACGAGGAACCTCGATGCTTTCGATTTCTTCCCGGCCATCAATGTCAAGTACGATGTCACCGGCAACAGCATGCTCAGGCTTTCCCTGTCACGCACCATCACAAGACCTTCTTTCATCGAGATGGCACCGTTCCTCTATCAGGAGAGCTTCGGAGGCGCCCAGATACGTGGTAACGAGGATCTGGACAATGGGTACAACTATAATTTCGACCTGAAATACGAGCTGTTCTCAAAGAAGAACGCCGACATGTTCTCGGTGACTGCATATTTCAAATATCTTGAGAATCCGATAGAAAGGACCCAGCGTCTGTCAGGCGGCGCTACTGAACATTCATTCCAGAATGCGGACAACGGTATTGCCGCAGGTGTCGAGGTCGAGTTCCGCAAGGAAATAGTCAAGGATCTGGAACTGAGCGCAAACGCTTCGTACATGTACACTAATGTCATCCTTCCTGAAGGCGGCGTGTATACGAACCAGCAGAGGTCTCTCCAGGGTGCTTCCCCTTATCTTGCCAATGCTGACATAAGCTACACCCCTGAATTCAGGAACGGGTCAAGCCTGAGTCTCGCCCTCCTTTACAATCTTCAGGGACCGAGGATCCACGCTGTAGGCATCATGGGACTCGGGGATGTGAAGCAGATGCCTCTGAACACCCTTGATTTCGTGGCGACATACAATATAAACAAGCATTTCTCAGTGAAGATGGCATTCAACAACATGCTGGATTCCACTGTGAAGTTCAAACAGGAAATACCTAATGCAGGCACTACGGTCGATGTGGAACAGTGGCGCGTAGGGACAGGCTTCGAAGTGGGAATAAGCTATTCTCTGTGACAATTATCAGACAAACGACAATACAAACCAAATAATCAAGTATGAAAACAATTCGTTTTTTCATTCCGGCACTGGCTGCACTCAGCATGGCCGTATGTTTCTCATCATGTGAAAAGGAAGGGTCAGACAACACTGACCAGCCTGTAGTCCTCGAAGGCGGCGAGATCAGCGGACGCTATTCGAACGACCTTACCCTGAAGAAAGGGGAGTATACGCTCACCGGCAGCCTTCAGATGGAAGCTCCTGCAACTCTGACCATAGAGCCGGGAACAACCATAACCTCTGCCGCTTCCGGCAACAACATCATCTACATCCTCATAGAGCAGGGTGCTAAAATCATGGCGGAAGGTACTGAATCAGAGCCTATCACAATGACTGCCCAGGAGCAGAAGGCCGGCGCATGGGGCGGACTCCATATCTGCGGATATGCACACACCAACGCTACCGGAGCCACTACATCAGAGATCGGAGGTGCGGCATATGGCGGCAGCAACGATACAGACAATTCAGGTGTGCTGAAGTATATCCGTATCCAGTATTCAGGCCTTGCCCTGGATTCAGAGCATGAGGCCAACGGTCTTTCCCTCTATGGCGTGGGAAGCGGCACCCAGATCTCATACATCCAGATCACGGACGGTTCTGACGACGGTATAGAGTTCTTCGGCGGCGCTGCCAACATCGACCACTGCATTGTGGAGAACTGCACGGACGATTCTTTCGACTGGACAGAAGGCTGGAACGGTACTGCCGAATATATCGTGGCTTACCAGTCCGTGGCAGAGTGCGACTGCCTCATGGAGTGTGACAACAACGGCGACAACAATGACGCCACTCCGGTAGCTCATCCTACTATCCGCTATGCCACTTTCGTGGGTAACAACAGTGCTGACAATGCAAGGGGTCTCCGCTTCCGTGAGGGTACACAGGTGACTCTCGAATATGCCCTTGTGACAGGCAAGCCTAGTCCTGTCACCCTTGAGACCACCCAGACAGACGAGTCTTTCACTGAAGGAGTTTCATCCATATCGAACACTTACATCTCAGGTGAACTTGTGAATGAGGTCGAGGACGAGAACGGCAGCAATATCGGCACCTATTTCAACGAGGATTTCGTGGCTGACGGCAATACTGCAAACTATGATTTCTCATCAGTCTTCACCGGCAACTATGTCGGCAAAGTCGGCGACAGCGGAGCCGTAGCATCTGATGATAACTGGACTGCAGGCTGGACCCTTTAGTCTGTGAGGTCTGCCCGGCACCGGACCGGGTGGCCGGAATTTAATTGACCGGAATTTAGTTGCCGTGGATTTGCAATCCACGGCAACTTGTCTTAATTTTGCAGCCTTATCGGAAACAAAAATGCAGGAAATAATATTCGTATCCATAATCCTGGGAATGATAAGCATAGCCATGTTGCTGGTTATCCTTGCCGTCGCAGGCCTGTCTGCATTGTGCGGAGCATCTTTCACGGCTGTTTTCCTGAAAGGTCTCTGGGTCCTCCTTATCCCTCCTGCGGTGATTCTCTACGGGAGCCTTTACGGCAGGGACAGGATATCCGTCAATACGGTGGAGATTTCCTCTGACAGGATTCCTGTGTCGTTCGACGGCTACAGGATAGTACATCTGTCAGACATGCACCTGCGGTCCTTCAGAAACAGGGCGAAGGTGCTCGGCAGGATTATCGAGCATGTGGACGCTCAGAAACCGGACCTGATAGTTTTCACCGGTGATCTGGTCACGACAGAACCTGCGGAGGTGACACCGTTCGTGGATTCGCTGCGGAGCCTTGCCGCTCCGGACGGGGTGCTGTCTGTGATGGGAAACCATGACTATTGCCCGTACAATGACTGGAAAACGGCAGAAGAAAGGGACAGCGCCGTGGCCGAGGTCCGCGCCCGTGAACATGAGATCGGATGGAAGCTTCTGGGCAACAGCCATGTGGACATTGCCCGCACCGGTGCGGAAGGTCCAGACACAATATCCGTAATAGGTGTGGAGAATATCTCCGCCATGAAGCAGTTCGAGAGCCGGGGAAATCTGGAAAAGGCAGCTGCCGGTGCAGACGGAAGTTTCAAGGTGCTGCTGTCCCACGACCCTACCCACTGGAGGGCAGGCGTACTCGGGCATACGGATATAGACCTCATGCTCTCCGGTCATACCCACAATGCCCAGTGCCGTATACTGGGACTGGAGCCGAGCCGTCTTGTATTCCGGGAGAACAGCGGGCTTTATGCTGAGAATGCAGGCTGCGGTACACAATACCTCTATGTGAATGACGGCCTGGGGGAGACCATGTTCCCCGCCAGAATAGGTGTGCCTGCAGAGATAACGGTGATAGTGCTCAGAAGCGGCAGATGAAGTCGCTGCGCAAAAGACAGACATAACATAAATAACGTGAGTTCGATGAATTTTAATTATTGAAAATCATCGAACTACCGCTGAGGAGCAGGACGCAAGTCCTGCGACGGGCCCCCGGCGAGGGGGCGGTAGGGGGTGGCGCCCCTTGGAAAGGGGCTGTCGCCACAGCGACTGGGGTTTAAGAAAATTGGATTTCGCAGAAATCCTTAACGACTGTTCGACGAATTCCTTGGTCCTGAGCAACCTAAATTCGTCGAACTGACGTTAAATAGTTTGCATAAACTGACATAAAGGGCAGACATAAAAAGTCGGAAAATATTTTATACGGACAGAAACTATTCTTAATTTTACCGGCAAATCGTAGCTTACAACAATCAGGAGGATATGGACATGAATGATTCACAGGACATTTCAAAAGTTTTTTTCACTGACTTCCGTTGCAGGCCTGATGAAGGTCCTGCTGCGAAGCTCAAACGTCTCATCAAGGCTGCCGGGATCGGTCAGATAGACCTGGACGGCAAATTCGTGGCTATCAAGATGCATTTCGGAGAGCTCGGGAACATGACTTTCCTGAGACCGAACTATGCCAAGGCTGTGGCTGACGTGGTGAAGGAATTCGGCGGCAAGCCATTCCTTACAGACTGCAATACCTTGTATCCGGGAAGCAGGAAGAATGCCCTGGAGCATCTCTATTGCGCATGGGAGAACGGCTTCACGCCGCTGAGCGCAGGATGCCCGGTGATAATAGGAGACGGACTGAAAGGTACGGATGATATCGAAGTTCCTGTCATCGGAGGGGAATACGTGAAGTCCGCCAAGATCGGCCGGGCCGTCATGGATGCCGATGTATTCATATCCCTGACACATTTTAAGGGACATGAAATGACCGGTTTCGGCGGTACCATCAAGAATATCGGCATGGGATGCGGGTCACGGGCCGGAAAGAAGGAGCAGCACTGCAACGGCAAGCCGATAATAGATCCTGAAAAATGCCGCGGCTGCAAAAGGTGCATGAGGGAATGCGCCAATGACGGGCTCCTGTTCGATGAAGAGCGCCGGAAGATGACCGTTGTACAGGAAAACTGTGTCGGATGCGGCCGCTGTATCGGGGCATGCAATTTCGACGCTATAGATTTTGCCCATAATGCTGCGGGCAAGGAGCTGAACTGCCGTATGGCGGAGTATACCAAGGCTGTGGTGGACGGCCGTCCGTGCTTCCATATATCCGTCATCTGCGATGTATCCCCGACATGTGACTGTCATTCAGGGAACGATACCCCTATCATACCGGATGTCGGCATGTTCGCATCGGCGGACCCTCTGGCTCTTGACCAGGCCTGTGTGGATGCCTGCCTGAGACAGACTCCGCTTCCATGCAGCCAGCTTACGGACGAGATGGCAAGACCGGACTTCCATGACCGCCACGACCATTTCGACAATACGAATCCGAATACCGAATACAAGACATGCCTTGCACACGCCGAGAAAATAGGCCTGGGCAGCAGAAAGTATGAACTGGTCAGGGTGAAATAGGATCTGTCCCCTGTCCCATTCAGTAAAATATATACAACAAGCCCCGATTTGTGTAATCAGTGTAATTTGCCGAAGTCTTATCTTTGCATTGTGAATATAAGACTGATTTGATGGTAAAGACATACATTTGCACAATCTCTGCTTTCTGTTTCGGACTTCTGTCGCTGACAGCGTCAGCGACGGAAGTTTTTGATGATATGCTTGTCCGCACCGGCGCTTCAGTATATGGCGCGGATGCATGGACTGTCGAGATAGAGGATTCCATTTCCAGAACAGTGGTCACCGGTACCAGGTCGGAGACCGATATCAGGCATCTCCCCATGACAATCTCCGTTGTGGACAGGCCCCTGCTGGAACAGAGCCATGCCACCTCCGTGCTCCCTGTGCTGAATGCTCATGTCCCCGGCTTCTTCTCCACTTCGCGCGGGCTTTTGGGCTACGGCGTGTCGGAGGGGGCTGCCGGGCAGATGTCAGTCAGAGGAATAGGCGGTCCGGCACAGTCCGGACTGCAGACTACGGGAGTCCTCGTGCTGATAGACGGACATCCGCAGTATATGGGGCTTATGGGGCATCCCATAGCGGATGCCTGCCAGACCATGATGGTCGAGCGGGTCGAAGTCCTCAGGGGACCGGCCTCTGTCCTCTACGGAAGCAATGCGATGGGCGGAGTCATCAATATCGTCACCCGCAAGATGTCCGAGGACGGCGTCAGCACCGGTGTGAACGTGGCCGGCGGATCATACGGGACATTCCTGAGCGAGGTCACGAACAGGGTCCGCAAGGGGAGGTTCAGCAGCATAGTGACAGCATCATACAACCGTACGGACGGACATCGTGCCGACATGGGCTTCGAACAGTACGGAGGCTATGCCAAGCTCGGCTATGACATCACGGACAACTGGAAAATATGGGCTGACGCCAATGTCACGCATTTCAATTCCTCCAATCCTGGTGCGGTGGATGCCCCTTATCTTGACAACGACCAGAGAATTACAAGGGGAATGGCATCCGCAGCCATCGAGAACACGTATGACAGGACATCTGGCTCTCTGAGCTTTTTCTACAACTGGGGTGACCATTGGATCAACGACGGCTACCATCCCGGGGACCAGCCTCTTGACTACAGATTCAATTCACGGGACATGATGTACGGGCTGTCCTGGTATCAGAGTGCCCGCCTTTTCCGGGGGAACAGGCTCACTCTCGGGCTGGACTGGTTCCATTTCGGAGGCAGGGCATGGAATGAATTCATCACTGACGGACACACTGCGGAGCTGGCGGACCAGTCCCTGGACGAACTTGCAGGATACCTTGACTTCCGCCAGGATGTCGGTACCTGGCTGACTTTCGACGCAGGAGTCAGGGTGGACTGGCATTCCCGTACCGGCACTGAAGTAATACCTCAGGCAGGGCTGGCTTTCCACCTTCCGAAGAACGCTGAGCTCAGGGCCATGGCTTCCAAAGGATTCCGCAATCCTACCATCAGGGAAATGTATATGTTCCCGCCACAGAATCCGAACTTGCAGCCGGAACGGCTCTGGAGCTATGAAATATCCGTGTCACAGTCCCTTGTCCGAGGCAAACTGCATTACGGGGCAAGCATATTCTATATCAACGGGGACAATATAATAATGCGTCTTCCCAACCCTTCAGGCAGCGGGATGCTGAACCAGAATTCAGGCAGGATAGAGAACTGGGGTACGGAAGTAAGCCTGTCCTACCGTTTCAATCCGGTCTGGAGAGTGAACGCGAACTACAGCTGGCTGCACATGGAGAACCCGGTGCTGGCTTCCCCTCAGCACAAACTGTATGCAGGCCTCGAATTCACCAAAGGCCGCTGGAATGCATCCACGGGAGTGCAGTATGTCGCCGGACTTTACACGGACCTTGAAGACCTGTCCCGTGAAGATTTTGTACTGTGCGACCTTCAGTGCAGTTTCAGGATACTGGACTGGCTGTCAATATATGTGAAAGGAGAGAATCTCCTGGCACAGGAATATGAAATACTTGCCGGCTATCCTATGCCGCGGGCAACATTCATCGGAGGCGTGTCGGTGGACATCTGACCGCAGCCGCAATAACATGCGGAGAAGGCCTCCGCCAATACAGTGGAACGTCAATAAAAAATATCAGCCATGGGAAATTTTATGAAAACATCACTTGTTATCTTGTTGTCGGTATTTTCAATATTAAACATACAGTCAGCTATGGCACAGGAAAAAATCACACAGACAGCTGGCCGCAGCCAGCTCGGGGAATTCGCTCCGGAGTTTGCGGAGCTCAATGACGACGTACTTTTCGGTGAGGTATGGAACAGGCCGGGGCTCAGCCCTCATGACAGGAGCATGGTCACGGTAGCCACGCTTATCGGGAAAGGCATTATAGATTCATCTCTTTCCCATCATCTCCAGTTCGCGAAGGCAAACGGAGTCACGAGGACCGAGATATCCGAGATGCTGACACACATCGCCTTCTATGCAGGATGGCCTAATGCATGGGGCGCATTCCGTCTTGCCAAGGATGTCTGGGCTGAAGATGTCGCCGGAGACAACGGCATGGCTGCTTTCCAGAAAGAGATGATCTTCCCGATAGGGGAGCCGAATACGGCGTATGCCAGATATTTTACGGGCAACAGCTATCTTGCACCTATATCAAGGGAGCAGATAGCCTTCTCTAACGTCACATTCGAGCCGGGATGCCGCAACAACTGGCATATCCATCACGCGACAAAAGGCGGCGGACAGATGCTCGTATGCGTGGCTGGCCGCGGCTGGTATCAGGAAGAAGGCAAGCCTGCCGTACAGATGCTTCCGGGCGATGTCATCCACATACCGGCCAACGTCAAGCACTGGCACGGGGCTGCGGCTGACAGCTGGTTCGCTCACCTTGCATTCGAGATTCCGGGCGAGGACACATCCAACGAGTGGCTGGAGCCTGTCACCGATGAAGAATACGGCAGGCTCGGCAAATGACCTACCTCTTCCTGTCCGGGCGGATGTCCGGCAGGAAGACCGCTATGATGCCGAGCAGGGGCAGCAGAGTACTGATATGGAAGATGTATTCTATGCTTGTCAGGTCTGCGAGCCATCCGAAGAAAGCTGATCCTATGCCTCCGAGCCCGAACATCATTCCGAAGAACATGCCGGATATCATGCCGAGCTTGTCAGGCATGAGGTCGGTAGCATAGACAAGGATGGCTGAGAATGCGGATGCGATGACGAAGCCGCTCATCACAGCCATGAATATGGTCCATCCCAGGTTCATGTAGGGCATGGCGAGGGTGAAGGGCGCAGCTCCGAGTATGGAGAAGAGAATGATATATTTTCTCCCGTATCTGTCTCCGAGGAATCCTCCTGCAAGCGTCCCGAGCGCAAATGCTGCAAGATAGGCGAAAAGGCATATTTGAGATTGTCCGACAGGTACTTCGAACTTGTCTATCAGGTAGAATGTGAAGTAGCTTGTCATGCATGCGTTGAAGAAATATTTCGAGAAGAGCATAAGCACCAGTATGGCCAGTGCGGCATACACTGTCCTTGCCGGAAGGCCGGTGGATACGGCCCGGGCATTGGTCTTGTGCTCTTTTTTCTTTGCCAGGAACAGACTGTACCAGGCTCCTACCCTTACCAGTATGAAAGAGGCGAGCATGGCGGCCAGCGCGAGCCAGCCTACGGCGTGCTGCCCGTAAGGCAGGACAATCAATGCTGCAAGGAGAGGCCCGAGTGCGCTGCCTCCGTTGCCGCCTACCTGGAATATGGCCTGGGCCAGACTTTTCTTCCCTCCGGAGCCAAGCTGCACGACTCTTGAAGCCTCAGGATGGAATATTGCGGACCCGCACCCTATTATTGATACCGCCGCCAGGATCGTCAGGAATCCGGAGGCATAGGCCAGTGTCAGAAGACCTGCCAGTGTGAAGCACATGCCTGCGGCAAGCGAGTACGGTTTGGGGTGCGTATCGGCATACAGCCCGACAAAAGGCTGGAAAATGGATGATGTCAGCTGGTATACCAGGGTGATTATGCCGATTTGTGCGAATGTGAAGCCGAAGTTATCCTTAAGCAGCGGATACAGGGCCGGGACAACGGATTGCACCATGTCATTCAACAGATGACAGAAGCCCATGGCGAACAGGATGCCGAAGGCTGTCCCTTCCGTTATGTACGGCTTTCCTTTTATCTTCTCGATAAATCCCTTCATTCTTGACAAAGTTTTGATAGTGAGCGGCCAAGGTCTTTGCGACCTTTCCCTCTGCCCCCTCATTTCAGGAGAAACTTGCTCTCTCCGGCCGCAAAAATACTATTTTTTCAAGAAAACAAACAGAAATACGTCCTGCAGCTTTAATAATTGCTGATGATTTATTTCTGGAAAAATACCGAAAAATTGCGATTGCCGCCTGTCCTCCGTCTGCATACTTTTGCATCTCGAAAAATCTGATGTAGAAGATGAAGACAAAAATTATTTTCACAGCAGCGGTTCTGATGTTGCAGCTATCTGTATATCAGTCTGTTGCGCAATCTGAGACGGATGCTTTCACGGGTGCGTCAATGTCTTCCGGCATCTCTGGAGACGGGTCCTGCGTGGAGGAAGACAATGATGCGTCGGCAAGGTCCGGCGGGAAGAAAGGCTTCATGGAACGCCTGACAGTCGGCGGCTATGGCGAGGCAGTCATGACATGCAACATGTACAGTGACAATTTCGGTATATATTCTTCTCCCGAAACCTACCGGGATTCCCCATGGCACGGACGTTTCGACCTGCCCCATGTCGTACTCATGCTGGGCTATGATTTCGGCAAAGGCTGGAATCTCGGTATGGAGATAGAATTCGAGCACGGTGGTGTGGAGGCGGCTGTAGAACGGGAGAATGAAGAGGCCGGAGAATTCGAGAAGGAGATAGAGCGCGGCGGTGAGGTGGCTCTTGAGCAGTTCTGGATACAGAAGACCTTCTTCCCTCAGCTTAATATAAGGGCAGGGCATATCGTGGTGCCGGTCGGACTGACCAACAACAGCCATCTCCCGACACAGTTCTTCACGGTCTACAGGCCTGAGGGAGAGAATACTGTCATCCCGTGTACATGGCATGAGACCGGCATCAGCGTATGGGGTCTTGCAGGCGACTGGAGATATGAGGTGCAGATGATTTCCGGACTCAATTCCACCCTCTTTTCTACTGCCGGATGGATACATGACGGCTCAGCATCACCTTATGAATTCAAGCCGGCAAACAGGCTGGCCGGTGCTTTCCGTGTGGACAATTATTCCGTGAAAGGCTTGCGGATGGGGCTGAGCGGCTATATCGGCGACAGTTTCCACAATGACATCACCACCAACAATTCCTCACAGTACAATGGTGTCAAGGGCACTGTCATGGTGGGAGCCTTCGATTTCGAGTACAATGACCATAATTTCATCGCACGTGGAAGCGTGGACTATGGCTACCTTACGGATATAGACTATATCAACAGACGCAATTCCACCCAGAACCACACCACGTCCTCCCCGTATGCACATTCCCTGGTGGGAGAGGCTGCCTTTGCCGCCGGTGTGGAGATGGGCTATGACTTCTTCTCGCTTTCCGACAGGCTGCGTGAGAAGGCAGGCAAATTCTATGTCTTCGGCAGGTACGAATACTATGATTCTTATATACCGGCTGCCGGTACGACGCCGAACGACTGGACGAACAAGCATCGTATCGCCGCAGGCATCAATTATTTCCCGATACCGGAAATAGCGGTCAAGGCAGAATATTCACACCGCTTCCTCAAGTCTCCGTACAATCCGGAGCCGTCAGTGTCCATAGGCGTTGTCTGGGCCGGCTTCTTCAATTGATATATCAGCTGCCTGGGATTGGGGCCGATCCGTGCCGCGGAATCCGCCCTGGAAAAAGTCCGACGGAATCCCAGACGCCAAGTATAACAGTCCGTCGGACAATATGTTATAATACAATGAAAAAGATGATTTATCTGTTTGCGGCGGCATTGGCAGTGGCCGGGCTGTCCGCATGTGACAGGAACGGGGACAACCTTGATCCTGTCGACGGGACGGACGCCAGATTCATGGCTATAGCCGACCGTTTTGTCAACCACACTGTAATTCCTACTTACACAAGCCTTTCCGACTATACGGAACAGCTTGTGAATGACCTCGTCGCACTTAAGTCGGAGACCACTCAGACCAATCTTGACAAAGCTTGCGAGACATTTCTCATTGCACGCGCATATTGGGAAAAGTCCGAGGCCTTCCTTTGGGGCCCGGCCACGGATTTCGGAATAGATCCCCATATCGACACCTGGCCGCTCGACCTTGTCGGACTGAAAGAAGCCCTGACGAACTCTGCCCAGATAGACGGACTTGCAGGTGAAGACGGAGATGTCTATGCCGGGGAAAAGCTCGGACCTACACTTCTCGGCTTCCATGGTATTGAATATGTGCTTTTCTACGAAGGTGAGAACAGGGAGGCATCCTGGTTCTCGGAAGGGAATCTTGACAACGGTGTAAAATGCATTGATTACCTGACATACGCTGTGGCTGTGGCCGGTGACCTGAGAAACAAATGCTGGCAGATGGAACTTGCCTGGGCCGGTGAGAGCCACAATCCTGAACGGTATGCCAAGGTGAATGACGAGCTTGAACTGCCTCTGACCATGACCGGAGGTGCATACTATGGCGAGAATCTCCTGAATGCCGGGCAGGCCGGAAGTTCATGCCGCAATGCCACAGTGGCCATGCAGTGGCTGATTGAAGGCTGCAACACCATAGCTGACGAGGTGGCATCGCAGAAGATAGGCATGGTGTACAGCGGTGAGGACGCGAATTATGTCGAATCTCCGTACAGCTACAAGTCCATAGTGGACTTCGAAGACAACATGATAAGCATCGAGAACGTATGGAACGGAGGTATTGAGGGTGACTACGATACGGTGAATTCCCTGTCGGCATACTTCAAGGAGACCGACCCGGATCTGGAAAAGAGAATATCCGATGCCATCGACAATTCCATCGCCAAGATAAGGGCAATACCGGAGCCGTTCATCGAAAACTTCCAGAACGAGAACTGTGCAGCCGCCATCGAGGCCATCCAGGAGCTTGACACTGCACTTTCCCTTGCGGTAAATGCCCTCACCGAATAACCCTCACCGAATAATAATTGCAATGACTGTCGAATGAAATAATTGCCAAAAACAAACTTATGGATTCAAATAAAACATTTTATATTTTCGCGGCTGCATCATTGGCAATCCTGACAGCATGTACCGATGACCCTGTCAGCCCGGATGCAGACGGAGACCAGGAAGCAACCCCGGACTGGGTGGAGACCGAGACTTATTCCGGAGGCCTTCTCGGTACGACATTCAATGTATCCGCTTCCGCTTTCGAAGACCCTGCGCCTGCAGTCGAAAATGCAGGACTGGTCCAGGAGTTCAAGCACGGGGAAATGATATTCGAGCACAACTACGGCCCTACATCGGAGCCTTTCGACGGCCTGGGCCCTCTCTATCTGAGGACATCGTGCCTTATGTGCCATCCTGGATACGGACACGGCAAGCGCACCACATCGTACAGCTATGACGAGATGGGAAACGGCTATCTTCTTGTCTTGTATGACAAGCAGACTGATGCTTATCTGACATCATTGACAGGCATGCCGCAGACCCAGGCCATAGCTCCGTTCAAGGCCCCTCTGGACGAGACCCAGATTCAGATCAACTGGATTTCGTACCAGGATGAGTGGGGCAACAAGTTCCCTGACGGCGAGACATATGATCTGATCTATCCGGAAGTGATTATCCCGGAGACGGCATATTATGTCCCGATACAGGCTTCCAGGAACGGAGAGACAGTGACCCTGTCTGCGGATGAAGTCGGTATCCGCCTGGAGTCCACCATAGGCATTTACGGGACAGGTCTTCTGGATGCAATACCGGACGAAGCCCTCAAGGAGCAGTATGCATCACTTGAGGCCGTGGAGAAGGAGACAGGGAAAGACCTTGTCAACGATGCTTTCTTCAAGGACGGGGAATGGGTGAAACAGTATTCCAATACCATGCAGGGCAACGGAGAGCAGCATCCTTACCGTTTCACGTACGCCCTGAGCCGTGGCGCCCTGCAGGACGGGCCTGGAGCCAATGCCATCTGGAATATCACCAATGTTACGCGTTCTGACCGCAGATACCATTATATGACGGCGGCTTATGCCACCACGGCATCCAAAGACCCGGAGGTGCAGGCCGGATTTTATCATTTCATTGATACCTATTTTCCTGACTATAAGGATAAATGGAATACAGGCGATGTCGAGCAGGATATATACTCGTTCCTGATGGCGCAGGACCTTCCGGTGGAGATGACTGACGAGGAATATACGGATCTCATGATATGGCACAGAGGCCTTGCAGTCCCTGCGGCCAGGAACCTTGACGACCCACAGGTCCAGAGAGGGCGGGAACTGTTCCGCAGTATCGGCTGTGCGACCTGTCACCGGCCTTCATGGACAACAGGGCCGGACAACTACAATGACCCCAATTTGTTTTTCGACGGGACGGAACTGCCACGCTATCCTGAGCAGACGATATGGCCGTACACCGATATGATGCAGCACCGCCTGTATATGAAGAATGATATAAGGGGTGACTGGTGCAGGACCACTCCTCTGTGGGGACGAGGACTGTCTCTCGTATGTTCCGGACATCAGGACAGACTTCATGACTGCCGGGCCAGGAATGTAATCGAAGCCATTATGTGGCACGGTTCCAGCGAAAGCGATGCCAGGTCCACGGTAGAACAGTTCAGGGAACTGTCTGGAGAAGACAGGGCGGCGATAGTGGAATTCATCAACTCCATCTGATGCCGGTGATATGGATGCATTGATATACAGACAGTCATGATGAGTAGAATCTGCAAATACCTGTCATTCGGCTCTGTTGCCGTACTGATACTCTATATGGCCGCCATGACGGTGCTGGAGAAGTTCCTGGGGACGGAGGCAGCCATGAAGTGGGGATATCATTCTGCAGTGTTCATTGCCTTGTGGGCTGTCACGGCAGTCTCCGGCGTGGTGTTCTATCTGACGGAAGCGGGAAGGAAAGGCAGCTTTTCCTTCCCGGTCGCGGGAATTCATCTTGCATTTGTTTTTATATTGGCAGGCGCTCTTGCTACCCGGGTTTCCGGGGTGCAGGGCGCCCTTCATCTGAGAATAGGGGATGAAGCGGCGACATCATTCCAGGACAACGGCATGGAAAGTCATGATTTCCCTTTTGAAGTGTCTCTCGGGGACTTTGAAATAGAGTACTATCCTGGGACGTATGCTCCTGTGGACTATGTCAGCACCCTCATCATAGCAGACGGGGACGGCGCGGCAGAGCTTCCGGTGGCGATGAACAGGCCTGGCAGATATGGAGGATACCGGTTCTATCAGTCTGGATATGACGAGGACGGCCGCGGCGCCACACTGGCTGTCAGCCGAGATCCTGCGGGCATCCCGATCACTTATTCCGGCTATATCCTCCTGCTTGTTTCCATCATGGGCTTTTTCTTCCGGAAAGACAGCGGGTTCAGAAGCCTTGCAGCCCGCATATCAAGGCGGGCATGTGTCCTCCTGGCGGCATTGCTGTCTCTTCCAGGGCTGGCATCGGCCGCAAATGCCGCTGCTCCTGTCCCGGATCATCTGCCGGCGGATGTGGCAGAGGAATACGGCAGGATGCTGATATATTACAATGACAGGATATGTCCGGTGCAGACCCTGGCGAGAGATTTTTCCATGAAACTGTACGGGAAGCCTTCTTTCATGGGCCTGACTTCCGAACAGGTGCTTACCGGGTGGATATTCTACCATGACAGCTGGGAAGACACTGTCCAGGAGGTGGGGCCGGGCGCTTCTTCCAAGGAGATGAAGAAGTCAGGAGAACGGCAGCAGGCCGTGATGCTTGTCCGCAGCGCAAGTATACTGAAAGTTTTCCCGTACAGGGATGCTGAGGGGAATGTGACATGGTATTCTCCGGTAGACAGGCTGCCTGCCGGGATGGATTCCGAGCAGTGGCTTTTCGTGAGGAAGGTCATGAGCCTTGCAGGAGAAGCCGTGGCAATGAAGAATTACACCAGGGCCGGGGAGATATTCGGGAAAATCTCCGAATTCCAGCGGAAGACGGCAGGAGATGTCATTCCTTCCGGAAGCCGTATTGCAGCAGAGCGTCTTTACAATATGATAGAGCGTCCGGGACCTGTATCCATGGCCTGCCTTACCTTCGGGATACTGTTTTTCATCCTTTATTGTCTTTTTTCGGGTATCGGGAAGAAGGTACGGATTGCCGGGGCATTCCTGTCCGGGCTCGTCTTTCTCTATCTTACCCTTGTGCTCGGGCTGAGGTGGTACGTGTCTGCCCATGTGCCGATGTCTGACGGATTCGAGGTGATGATGCTCCTGGCCTGGCATACCATGATGCTGGGGACATTGGTACAGAGGAAGTTCCCTGTCATTCTTCCGTTTGCGTTCCTTCTCGGAGGATTTGCCCTTCTCGTGGCTTCGATAGGGGAGTCCGACCCTTCGATTGCTTATCTGACACCTGTGCTTTCTTCTCCGCTGCTTTCCCTGCATGTGATGTCGATGATGATATCATACACATTGCTCGGCCTTGCCATGCTGAACAGCGTGATGGGGCTGGTGAAGAACTGGAGGAACAGGGCGCAACTTGCCGATTCCGCGGATATTTCGCTGTTCCTGCTGTATCCTGCAGTATTCTGCCTGGC
The DNA here is from genome assembly GCA_944326315.1 of uncultured Bacteroidales bacterium. GTDB lineage: Bacteria > Bacteroidota > Bacteroidia > Bacteroidales > UBA932 > Cryptobacteroides. The sequence goes on from CALVDP010000026.1 coordinate 30,709, forward strand.
TGCCGGCACATTTCTCGGTGCCGTATGGGCGAATGTGTCATGGGGACGCTACTGGGCATGGGATCCCAAGGAAGTGTGGGCACTGATTACGTTGCTGGTCTATTCTTTTGCCTTGCACGGCAAGGTGCTTCATGCATTCCGGAATCCAGTCTTCCTGCACTGGTTCTGCATCCTTGCTTTCCTGTGTGTCATCATCACTTATTTCGGGGTGAACTTTTTCCTGGGAGGCCTGCACAGTTATGCCTGAGTCTTCAAGCCTGAGCCTGCCGGACGTGCCGGACCGGACCCGGAACAGAAAGTAAATTTGCATAGCTCTCGACTTCTGTGTATAATTGCATTTCCAAACATGCTGCAGTCCGCAAGCGCAGGACAGACTCTGCCCGGGTGCGGAATTTATGGACAGCTGAAACCTTACATAAACGTGAATTCGATGAAATGAATGAAATGAATTTCAGAGAATTACCTCTATAGAGGACGAAGTCCGGCGTAAGGAGG
>CALVDP010000027.1 GCA_944326315.1 uncultured Bacteroidales bacterium
TTCGAACCCGAGATACGATTTTGTCGTATACACGCTTTCCAGGCGTGCCTCTTAAGCCACTCGAGCATCTCTCCTGATATGTCCTTTGCAGGACTGCAAGCCGTCGGGAATTATTTCCCGAGCTCCATCACAACATTCTTCTCTTCGTCCAGAAGCTGGAGGTTCTCGCCGTCAGCCTTGACAGACGTCACCTTGCCCATAGCCTCAAGAACGGAACGTTCTGCCTTCATGTTCTCTTCAGGGCCGGCCATCATTGTGGTAGCCATGTTCCCGAATGACAGCTCCTTGCCGTCCTGGGTATATGCCCCGTTCATTATATTGCAACCGGTGTAGCCATGAACCTTGGATTCCCCGGTATTGAACTCTATGTAAGGCTTTTCCTCACCTGTAACGGTAATTTCTTCGCCATTGACTTTCAATACATTCCATTTGCCGTTAATGTCCGGTGTCCCACAGCATGAAGCCAGGAGCAATGCCGATACGGCGACAGCACAACCTGAAAAAATCTTTTTCATATCAGTCTCCTTTTATTGAAATCGGGCGCAAGATAGTAAATTTTTTAAAATTTGCCATTATAATTTTAATGAGTTATTTTTGAAAATAGTTTCCGGCGGGCCTGGATGAAGCCCCGGACTGCATAAGTTGACACTAAAACATATTTTTATGTTCGGACAGAATATCTCGGGAAAACCTTTGAAGACAGTGGTCTGGCTGTCTACGGCAATTTATCTGGTACTTGCTGCATTGTATTTCCTTCCTGGAGGGAGCCGCTTTGAGATAGCCTTCCCGCTGGCTCTGCTTGCCGTTTTCTCATTGTGGCTTGTCCCTTTCCCGATGAGTGCCGCCCTTATTGCCTCGGCTGCAGGTGACCTTATGGGAGCCGCCGGTAATTTCATGGCGCAGATGGAGTGTTTCGCGGTCGCCAACCTGTTCCTCAGCCTTTTCTTCCTTCAGCGACTTTTCAGGACAGGGAAGGCTTCGGCCAAGAATTTCAGCGCGATTCTGACAGGGAAGCGTGTCGCCTATCTGATTGTGACCGGAATCTGCGTCGCCACTATCCTCCTGCTTGCCATGGTGTCCGTCGTCCCTGAAGTCCCGGCCGGCGTCCTCAGGGCGGGAGTGGCATTCTATTCCATAGTAGTGGCGCTCATGTTCTATTCGGCCCTTATGCAGCGCAGCATATTCTACGCCGTAGGGGCTTTCCTGTTCGTGGTCTCTGACTTTATCCTGTCGTGGGACATGTTCGTGGAGCCGCTGGACCATGACAAATGGTTCATAATGCTTCCGTATTATGTCGCGCAGTGGATGTTCTATGTCAGAGCGACCGGATACCGTGTAGGCAAGAGCCTGCTGCTTGCAAGGCTGTAGACGGTGTCAGGACGTCATCTCGATCTTTTGAGCTCCTCGACGTACCGTGCTATCCTGTGGAGTTCCCTCGGTATGTTGATGCTCTGCGGACAGTGCGGGATACATTGCCTGCATCCGATGCAGTGGTCTGCCTGCCGTTCGTCTTCCACAGCCCGGTCATAGCCCACAAGATACGCCCGCCGTGCCTTCCTGTAGCTTTCCGAGCCGGTGTCACGGACTATATTGCCCTCGTTGACGCATTTGTTGTAATGAAGCAGTATTGCTGGAATGTCTATCCCGTATGGACACGGCATGCAATATTTGCAGTCATTGCACGGGATGGTCGGATATTGCATCATCAGTACGGCTGTCTCTTCCAGGAATTTGATGTCGTCTTCCGAAAGCGGCTCAAGGGGAGAATAGGTGCGGATATTCTCGTCCAGATGTTCCATATAGGTCATCCCGCTCAGCACTGTCAGCACATCGGAATAAGTCCCTGCAAACCTGAAAGCCCATGAAGCGATGCTCCTGTACGGGTCCCTTTCCTTCAGCCTTGCCGCTATATGCTCTGGAACCTTGCTCAGACGCCCTCCGAGAAGCGGCTCCATTATCACTGCCTGTATTCCGCGCCTGGAGAGCTCGGCATACAGGTACTCCGCATTGACGTTGTCCCCCGAGGCATGTCTCCAGTCCGCATAGTTCATCTGTATCTGCACGAAATCCCAGTGCACCTTGTCATGCAGACCCAGGACATAGTCGAAGCTGGCCTTGCTGCCGTGGAATGAGAAGCCCAGATTCCTGATACGTCCGGCTTCACGTTCACGCATCAGGAAGTCCACCATCCCGTTGTCGATATATCTCTCGTTGAAATGGCTGATCCCGCCCGCGCCTACAGAGTGAAGGAGATAATAGTCGATATAGTCTGTCTGCATGTTCTCGAACGACTTCCTGTATATCAGCATGGAATTCTCCCTGGACCAGTTGCTGAAATTGGACAGTTTGGTGGCCAGGAAGTACGAATCTCTCGGATACCGCGAAAGGGCAGTGCCCGAGACTGTTTCCGACTGTCCCTGGCAATATACGGGTGAGGTGTCATAGTAATTCACCCCGCTTTCCATGGCCCTGTCAACCAGCCTGTTGACCTGTTCCTGGCTGACGGTTTCCTTCCCGTCTGCCCCCTTCACCACAGGCCATCTCATACATCCGTATCCCAACAGTGACACACGATCCCCTGTACGGGTGTTTGTCCTGTATGTCATCTCTCCGGAAGTTTCCTTCTCACGGCCGTCTTCCTTCCCCGGGGATGCACAGCCTGCTGCAGACATGCCGGCGATGACTGCCGCGCTTCCCGCCGACTTGAGGAAGTCCCTGCGGCTCATATTGTTATTGTCTGATATGTTCCTGTTTCCCATAAATAAAAGATATTGCTGAGGCGGATCTCTGCCTGTCAGATATACTTGTGGACTTCATGTCCTTCCACATGGATGGCGGAATACGGCCTTGCAGGACACAGATTTTCGCATGCCCCGCAGCCGATGCATTTTTCGGTGTTGACCGAAGGTATCATAAGTGACTTCTTGTCGCCGGGTATCCTGTGCACCATCATTATGGCACTGGCAGGACAATGCCTTGCGCAGTTCCCGCATGGCACTTCGTCCGTGTTTACGACGCAGCTGCCGTAATTGACTACCGCATGCCCTATCTGGATGGAAGACTTCTCTGCCGTGCTTACCGGCCTGATGGGTCCTGACGGACACACCTCCGAACATTTAGTGCACTCGGGCCTGCACCATCCTTTCTCGTACGACATCTCCGGCTGCATGAACGTCATCAGCGAGGCTGACGGGCGCAGGACATGTTCTGGACATACGGACACGCACAACTGGCATGATGTGCAATGCTTTGTGAAATGTTCTAGACTCAGGGAGCCTGCCGGTTTGAGCGGGGTTTTGCGTGCCGGGACTTTCCTGGCAGGTATCGCTGCAAGTCCTCCGTCCATCTTCATTTCCTGGGCTTTGAGGGCGGCTGCAGTCATGATTGCTGCCGATGATGCCAGAAAGGCACGTCTTCCGTTGCCTGAGTCTCCGTCCGGGCCGGGGCCGGGAGCCGCATGTTTTTTCCACACCGGTCTGTAGGAAATGGCACCCTCGCTGCATTCTCCGATACAGTCGAAACACGCGACGCAGCGGCTGTAGTCTATGCTGTGCTCTTTCATGTTTATGCAGGATGCCTTGCATTGCCGGCCGCACAGTCCGCAGTTCCTGCATTTGTCTGTATCAATGACTGGCCGGAACAGTGATATCCGCGACATGAGGCCGAGAAGGGTGCCTGCAGGACATATCGTGTTGCAGTATGAGCGTCCGTGTTTCCAGGCCATGACAAATATGATGACGAAGGTCACTGCTGCCACGATGAGTGCCGGCAGGCTTTTGAACCATACTTCCGTGCTGTAGAATGCATAGCTCCCGACCCTTGTTGCCAGGTAGGCGAGAGCGTTGTTCCCCAATTTGCAGACAGGGGCCAGAAGATTGGATGCCATGCGTCCGAAGGCACTGTACGGCTCTATGAGTGAAGCCAGTGAAGTCAGGCCGGCCGCAATGCAGACGATGAACAGCACAAGCATGGCATATCGCAGCAGATTCTTCGCTGGTGACCATGAGAACCGGTAGCGGTCCTTCTTCCTCCTGTTCCCGTGTATCCCGGATATTATGTCCTGCATTATGCCGAGAGGGCAGATGGCGGAACAGTAGACCCTTCCGAACAGCAATGTGACTGCCGCAAGAACGGCTACAGCAAGGAAATTGAGTGCAAGGACAGCCGGAATGAACTGTATCCTGGCCAGCCATCCGAGCCACCGGTGCAGTATGCCTGTGAAGTCAAGGAAAAGCATCGTCACGGCGATGAAAACCACTGTCGCCACGGCGATTCTGATTTTTCTAAGCATAAGATATCCGATTCGTGCAGGCAAAATTAAAATTTGTTGCACCCCTTTACAAGGATTTTCGGGAAAAATACCATGAAAATGCTGATACAGCAGATGGCAGCCGTCGCATCTGCCACCGATTCTGCAAGATAGACCCCTTCCACACCGAAGATGCGTGGCAGAGTCAGGGCGAGCGGAACAAGCAGGAACACCTTGCGCAGCAACGCTATGAACAGGGATATCCTGGCCTGCCCGAGTGCGATGAACGTATTCTGACATGCCCTCTGCAGCCCGAATATCATGGCACCGGAAAGGAAGTAGGGGGCCATTTCCCGTACATGGCTTACAAGCACGGGATCATCGGTGAAGAACGATGCGACTGTCCCGGGAAAGAGTACCATTAGCAACATGAGTACGAAATTGAACGAGAACATGGTGACGACAGCTATGCGGAAGCAAGACTTCACCCTGTCATTGTTGCCCTTTCCGAAATTATAGCTTGCCACCGGGACGAAACCTTGGGCGAAACCGGTGATGGGTACGCTCCCGAACATCATTGCGCTCTGCAGGACAGTCAGTGTGCTGACATAGATGTCTCCGTATTGTTTCAGACTGCCGTTGAGGACAAAACCGACCACGCTTTCCGTGCACGACATCACGAACGGAGCCACTCCGAGTGATATTATTGAGAGCAGTATCCTCCTGTCAGGTCTGAAATACCTGTGTCCGAGTCTGAGACTGGCTTTCCTGGAGAAAAGGAAGCCAAGTATCCATGCCGCGCTCAGTGCCTGCGATATTACGGTGGCCACGGCGGCACCTTTCACACCCATCCCCATCCCGAAGATGAATATGGGGTCGAGTATGAGGTTGGTCAGGGCCCCGATTACCGTGGACATCATGGCAATCCCTGGACGTCCCTGGGCACTGATGAATGCGTTGAGTCCGGTCGAGATCTGCACGAATACCGTTCCGGTCAGGTAAACTCCGAGATAGCTTGTGGCATACCCTATCGTGTTCTCGGATGCTCCGGTAAGCATCAGAAGCGGTTCCATGAAGACGTATGTGAGGGTGGTGGCGATGACTGCGAAGAACATCAGAAGCATGAAGCCGTTGCCGAGTATCCGCTCCGCACGTTCGCGATGCCCTTGCCCCAAGGCTATCGAAGCCAGGGGCGCGCCTCCTCCGCCGACAATCATCGAGAAGGCCGAAATGAGTATGATTACCGATCCGGTCACTCCGACACCGGCCAGGGCATCTGTCCCTATATCCGGAATCCTGCCTATGAAAATCCGGTCAACGACATTGTACATGAGGTTGACAATCTGGGCCACCACAGACGGCAGCGCCATCTTGAACACGAGGGGCAACATCCTGGCTGTCCCGAGCCTGTCTTCGTATTGGTTAACACTCTCTGCCATGGACATTATCAGGAAAACGGCCCCAAACCTACATAAAATTTTCAGAAAAACATCATGAGTCCCGCAATAATTCTGTCCGAAATGTCAGGAATTATTCCTACATTTGTCCTATAAGTCCGGAATTATGTCCGGAGCACAATCAAATCATGACCAAGGAAAGAAAATGGATAATCAAGGACCCCGCGGAGCCGTCAATCGTGAGCAGGCTTGCTTCCGAACTAGGCATAGATCCTGTACTGGCAGGACTTCTCGCACAGAGGGGCATCCATACATTTTCTGAAGCCAGGGCATTCTTCAGGCCCGATCTGGCCAACCTGCACGACCCCTTCCTCATGAAGGATATGGAACTTGCCGTGGAGCGTGTCAGGAAGTCTGTCACGGAGGGCAGCCCTATCCTTGTTTACGGCGACTATGATGTGGACGGCACCACGGCCGTAGCCCTTGTATATTCTTTCCTGAAGAAGCTTACCCCGAATGTCGATTTCTATATTCCGGACAGATATGACGAAGGCTACGGGCTTTCGTTCAAGGGAGTGGACTGGGCTGCCAGTCACGGTTACACCCTTATTATTGCCCTCGACTGCGGCATCAAGGCCAATGACAAGGTCTCGTATGCTGCCGGGAAGGGGATAGATGTCATCATTTGCGACCATCATCTCCCGGAGAATGAACTGCCGCAAGCTGCAGCGGTGCTGGACCCCAAGCGTGAGGACTGCACCTATCCGTTCGATGACCTTTCGGGCTGCGGTGTCGGTTTCAAGCTTGTGCAGGCCTATGCGTCCAGGTACGGCATCCCTTTCGAGAATCTTGTATCGCTGCTTGACCTTCTGGTGGTAAGCATTGCGGCTGATCTCGTATCGGTGGTGGGGGAGAACAGAATACTTGCCCATTACGGTCTGAAGCAGCTGAACGAGCATCCACGCCTGGGACTCAATACGATGATCCGGCTTTCAGGCCTGGAGCCGGGACACGTCACCATAGATGACATAGTGTTCAAGATAGGGCCGAGGATAAATGCCGCCGGCAGGATGGAATCCGGAAGAGTGGCGGTAGAGCTCCTGACGGCAACGGAAGAATCGGAAGCCGAACGCATAGGACTTGAGATAAACAAGTACAACAACGAGCGCAAGAGCATAGACAGGGAGATCACACAGGAGGCCCTGGAGATGGTGCAGTCCGGATCCTGCCTGTCTTCCGCCAATGCCACCATAGTCTACAACCCGACATGGCACAAGGGTGTGGTGGGCATAGTGGCTTCACGCCTGGTTGAGGCGTTCTACAAGCCTACAATCGTCTTTTCCAAGACACAGGCCAACGGGCTGGTGACAGGATCTGCCAGAAGCGTACACGGCTTCGACCTGTATGACGCCATAGAGAGCTGCGCCGACCTCCTTGAGAATTTCGGCGGACACCTTTATGCTGCGGGGCTTACATTGAAAGAAGAGAATCTGCCGGAATTCTGCCGCAGGATAGAGAAGTTCATCGGCGACAGGATCACCTCGGAGATGCTCACACCTGTGATATATGTGGATTCTCTGCTTGACTTTGACAATATCACACCCAAGTTCGTGAGAATTCTGAAGCAGTTCCAGCCTTTCGGACCGGGCAATACGGCTCCTGTATTCCTGACGGAAAATGTCTATGACAATGGCAACGGGCGCAAGGTAGGGGCTGACGCAGGACACCTCAAGCTCGAACTTATACAGGAATCACAGCCGTACCGCCATTTCTCAGCGATAGCTTTCAACAAATCCGGACATTTCGACCACATCCGGAACGGCAATCCGATAGATATCTGTTATTCGATTGTGGAGAACTATTATCGTGGGATAGCCAATATCCAGCTCAGGATAAAGGACATACACGACAGGGAGGATTTCATCTGACATTCCCTTGCAGTATCGACACTATTTCCTGCGCCACGTCGGCGAAGTTTTTCCCGTCTATCGTGACTATGGCCGAGGCTACACTTTCATACACAGGTTCCCTCGCCTCCATAAGTTCTACTATCCTGCTTCTGAGCCCGTCCGTATCGGCAGGGCCGTTTCCTCCCTGGTTCAGCATCGGACGCGATGAATAATCTTCGCGCAGGTTTTCCACCAGAGTCCCGGTATCGGCCTTGAGGTATATGCAGAAAGTCTGTTCCCTGACCATCCGTGCACATTCCGGGGTAGTGACAGTCCCGCCTCCGAGAGAAAGCACTGTGCGCCCTTCGCCGCAGTTCTCTGCCAGGACTTCGCGCAGAGCCGTTTCCTCTACCTGTCTGAAAGCCTTTTCCCCCTTGGTCGCGAAGATTTCGGGTATGGGCATTCCGGACATTTCTTCTATCCGGGTGTCAAGGTCTGTCAGCGGGCATGAAAGCAGGGCCGAAAGTTTCCTCCCGACGCAGCTTTTGCCGCATCCCATGAAACCGCATAATGATATGATGTGCCGGTCAGTCATGCCTGGTCTTAATGATTATGGAGTCACTTGCCGCCACGTCTCAAAACAGTGTAGGGTCTTCCCCGGATTCCGTGTCTGTAATTTCATCCTGCACGTCCTGTGCGCCGGCTTCAGGAGCAATGTCATCCTCAGGCTTGTGCAGCGGCTCGATGAACCTTATTCCGCTTATGTCGTACTGGCTCGCTTTCTTGCCTTTGGCCTGGAGTCCCTTCTTCGCGATGAATTCCTCGGCGTCTATTGTCTCGGGCATACGGTGCCCGTGTTTGCCGCCGAATGTCAGTTCTATCTGCGGATGCTTGTCCTCGCTGATGTCTGCAAGGTAGGATCCTTTGGCCGAAGATATGAACGATACCTGGGTATTGTCGCTGAGGTCGAAAGAGAACCTCTTGATATAGAAGCATTTCTGCTGTCCGTCGTAATATATGGCGGTGAACGTCTTGCCGGCCTCCATTTTCTCGATAAGCAGCAGCTCGCCCTGGTACCTGTTGCTCAGGTCGAACGATGTCGTGTAATATGTGCCGTCCTTGAACACGGCAAGTATATGGTCGCCGGAATTAAATTGTCCGAGATACCTTCCCCTTGAGTCTTCGTTGAGCCTGCAGATGTCTTCGTCAAACCAGATATCCTTTCCTCCGATAGTGGATATCCCCTTGGATTTCAGGATAATGCGCTGGATAGGATTTTTAGACACCAGATTCCCTCTCGATGCCCTTCCCTTGATGGCGAGCTTGGCGAAATCATACTCGTCCACAAGCTTCTTCAGCTTCGGTCTCGGCCTGAAATAAATCTTCACAGCCTCCGCTTCCCCGTTCCTGTTGGCCGAGAACCAGAGTATCTTCGATCCCGGGGTGCCTTGGGTGATGTCATATTCCTTGTCCCTTGTGATGCTGGTGACCGCAAACCTTTTCGCATAGGCCACGCTGTCCTTGCCGTCCCGGTAGATGACATTGTATATGGTGCGCTGGTCATTCCTGTCGAACAGTCCTGCGTACAGGATGTCTTTGCCGAAGAAGGCCTTGTCGCTGACCTTGGTCACCACATATTTGCCGTCTTTCCTTATCACGATGATCTCGGACAGGTCGGAACAGTCGCAGATATATTCGGCATTGTCCTCTTTCTTGAGTCCGATACCCACGAAGCCCTCGGCCTTGTTCATGTAGAGCTTCGCGTTGTTGTTCACTACCTTGGTGGCGGTGATGGTCTCGAAGCTGCTTATTTCCGTGAGTCTCGGCCAGTCCTTGCCGTACTTCTTCTTAAGATTGTTGAAGTAGCTGATGGTGAATTCGGTGAGGTGCTCCAGATGGTTCCTCACCTCGTCCGCTTCGGTTTCGATGCTCCTGAGCTTTTCGTCCAGAGCCTTGATGTCGAATTTGGAGATTTTGCGGATAGGTTTTTCGACGAGCTTGAGAATATCTTCCATCGTGATTTCCCTGAGCAGGCGTTCCTGGTATTTCTTCATCTCCGTGAAAGTCTCGTCCAGCTGTTCTTCCCAGCTGAGCGAGTCCTTCTTTTCGAGTATCTTGTAGATCGCATTCTCGAAATATATCCTTTCCAGAGATCCGTAGTGCCATTCGTCGTTAAGCTCGTCAAGCCTGATCCCGAGTTCCTTCCCGAGGAGCTCGCGCGTATGCATGGTATTGTACCTGAGGACTTCTTCTACATCCATGAACTGCGGCTTGTTATCCACAATCACGCATGTATTGGGCGATATGGACATTTCGCAGTCTGTGAAGGCATAGAGTGCGTCTATGGTCTTGTCAGGGGAGACATCGTTCGGCAGATGAATCAGGATATTGGCCTGTGTCGTGGTCAGGTCGTCGATTTTCCTTATCTTGATCTTGCCGTTGTCCTTGGCCTTGAGGATTGAGTCTATGATGTTGTGCGTGGTCCTGCCGTACGGGATTTCGGTGATGGCGATGGTGTTCTTGTCGATCTTCCCGATCTTGGCCCTGACCTTGACCACGCCGCCGCGACGGCCCTTGTTGTACTTCGAGCAGTCTGCGTATCCTCCTGTCGGGAAGTCCGGATACAGCTCGAATTCCTCTCCGCGCAGGATTGCCACCGAAGCATCCAGAAGCTCGTTGAAATTGTGAGGCAGGATTTTCGATGCAAGCCCCACTGCAATGCCTTCCGCCCCCTGTGCAAGAAGCAGAGGGAACTTGACAGGAAGATCCACAGGCTCCTGGTTCTTCCCGTCATAAGAGTTCATCCATTCCGTGGTCTTGGGATTGAAGAGCACTTCCTTCGCGAATTTGGTCAGCCGGCCTTCAATATACCTTGCCGCCGCATTCGAGTCTCCTGTGATGATGTTACCCCAGTTGCCCTGGCAGTCCACGAGCAGGTTCTTCTGCCCGAGCTGGACAAGCGCGCCGAGTATGGAGGAATCTCCGTGCGGATGCAGCTTCATGGCTTCTCCGACGATTGTGGCCACCTTGGTGAAAGTCCCGTCATCAATTTTGTACATGGTGTGGAGGACACGCCGCTGCACGGGCTTGAGCCCGTCATCTATATGCGGGACAGCCCTCTGCAGAATCACATAAGAGGAATAGTCGAGAAACCACTCCTTGAACATGCCGGAAAGCCTGTATTTCCGGCTGTTCTCATTCAACAGCCTGTCATATCTGCCGGTAGGCTCCCCGTCATCCAGTATTTCCTGGTCATCATCGTTGATATCTTCCGGCCTGTTGTCCAATCCGTCGTCCATATATTCGATCAATGTTTTCTACGGTCCGCTATTCGTATCCGAAACGCTTGAGTTCCTTCTTGTTCTCCCTCCAGTCCTGGTCCACTTTCACGTAGAGGTTCAGATATACCTTCTTCTGGAAGAAATCTTCCATGTCAAGTCTCGCCCTGGTGCCCACTTTCTTGAGCATCTGTCCGCCCTTGCCTATGATGATGCCTTTCTGGGAATCCCGCATCACATAGATTACGGCTGAAATGTCATACCTGTCATGCCCTTCCTTGAAGCTTTCTATCGCCACTTCGCAGCTGTATGGTATTTCCTGGCTGTAGAACAGCAGGATCTTCTCCCTGATGATCTCCGATGCGAAGAATCTCAGGTTCTTGTCCGTGAACACGTCCTTGTCGTACCATGCCGGCGCTTCCGGAAGGTTGGACACTATCGTGTCGAAGATGTTGTCCAGGTTGAACCTTTCCTGAGCCGAGGCCGGCAGTATGACAGCTTTCGGAAGCTGTTCTTTCCACCACTGGATGAGATTCGTCACCTGTTCCTGCGTGCTGATGTCTATCTTGTTGATGACCAGTATTACAGGGCAGTCTATCTGCTGCAGCTTGGCTATATATTCCGCATTCTTGTCACCTTTTTCCACCACATCCGTGACATACAGGATTATGTCTGCATCCCCGATGGCCGTATCCACGAAGTCCATCATATTCTTCTGCAGCCTGTAGTTCGGCTTCAGGATGCCGGGAGTGTCGGAGTAGACTATCTGGTAGTCATCTCCGTTCACTATACCCATTATCCTGTGCCGCGTCGTCTGTGCCTTGGCCGTGACTATCGACAGCCTTTCGCCGACAAGTGCGTTCATCAGCGTGGATTTCCCGACATTGGGATTCCCGATGATGTTCACGAAGCCTGAGCGATGTATCTTCTGACCTGACATATCTTGCATGGTTTACCGTGATCCTATTGGTATGACCCGATCTTCAGGATGTTGATTTCGGAATCTGACAGGTATCTCCACTGGCCTTTCTTGAGTCCCTTCTTGGTGAGACCGGCGAAATATACCCTGTCAAGGCCTTTCACTTCATATCCGAGAGACTCGAATATCCTCCTGACGATCCTGTTTTTCCCGGAATGTATTTCTATGCCGATTTTCCTGTGGTCGGCATCGTCGATGTATTCCAGTTCGTCCGCCGCAATCTCTCCGTCAGAGAGGGTCACGCCGCCGAGGATCTTGTCATAGTCTTCCTGTTCAAGCGGAGTGCTCAGCGTCACCTGGTATATCTTCTTCTTGTTGTAGGAAGGATGGGTAAGCTTTTCCGCCATTTCACCGTCATTGGTGAACATCAGCACGCCTGTGGTGTTCTTGTCGAGCCTTCCTACGGAAAATACCCTTGACTTGCATCCCTTCAGCAGGTCCATGACGGTCTTCTCGGCGTGAGGGTCGCTTGTGGTGGTCACATAGCCTTTAGGCTTGTTCATCACAATATATACCTTCTGTTCGCCCTTGAGCCGTTCCCCGTTGAAACGCACGTCATCCGTGAAGATGTTTATCTTGGTACCGAGCTCGGTGACCACTTCTCCGTTCACGGTGACTACGCCTGCCTGGATGAAATTGTCGGCCTCACGTCTTGAGCATATTCCGGAGTTGGCGATGAACTTGTTGAGCCTTATCTCTTCCTTGATCTGTACCGGAGCGGCATCGAAGTCAGAAAACGCCTCGGCATCCTGAAGCCTCTTGCGCTCTATCATCTTGTTTATGCCGTTCATCTGGTTGCCGGCCACGCGCGGCTTGCTGAAGTTCTTCGGCTTTGCCGGTCTCCTGCCTGCCGGGCCTCTTCCGTTGCCTGAGTTCCTGCTGCCGTATGGCTTCGCCTGGAATGACGGCCTTCTGTCGCCGCTGTACGGTCTCCTTTCTCCATCGTAAGGCCTGGATTCCCCGTCAGTCTGGTAGAACCTCCTTTCCCTGCTTTCCCCATAGCCTGAATTGCGCCTGTCCTGCTGTCCGGAATTCCTCCTTCTGCCGTCATAGCCGCTGCCATAGCCGCGGTAGTCTCCGTATCCTGATTCACGTCGGCTGTTCCCATAGCTGCCGCTTCTGTAGCCGCCTCTCTGCCCGTTATCTCTCCGCGCTCCGGAATATCCGTTGTCGGAATAGCCTCCGTTGTTCCTGAAACTTCTTCTCTCACCGGATCCCTGATAGCTGTGCTGTTCTCCGGCCGGTACGAATCTCCTTTCGTCATTGGAAGAATACAGTCTTTCACCTGCCGGCTGCGTCCTGCCTATCCTCGGCCTGCGCGGCCTCATGGTTCTTCCTTCTTCATTGTTGGATTTTCTGCTGCCGTAATCCCTACGGTCTTCAGATCTGCGGTCAAAACCGTCTTTGAAATTGTTTTCCATCTTTTTTGTGCCTCCCGGCAATTTTACAATAATACAATATTAAATTACAATAATTGTTTGAAATATAATTAAATACAAATGTAACTTTCCTTTCTGTCCAAGTCTGTCCAAGCCTGTCCAAGTCTGTCCAAGTCTGTTCAAACCTATTCAAGCCTGAATATGTATGTAATGGTTCCCGCCTGCTGGAGCGGGGCGTCAATCTTCACGTTGAACTGCGTGTCAAGCGCGGCCTTCCTTGCGGCTTCCCACAATGTCTTGTCCGACACAGTGGTCCCTGTCCCACCCGGTACTGCACTTTTTACATTGCCGTAACGGTCCACAAGTATGTCCACCACCACAGTACCGCTGTTCTGGACAGAATATTGCGGCTTCGGGAGCGTGCCGACGACAGTCCTGCCCTTGAGCCGTGCATTAGGCTCCCCGGAAGTCCTTCCGTTGACCGTATTCCCCAGAGCATGGCCTGCCTTGAGCCTGTCTGACACCTTGTCCGCCGACTGCGGCGCCAGTGTGTCCTTTTCTGTCTTGTTCCTGGCAGCATGGAAGAGCGCCCTCCGGTCTATCTCCGGTTTTCTCGGAGGCTCGGGTACTTCTACATCGCCTTCATCCCCGACTGTAGCTTCCGGAGCCTCATTCGCCCCGGTCCCTTCCATCTGCGCCTCGGACTTCTGCACAAGGTTCATTTCTTCTTCAGGATCGGCATCCGCCGCACGCGGCTGCGTCCCGTATGTGATCTGTTCCGGAGTGACATCCTCCTCCATCTCTACGAATTCCACAAGCATGGACTGCTCCGGAGGGGGAGGATACAGGTACTTGAGTCCGCTTGTGGCACAGACAGTGAGCACCAAGGCGTGGAGAACGACAGCAAGGACGATGCCTGCCACCGTTGAATTCCGCTCCTGCTTCCTGTGTTCCTGTTCGTTAAATCTGGCCATTTTCCCTTTGTTGCAGGCTGTTCCTCCTCCCCAGCCTGTCGTCTGCTATTCCGGCGATGTCGCCAATATTACCTTGTAATGATTGCGTTTTGCAATGTTCATTATCTTCACGACCTCCCCGATCGGCACTGTCTCGTCCGAATATATCGAGAATGTCGGATCTTCCTCTGTCATCAGCAGCCCGTTCAGCTCGCCTTCTATCTGGTCAAACCTGACCGGAGTCTGTTCTCCGTTGATATGGTAGGAGAAAGTGTCGGTATCCTGATAGTGCTTGATGGATACGCTCACGGTCGCCTTGGCGGACACCTGACCGGTACTTTTCGGCAGAAGCAGCTTCAGCGCGTTCGGATTGACAAGCGTCGAGGTCACCAGGAAGAAGATGAGAAGCAGGAACACGATGTCCGTCATTGACGACATCGAGAACTCCGACAAGACCTTTGTATTTCTCTTGAACTTCATTTCACTTGCTATTTTGCCCGGGCCTCAGTCTCCTCCTCCTTCTTCTCTGAGGATCCGTTGATGATGTCCATGAAATCTATCGTGGAGCTTTCCATCATGAATACAAGATCTGATATCCTGGATGTCAGGTAATTGTATCCGAAATACGCGAGAATGCCCACAATCAGTCCGCCGACAGTGGTGACCATCGCCGTATAAATACCTCCCGAAAGAAGCGTGATGTCTATGTTGTTGCCGGCATTCGCCATGTTGAAAAACGCCTGGATCATACCCATCACGGTGCCGAGGAATCCTATCATAGGCGCACCTCCCGCAATGGTGGCAAGCATTGGCAGACCCTTTTCGAGCCTGGCCACTTCCAGATTGCCGGTATTCTCTACGGCTGCCTGTATGTCTTCAAGAGACCTTCCCATCCTCTCGATCGCCTTCTCCGTGATACGGGCCACCGGGGAGTCGTACTTCCTGCACAGGGCTATCGCTGACCTGCTCTTCCCGTCATGGAGCATTTCATTGATATCGTTCATGAAATTCTTGTCAATAGTGCTCGCCTTGCGTATCATCCACCATTTCTTCCCGAAAACATAGATAGCGATGATTGACAATGCCAGCAGGACAAGCATCAGCCATCCTCCTTTCGCTGCCATTTCAAGCAATGAGTAACTTACCACTTCCTGCTGAGGAATTGCCTCGACAGATGCTCCTGCATCCCCCGCGATTTGTAAAATACTGAACAGCATAGTCCCAAATATCAGCGGCTGCCATCATTCCCGGCAACCATTCATATACTTAAAATTGTTATACCTTATAATATTATTAAGCCGTCACCGGCTGCTCCGTCTTCCTGTACTGCCATACGGAACAATTTGCAAAAGTATAAAAAAATATCGATTTCACAACCCCTGTTCAAGACTCTGACACGGCTGCGGCGCAATGCAGACATCATTGTCCGTGGTCCGTGCCATACTTTCCCGGGATATTTTCGGAATTAGGAAAAAATACGCTAAGTCGAGTTAATTGTCAAAAAATCAAACAAAATTTTGCTATTAATAAAAAAGTCTATAATTTTGTGTGCGTGCACACGTGCAGAAAAGTGAAAAAGGATTTGGAATCGCCCTGAAAGGGCTTTCTACGGTGCTGATGTGACGTTCGTATGCACTGATTTACATTAAGATTAGACGATTGTTAAAGACAGTTTTTTATTATGATTGTTTTTGTTAAAATTGGTGTGTGATCACACTAACTTAATGGACCACCACTGATTAATACAGAGATGATTTACTGAACGGAGAATTATCATTTAACCAACTTTAATACTATTACTATGATATGTAACCCTATTTTAAGCTTGTTAGGCAAAAGGGCGGCTGCGATGCTGGCATTGACAGCTATGCTTTCCCTTTCAGCTTATGCAGGCACTGCATCACGACAGCAGGCGCCTGACTCGGACAAAGCCATCGATGTCATCGGTAATGTGTCAGACGAGAATGGAGAGCCCCTTCCGGGCGCCACTATCGTCCTTAAAGGCGATGCCAATGTGCACGCCATCGCTGACATCGACGGTAATTATTCACTTACAGTACCAGACAGGTGGGCTGTGCTGGAGATAAGCTATATCGGCTTTGTATCCCAGGAGATCCAGGTGGGCAACAGGCGAGTTGTCAATGTCGTCCTTACAGAGGATATCGGACAGCTCCAGGACGCCGTGGTAGTCGCCTACGGACAGCAGAAGAAGGAATCCGTGGTCGCTTCCATCGCTGCCATCGAGCCTGAGAAACTGAAAGTCGGGACATCACGTTCTCTTAGTAACAACCTTGCTGGTACGGTAGCCGGTGTGCTGGCTGTACAGCGTTCCGGTGAGCCTGGCTACGACAACTCCACATTCTGGATCCGTGGTATCTCAACCTTCCAGGATGCAGGCCGTGACCCTCTCGTCCTTGTCGATGGTATCGAGCGAGACATCAACAACATCGACCCGGAGGAAATAGAATCCTTCTCTGTCCTCAAGGATGCTGCCGCATCTGCAGTGTATGGTGTGCGCGGTGCGAACGGTGTCATCCTTATCAACACCAAGAGAGGTGAGATCGGAAAGCCGAGAGTGACCATCAAGGCCGAGTTTGCAGGCACCACGCCTGTCCAGCTCCCTGACTATATAGGTGCGGCAGACTACATGCAGCTCCTCGATGATATCAGGGTGGACGGCGGCATGCAGCCTATGTACACAGACCAGATAGCCAAGACACGTGCAGGCTATGACCCTGACCTCTATCCGGATGTGGACTGGATCGACGCTGTGACCAAGGACTATGCATCCAACCAGCGTGTGACGGCAGAGGTATCCGGAGGTAACAATATCCTGACTTATTCCCTCGTGGCTGCATTCTACAACGAGCAGGGTATCCTTACCCGTGACCCGAGCCGTGAGTGGGACCCGTCCATCAAACTCCAGAGATATAATGTCCGTTCCAATGTGGACATCAATATCACCAAGACGACCAAGTTCCGTGTGAACATCGGAGGATACCTCCAGGACAGGAACTCCAGCACGCAGAGCACTGACCTTATCTTCAACCGTGCATTCCGTACGGTGCCATTCAAGTTCCCTGTACGTTATTCTACAGGTGAGATACCTGCAGGAACTGAAGGCAACCCATGGGCAATGGCCACACAGTACGGTTATCAGAATACCAGTTCATCCAAGATCGAGACCCTCTTCTCTCTCGAGCAGGATCTCAAGTTCCTGACCAAGGGACTCAGGATCAAGGGTACATTCTCCTTCGACCGTTACTCTTCAGGTACTGTGTCGAGATCTACGTCTCCTGACCTTTACAATCCTGCAACGCAGAGAAACGAGGACGGTACTCTCGTCCTGAACCGCAGCAGCGCGGGAAGCAACACTCTCGGACATTCGGTTTCCGGTGCTTACGGTAACAGACGTCTTTATATGGAACTCGCTGTCAACTATGACAGGACCTTCAACGGCAAGCATGCCGTATCAGGTATGCTCCTGGCCCAGAGAAGCAACTATGACAACGGAGACAAGCTCCCTTACCGTAACCAGGGTATGGCAGGTAGGGCTGCGTATACTTTCGATGACAGGTATGTGGCCGAGTTCAACTTCGGTTACAACGGTTCCGAGAACTTCGCCCCAGGCAAGCGTTACGGTTTCTTCCCTTCTGGAGCCATCGGATGGGTGATCTCCGAAGAGCCGTTCATGGCATCTGCCAAGAGGGTGCTCAGCACCTTGAAGCTCCGTGCTTCATACGGACAGACGGGTAACGCATCATTGAGCGGACGTCGTTTCGCATATCTCTCTACGATCACTGATGACTATAATACCCTTAACATGTACAAGTGGGGTGTAGAAAGCGCCTATGGCGTGACAGGTATGGCGGAAGGTGACTTCGCTGTCCCTGACCTTACCTGGGAGAAGGTCAACAAGGCCAATGTCGGTCTCGAAATCGGTTTCTTCGACGGTGTGTTCGACATGTCCATCGACCTCTTCGACGAGAGAAGGAACAACATCTTCATGGAGCGTACTTCCATTCCTCTTACTGCCGGATTCATCAAGACCCCTTGGCAGAACTACGGTAAGGTGAAGAACCAGGGTGCCGAGGTAACCCTGAACTTCAGGAAACAGTTCTCAAACGGCTTCTTCGTAGGCTTGATGGGTACATTCACTTATGCCCACAACGAGATTGTGGAGATGGACGAGCCGGCTTCTATCGTAGGTACGAACAGGGCCGAGACCGGACATCCTGTAGGCCAGATCTTCGGTTACATAGACGAGGGCCTGTATACTGACGCCGATTTCGATGCTGACGGCACTCTCAGGGATGACCTGCCGCAGAGTACCCTCTACACCAACATCCGTCCTGGTGATATCAAGTACAAGGATGTGAACAACGACGGCAAGGTCGACGTATATGACCAGTCTCCTATCGGAGGTACCGAGGATCCTGAAATCGTCTATGGTTTCGGTCTCAATCTCGCATGGAAAGGCTTCGACTTCGGAGTATTGTTCCAGGGTGCAGGCCGCATGTGGAGGCTTATGTCCGATTACATCATACCTGGTTATGACACAGGCGGATACTACAACGTATTCTCCAACTATCAGGACCGCTGGACAGTGGACAACCCGAGCCAGGATGTATTCTACCCTCGTCTTACCTACGGACCGAACACCCAGAACGCACAGCCTTCTACATGGTGGCTCAAGAACATGAGCTATCTCAGGCTGAAGAACATAGAGCTTGGATGGTCAATTCCTCAGAGATGGGCTGACAGGTCATTTATTTCAGGCGCACGTGTATTCCTCAGAGGAACGAACGTGCTGACATTCTCCGGCTTCAAGCTTTGGGATCCTGAGCTGGATTCTTCAGATGGAGGACAGTATCCTCTTATGAGATCTTTCTCTGTTGGTCTTGAATTCAAATTCTAAACGAAATATATGAAAATCATGAAAAATAGGATTATTTTGATAATGCTGGCAGTGGTCTTGCCGTTCTTCTCTTCTTGTTCGGACTATCTGGACAAGAGGCCTGACGATCAGCTTGACATTACGACTGCTTTCGAGAGCAGCGGCAACCTTACAAGGTGGCTTGCATACCTGTACGACGGTATCCCCCAGTTCTATGCAGATTCGAACTGGGACATGATAGGCAAGGATGCCACTATTCCTGACGCATGGATTTCTGTCGGCAATGTTGTCTGCAACTATCAGACAGGCAACTGGACTCCGAGCGACAACCAGATCATCGGCTTCTGGAGGGATTTCCCAAAACGTATAAGGAACGCATATCTTTTCATCGAGAACGCCCATCCTCTGACAGACGTTTCCCAGAAGGATATAGACATCATGAAGGCTGAATGCCGTTTCCTCATTGCATATTACCATTCGCTCATGGTGATGACCTACGGAGCTGTCCCTATCATCAAGGAGGCCGCTCCTACTACCAATGCCGAGGACCTTTATCTGAAGCAGCGTCCTTTCTATGAGGTAGTGGACTGGTGCGATGAGGAGTTCCAGGCTGTCGCCGACCAGCTCCCTCTCACTTATACCGACCAGGCCAATGACTATGGCCGCGCCACTTCACTCTGGGCACTTGCCATGCGTGCAAGGCTTCTGACATTCGCCGCAAGTCCGCTTGTGAACGGCAACCCTGATATGGCTGGTGTGGTGAACTGCGACGGTGAGCAGATATTCACTTCAGAATTTGACCCGTACAGATGGGAACGTGCTGCCGATGCCAATATGGACCTTATTACCAAGGCAGAGGAGAATGGCTATGCCCTTTATGAGGCTCCTTCAGTGGACGGTGAGCCTGATCCGTACATGAGCTATTTCGGAGCCCTCATGCTCCGCAGGAACCAGGGCAACTATGAGATCATCATGCCGCGTACCGAGGACGGAGCCGGCTGGCTTGACCTGAAGTCCGCACCGAGGAGTATCGTTGGGCAGGCAGGTGTGATAGGTGTGACACAGGACCTTGTGGATGCATTCTTCATGAACAACGGTAAGGTGGCCATCACCGGACATAACGCTGACGGTTCCCCGAAGATCAACTCGGATTCCGGATATTCTGAAGAAGGGTATTCCACATCCGACATGACAGCCAAGACCAAATATTTCTACAACGACCCTAACGGCTACAGCGGTGATAGTAAGAAAGACCATATCATTACCGAAGCCGATACATACAACATGTATTGCAACCGCGAGCCTCGTTTCTATATCTCCGTGATGTACAACGAGTCATTCAACTGGGCCAAGACGCACAAGGACAAGACAGAGGCTAATCCTGCGGAGAAGAAATACGCGAACTTCTTTGTCCGTCAGGAAGACGGCAAGGCAGGATCGGACTATCCGTCTGCCGGCTATCTGATGAAGAAGAGGATTGCTCCGGACTATTGCGGAAGTTCTTCTTCCGGCGAGTTCAACAAGAGACATGGAGTCATCTACCGTCTTGCCGAGGCCTATCTTGCCTACGCCGAGAGTCTGTATGAGTTCTCCGATGCTACCGGTGCCAATAACATGGACGAAGTGACAGAGTATATCAACAAGATACGCAGAAGGGCCGGTATTCCTGAATATGGCTCGGCAGAGCTTGGTACCCTCCAGGCGGCAGCAGAGTCTGCAGGTATTACAGTACGTGACCTTATCCGCAGGGAGCGCCGTATCGAGCTGAACTGCGAGAACGGTATGAGCTGGCAGGACCTCCGCCGCTGGAAACTTGCCGAGACCGAACTCAACGGAAAATTCTACGGTATGAACATGGATGCCGCTACCCGTGAGGCTTTCTATGTCCGTACAGCATACCAGACCCGTGTATTCAAGAGCTACTGGTGGCCTGTTCCACAGGATGACATAGACAGGAATCCTAATCTCAGGCAGCTTCCGGGCTGGTAACAGTGAAATTTAATCTGAAAAGTCATTATGAATAAGATACTTTTATATCTCGGTGCATCTGCACTTGCAGTGGCAGGCCTGGTGTCCTGCGCTGATGACTATGACGAGTACGACAACTCATGGCTCCTCGATAATGAGGAGACCATGACCCTGTCCTCTTCGTCAACCTCTCTTGAACTGGTCGAGGACACTCCTCTTGACGAGAAGGTCCTTACACTGAAATGGACTCCTGCCCGCGAGATGTCCGATGAATATGTGCTGACATATATCACATATCTTGACCTGAAAGTCAACGGCTTCGCTTCCACTACCCGTGTACGTGAGATTGTGGACGAGAGCAGTCACTGGAATTCGGATGAAGGGGTATTCGAGTGGTCCTATACTACTGAGGAGCTCCAGAACTACATTACCGAGAAGTGGGCGCAGTCCACTTCAGAGGTCACTACTCTGTCTTTCAAGGTCATCGCCTCGTGGGAAGGCGGCACAAAGTATGTGATGCCGGAAACCCAGGCCATAGATATTGATGTCCTTCCTTACAGGCCGAATGTATTCGAGGCTGACAGGGTAAATCTTGACGGCGATGCCGTAAGAGATATCATGCCGTCTATGAACTATACTATGACTACTACTCCTGAGAACGAGTTCATATATGCGGGCGAGTTCAATATGGCTGCCGGTACAATGACCATACCTGTACTCCAGGACGGTGTTACCATGTATATCTGTCCGGCTCTGGGCGAAAGCATCGACGTGCCTGATGCAGACCAGACGGACGGCAAGCCTGCTCCGACAGAGGCTTATGCTGCCAAGGTGATGGATGTTCCTACCGGCGGAAAAGCTGAAGACCTTCCTGCATGGAATCTGCCGTCAGCAGGTTATTGGAGAGTCATCCTTGATATGGAGAACGAGACGGTACAGTTCTATTCACCTAAGAACAGGCTTGAACCTGCGACTGTCCAGTTCTATTATGAAGGTAACGAGAGCGGCTGGCTTCTGGAGAAGACCCTGTTGGCAGGTACGTATTACGTGAATACCATGACCGGATGGGACAGCTGGAAGGGTAAAGCTTATGCATTCGAAGCATCGCAGATCGATCCTCAGCTTCTTATATGGGACGGACAGGGTTCTACCATAGATGTTTCCGAGAAGTTCTGTATCAAGATAGGCCAGAATATGACTGAAGGATTTACCGCCATCTCAAGCCCTGCAGGAGCAAGGGATCCGAACAATGATGCAGGTATGAACTTCGTTTCCAAGTCATTCGCATTTGTCCCTGAGGGCAACGTGGATGCTACCTTGGTACTCGGACAGTGGATTCCTATGATGCAGACTGTAAGTAACAAGAAGTGGATTCCTGAAGGCACAGCCAAGATCAGCAGAATCCAGATTGATATCAGGAACAATCAGATCCGCTTCAACTAATTGGACCGATCTTATTGACGGTTAGTGTTTTTACAATATGAGCAAGGACGGCTCGGGATTTATTCGGGCCGTCCTTTTTCTTAAAAGACAAATTTCGAATAATACAGATTTCAGGCGAATGGATGATCCCTGTTTGTGGATTGCAAGCCTGCGGATATAACAGCAAAACGAATAACAATGTCAAGGAAATTCTTATGGATATCGATGTTCCTTGCCGCAATGGTGTCATGCGGGAAGGACGAAGTTCCACAGGACACAGATGATTCCGGTAATATTCCCGAAGGCAATGTCGAAGTGACTTTCATGCCTGTCAGGTCCGGATACATATCCAACCCTCTGAGCGGATGGGTGATCTATGTCCCTCTGATAGATGATGTAGACAGATTTTGGGAAGAGTATGAGAACTTCTCGTCATCCGAGGGTATTGTCAATGTTTTCGATTACGGCAATGTCATATATCTGCGCGGATCCTGGACTGATTTCAATCCTGAAGAAGGCGTCTATATCTGGCAGGATGACATTGATGAGGGGAAATATCCGCTGGCACGCAGCCTGAGACTGTTCGAGGAAGGTGCGAAAGAGAGGGGGCTGAAACTCGCGTTCACCCTGAAGTGTGACAGCCGCGATGCCAATGCCAACTGTACGCCGCCGTTCGTGAAGGAGAAGATGAATGCGGCATACGGGACAGAAGCAGGAGGGACTGAGGATGATCCGGCCTCCGGAAAGGGGTATTTCAATTTCAGGCTCGGCAGCGGTGAGGGCCGGCCTTACTGGTCGGCATATCCTGATGATCCGATCTTCCAGGAGGAATATGCCAAGTTCATAAACGCGCTTGCCGCCGAATATGATGATCCTGAGAAGACGGCCTTCATCAGCGGTCTCGGTATGGGCAAGTGGGGAGAGTACCATACATGCATCTATTCCACCGGCGACGAGACACCGAAAATCCCGGTATTCAACTGGGTGACCGACGTGTATATTAACGCATTCAAGAAGACCCCATGCTTCACCAACTATCACAAGATGGTGGGAACGATTGTGGGAGAGGGTACAGGAAGCCCGGATTCCAAGGATATGCTTATCAGTGCGATAGAGAAGGGCTTCTGTATGAGGCATGATGCTTTCGGTATGAGGGCCGAGACATTCGGCTATGCCACATGGGAGAAAAATTTCATAGCGGACTGGACTTACAAGGTGCCGGTGGCCGGTGAAGGCGGCTGGATAGTGAATCAGGGCGGCTATGACGAGAACGGCAATCCCAAGAATTATCTGACACAGTATGACGGACCGCGCGAACTCAGGCAGGGCGAATATGATGACATGCGTACCGCGTATGTGAACATGATGGACCTGCGTTATGATGCATCCTACACTTCCGGAGAGACCTGGTCATGGTTCAATGATGCCTTCGACCTGGTGGAGAGGTTTGTGGATGAGGACTGTTACAGGCTTTATCCGGACAAGGTGTCCATACCGTCCGGAAAACTGGAATGCGGCAAGGAATATGTCATCCAGCATCGCTGGCAGAATATCGGACATGCCTATTGTCCGACCAATATCAAGCCTTTCCAGGGCCGTTTCAAGGTAGCTTTTGCCATTATGGATTCCAAGACCGGCGAAATAGTCGGCAACAATATATTTTTCGACGAGAACGCCCATCCGCATGACTGGACGGAAGGCCGGTCTTCCTATGAGATGAAGATTGTTCCGGAGGGCGTGTCCGTAGGGTCTTACGATTTGTGCCTCGGCATCGTGGACCTGGCTCTCGGAGACCCGGACAACGGTGACTACAGGATAGGTATACAGATAGCTGCTTCAGGTGACTATACTGAAAGCGGCTGGCTGAAATTGGGAAAGATAAATTTTTAACGGATTATTCTATATGAAATTCAATGGATTGTTTGTAATGCCGGTGCTTGCCGTGCTGATGGCGGTATCATGTACCGGGAAAGAAGGTCCGGACGAAGGGGGAGAAGGGAATACCCAGCTGCCTTCCGGGAATGTCCAGGTCAAGATCACGCCTGACAGGACGTCCGTGCTCAAGAATCCCCTGACCGGCTGGGTGATGTATGTATCTTCGACGGCTGATCCGTCATATTTTGATACTGAATTCACGGTAAACACTACCGGAGAAACAGTGAAGGTCGTGGACTATGCGACGTGTTTCTATGTCCGCGCAGGATGGAAGAAGTTCAACCCGGAGGAAGGCAAGTATTTCTGGCAGATACCCGACGATCCGCTGAACAAGCTCTACAGACGTGCCCAGGAACTCGGGCTGCCGATGGCTTTCCGCGTGGTGGTGGACGGCCGTGACCAGGGCGAGAATACGCCTGAATGGGTCTATGAGAAAGGCGCGGGCTATTGGCCGTCATCGGAAATCCCGAGATTCAGCAACCGGAAGGTGCCTAATGTCATGGATGAGACGTGGAGAAAGTGGTATGAGAGGTTCATCGAGGACTTTGCCGCTGAGTTCAACGACCCGACCAAGCTTGCGTTCATAGATGCTTACGGGCTCGGCAAATGGGGCGAAGGTCACAATGTCTGCTATGAAGGACTGGAGGTGACCGGTACCGAGGAATACGGTGGAGTGACATATACGAAGTATGGTGACGGTATAGTGTCGGACAAGACTGTCGAATACAAGGAGAATACCATGGAGTGGATCACCGGGCTTTATTCCCGCTGCTTCACCAAGGTGCCTCTTGTCATCAACTATCACCGTCAGATAGGGCATCCGAGGAGTTCCGGTTCAGCGGCGCAGCCTGACAGCGAGCATCTGCTCCAGATAGCCATTGACAACGGCTACTGCCTGCGTGCCGATTCTTTCGGAATGCACAACCAGGACTGGGGATACAATGACTGGGAAAGGAATTTTGTAAAGCAGTGGAGCTTCAAGGTCCCTGTCATCCTCGAAGGAGGATATGTGTGGTCCAACAGCGGACATCAGTCAAGTATTAAGGCAGAGGGCTATGAGACTGCGGGAGATGTGCGTGAGGGTGAGTTCCTTGAGGGACAGTTGGCATATGTGAATATGATGGACTTCCGTGTCGGCGACGAGGTGCGTACATGGTTCGAGGAGGCATTCAACTATGTCGAGCAGTTCAACGAGGAAGGCGGCTACCGTCTGTATCCTGACAGGGTGTCCGTGCCTCAGAATGTTGCCCTGGGATCTGACGTCACTGTGACATCGCGCTGGATCAACCTCGGATGGGGATATTGCCCGACCAATCTCAAACAGTGGAATCAGAAATACAAGGTGGCATACGCCCTGCTTGACATGAAGACAGAAGAGCCTGTCTATGAATTCATAGACGAGAGTTCCGACCTTTCAACGTGGCTCAACGGCTCTCCGACTTCGTATTCATTCGATATTTCCATGAAGCCTGTGGCAATCGGCGGGTATATCTGGGCCGTAGGACTTGTGGATACCACCATCGAGAAGGAAAACGGTATTCACGAGATAGGACTCAAGGTCGCCGTAGACAAGGATTTCCTGACTGAAGAGGGATGGGTGAAACTCACGACTGTCACTGTAAATTAGCATATTCTCACAATAATCTGAATAATGGACAAAATATTACTTACGGGGCTGCTTGCTTGCCTTGCCGCCGTCTCATGTTCCAGGACAGAGTCCATGGATGACCTGACAGAAAGGGTGTTCACACGTGCTTCAGAGCAGTTCGCCCTATTGGATGCCAATCTTGACGAGGCTGGCTTTTCTGAAGACAATGCCTTGTGCCCCAGATATGCGGACCATGAAGGAAATCTCGTTACTTCGAACATCTGGTGGTGGTGTTCCGGGTTTTATCCCGGTTCACTGTGGCTTGTGTATGAGTACACCGGCAGCGAGGATATGAAGGCCCTTGCACAGAAGCATACCGAGGTGCTGGATTCAATACGCTTCAGGACCAATGACCATGATGTGGGATTCCAGCTGAACTGCAGCTACGGCAACGGCTACAGACTTACCGGCAATCAGGAATACAAGGCCGTACTCTGCGACGGTGCGCATTCCCTTGCCACCCGTTTCAATCCTGTCGTGGGCTGTCTCCGCAGCTGGGACCCGGCTCCTGACCATATCGCAGCGTGGAAATTCCCTGTCATCATCGACAATATGATGAATCTGGCGCTTCTTCTCAAAGCTGCGGAGCTCTGCGGTGACGACAGTCTCAGGACAGTAGCTGAAAGCCATGCGATGACTACGATGAAGAACCATTTCCGTGAGGACGGAAGTTCTTTCCATCTGGTGGATTATGACCCTGTGTCCGGTGATGTGCTGGTGCAGCAGACAGTGCAGGGCTTCGCCGACTGGTCTTCATGGGCACGCGGCCAGGCTTGGGGACTGTACGGCTTCACAATGATGTACAGTTACACCGGAGGTCAGCAGTATCTCGACCATGCCGTGAAGATTGCAGAATACCTGATCCCGCGTCTGCCTGAGGACGGTATTCCTTACTGGGACTTTGATTCCGATAAGATTCCTGATGACCTGCGTGATGCTTCCGCCGGTGCCATAATGGCCAGTGCCCTGGTCACTCTGAGCGGATATGTGCCGGAGGCTTCTTCGGATAAATATCTTTCTGTGGCCGAGCGCATCCTCAGGACTCTGGCTTCCGATGAATACCTGGCCGAACCGGGGGAGGAATGCGGTTTCCTGCTGAAACACAGTGTCGGGAACAAGCCGGGCGGAGTGGAAGTGGATGTGCCGCTTACCTACAGCGACTATTATTTCCTTGAAGCGCTTCTGCACTATCGCGATGCCAGATAGACAATAATATCAATTGAAACCATATAAACGATAACATCAATGAAAAAGAATTTCCTGTTTTTCTTCATGGCAATCATCGCAGGCATCCTCACCGCCTGCGGGGAAAAACCTGTGGACAATCCTGTCACGAGCGAACATTGGCTTGTGATAAGTCCTTCGTCGGTAAATATGTATGCTGGAGATGAATATGAGATCACTCCGAAATTCAGCAGTGAAGAGGCCGAGGCTTTCGATTACAGCTGGACGGTGACGGATCCTCAGGTGCTCGGAATAGTGGAGGACAACAATTCCTCCATTATTGTGGAGGGGCTTAAGCCAGGAACGGCTGTTGTCAAGGTGGAATGCCCGGGAGAGACGAAGCGTCTGTCCGCGACAGTGAGCTTCACCGTGATGGAAGTTCCGGTCGTAGAGCCGGAGCCTGAGCCGCTGAAGATACTTGCCATCGGCAACAGTTTCTCACAGGATGCCGTGGAACAGTATCTCTGGGATATGTTCAATGCTATCGGCGAGGAAGTCATTATCGGCAACATGTATATCGGAGGCTGCTCTCTCGAAAGGCATTGGACTAATGCGCAGAACAACAGCAAAAGTTATGAATACCGCAAGGTCGTGAACGGCAACAAGACCAATACGAAAAATTATTCGCTTGAAATGGCACTTGCCGACGAGAACTGGGACTATATCAGCCTTCAGCAGGCCAGCGACTATTCCGGTATGTACGACAAATATGAGCCGTATCTTGGGAATCTTATCAAATATGTCCAGGAGCATTCATCGAATCCGCACATGCAGCTGATGTTCCACCAGACTTGGGCATATTCCAAAGATTCCGGACATTCTGCTTTCCCTAACTATGGCAAGGACCAGATGGTGATGTATGAAGGTATTGTGGATGCCTCCAAAAGATCAATGGAGAACCATGCCGAGATCAAGTTTCTGATTCCGAGCGGCACTGCCATCCAGAACGGCAGGACAACATCTATCGGGGATGAATGGGACAGGGACGGATATCACCTGAACACTGCTTACGGACGTTTCGCTGCTGCCTGCACATGGTATGAGACGATAACAGGGAAGGATTCCCGGGACAATTCGTGGAGACCGTCTTCCGTCTCTGCAGAACAGGCTGTCATTGCCCGTACCGCGGCACACAACGCAGTGCTGAATCCTTATGAAGTCACCGACATGTCGGAATTATGACGATATTTGTTGTAGGCCGAGTGTTATGTAGGGACTGTCGTAAAAAGAATAAAACTTTATAACGAATTGATTGCCAATGTAATATAAAATTTGTATCTTAGC
>CALVDP010000028.1 GCA_944326315.1 uncultured Bacteroidales bacterium
TTGCCTAATAGAGGTTGTAAACGCCATCTTGTACAAGTTGAAGACCGGTTGTCAATGGGCATTCCTTCCTGTGGAAGATCGGAAAAATTTCATCATATCGGGAAATCACAGGCATGAAAAGGTTATGGAACATAATCATCCGTCTCTGCGCCGCTGCAGTCTGCGGCTACGGCTGTTCGGATGACTACACTGAAATAGGGAACAGATGGACGGAAGTCAACACGAGACTGATAGTCATAGACACATGTACTGTCGAGGTATCCACCGCCAGTCCGGCTACAAGGGCAAGCAAGGTCACATCCCTGATAAAGAATGATATCTCCATATCAGGACGCAGCCCTTTCACAGGCATCATACCAGGGCCGGGAGGAGGGCCGGGCATAGGATCCCCCGGAAAGATGAACCACTGCCACAGCCTCATGGACAAGCCGATGACAAGTACTAACAGGACATTGATATTGAGACACAATATCGTTTTTCCGCGGAAGAGAAGCTTCGGCACAAGCAGGAAATAATCGGCATAGAACACCGCACACATGGATATGGGTACTTGACCATAAATAACGTCCGTTCGACGAATCATATTAACGATTTCTTAGAAATCCCTTTTCCTTTTTCGTGTCACCCCTCTTAAACTCTATAGAGGTATCACCAGCCGCCTTATTCCAGTGCAAGTTACACAATCATGCCATGCGAGAAAAAAATCCGACAGGACCGCAAAATCATCCGATAAAAAACCGTACAGACATGAAAAAACACTTGCCCTTACCGGAAAAACTGCATATCATTCCGAATTTTTTGCAAGCAGGTCCAGGCAGAAATTACATATCTTTGCAGCAAGACAACACCTTAAGGACTGAAATATGGATACGGACAACAAGATAAGCCGCCGCAGTGCCCTGAAACGTATAGGTGCGACAGTGGTCAGCGGAGCATTCGCCACATCGGGCCTGCTCAAAATCTCGTCATGCACTCCGTCAAGAGGCAGAAGGATCATATTCTATTTCACCGGTACCGGCAACTGTCTGTATATAGCCAGGCAGCTTGCAGGAGAAGACGGCGAAGTGCTCAGCATCCCGCAGATGGTGAAACACGGCAAATATGAATTCAAGGCAGATGAAATAGGCATTGTATATCCCATCTACGGACACATGCCGCCAAACATGGTGAGAGAATTCATCGGCAAGGCCAGGCTGGAGGCAGGATACAAGTTCGCAGTCCTGACCTACGGTGCCAGAAAATGCGACGCCGTGGAAATATGGGACCGCATATCCCGCAAGGCCGGCAACGGCTTCGACTACATCGGCACCATCATAATGGTGGACAACTGGCTGCCGAACTTCGACATGAACGAGCAGATCAGAATAGACAAGCATATCCCTGAAAACCTGCAGAAGATAAAGGAAGACATCGCCGCACAGCGACGCTGGCATGAGCCTGTGACAGAAGAAGAAAGGCAGATACACCGGGACTTCCTGGCGAGGACGGGACTTGATCCGGAAGTAGGCTTCCTGATGAAAAGCGAGAAAAGCTTCACGGTGACGGATGCCTGCATCAGCTGCGGAATATGCACATACGTGTGTCCCCGTGGCAATTACAGCCTGACTCCGGGAGGCGCCGAGACATCCGGGGACTGCGAATTCTGCTTCGCGTGCATACATAACTGCCCACAGCGCGCCATACGCTTCACGGAGATAAAGGAAGTCAATCCTGAGGCCCGTTACCGCAATGAACATATCTCATTGATGGACCTCAAGATGGCAAACAACCAGGGAATATGATGACCAGATAAGACAAACAGATATGCTGAGAAAAATCAGACTGACACTTGCCGTCCTGTCCTTCACGATAGTCACGCTGCTCTTCCTCGACTTCACGGGGACGATACACGCATGGTTCGGGTGGATGGCTAAAATACAGTTCCTTCCGGCGGTGCTTGCCCTGAATGTTGGTGTCATAGTGTCGCTTATCGTGCTGACTCTTGTTTTCGGGCGGGTGTACTGCTCGGTCATCTGTCCGTTGGGCATAATGCAGGATGTCATTTCCTGGATAAGCGGACAGCGCAAGAAAAAGAAATACCGTTTTTCCTGGTCGCCTGCCAGATCATGGCTGCGGTACGGCATGCTGGCATTGTTCATCCTCGCCCTGATAGCCGGTATAGGTTCATTTGTCGCCCTGCTTGCGCCGTACAGTTCATACGGCAGGATAGCAAGCAACCTCCTGGCTCCGATATGGCAGTGGGGCAACAACCTGCTTGCATGGTTCGCAGGGAGAGTGGACAGCTATGCCTTCTACGAGACATCGGTCTGGATAAAGAGCCTGCCGACATTCATCATCGCAGTTCTTACATTTGTCTTCATCGGGGTGCTGGCATGGCGGAACGGACGCACCTATTGCAACACCATCTGTCCTGTAGGCACTGTGCTCGGCTTCCTTTCCCGCTACTCCCTGCTGCGCATCACGATAGACACGGACAAATGCAACTCCTGCGGTCTGTGCTCACGCAAATGCAAGGCGGCGTGCATCAACGGAAAGGAACACACGGTGGACTACAGCCGATGCGTGGCGTGCATGGACTGCATCGACACATGCCGTCACGGGGCCATCGGATACCGCTTATCATGGAAGAAACCAGTGACAAAGAATGAAGACAAGGTGCCTGCAGCCACCCGGGAAGAGATAGACGGCGCCAGACGGTCTTTCCTGACAGGAACAGCCATACTGGCAGGAACTGCAGCACTGGAGGCCCAGGACAAGAAAGTGGATGGAGGACTGGCCGTCATCGAGGACAAGAAGGTACCGCGGCGGGCCACACCTGTCATCCCTCCGGGAGCCGTGAGCGCCCGCGACTTCGCCCGCCATTGCACTGCCTGCCAGCTGTGCGTATCCGTCTGTCCCAACAGAGTGCTCCGTCCCTCCACAGAACTGACGAAGCTGATGCAGCCCGAGATGTCCTACGAACGCGGCTATTGCCGGCCTGAATGTACCAGATGCAGCGAGGTATGCCCTGCCGGAGCCATACATCCGATAACCGTGGCGGAAAAATCATCCACGCGCATCGGACACGCCGTATGGATCAGGAAAAACTGTATTACGGTCACTGAAGGCGTGGAATGCGGCAACTGCGCCCGCCATTGTCCTTCAGGAGCAATAATGATGGTGCCTTCCGTCCATGGAGACGACACATCTGTCAGGATACCGGCCGTCAATGCAGAACGCTGCATCGGCTGCGGGGCATGCGAGAACCTCTGTCCGGCACGTCCGTTCAGTGCAATCTATGTGGAAGGACATGAGATGCACAGCATAATGTAACGTGAATTTGACGAAATCGTAACACCTTATCATTCAAGAGTAACATGAGCAACAGTGATAAAAAGGAGAATATCCTGTCGCGCCGGGACTTCATCAGGCGGATAGGGGCGGCAGGTGCCGTCACAGCCGGGCTGTCGGCATGCGGAAGAGGCGTGACTGCAGCAGAAGGAGCCGAAGGAGAAAAAGGCACAATGACTTTCCGCACCGACCCTTCGACAGGAGACAAGGTGTCGCTTCTCGGCTTCGGAATGATGCGTCTGCCATCCGTAGGAGGACGCAGCGCTCGGGAAGGGAACGAAGAGATAGACCAGGAGATGGTGAATGAGCTTGTAGATTATGCCATTGCACATGGCGTGAACTATTTCGACACATCACCGGCCTATTGCCAGGGCAAGTCGGAACACGCGACAGGAATTGCGCTCAGCCGCCATCCGCGCGACAAATATTTCATCGCCACCAAACTGTCCAACTTCGCGCCATCGACATGGAGCCGGGAAGCGTCCATCGCCATGTACCGCAACTCGATGAAAGAGCTGCAGGTGGACTATCTGGACTATCTGCTGCTGCATGGCATTGGTATAGGCGACGGTATGGAAGAATTCGAGAACCGCTTTATAAAGAACGGCATCCTTGATTTTCTGATGGAAGAGCGCAAGGCAGGACGTATCCGCCACCTCGGCTTCTCCTATCACGGTGATGTGCGCGTGTTCGACTATCTGCTCTCGCGGCACGATGAATACAAGTGGGACTTCGCGCAGATACAGTTGAACTACCTGGACTGGAAATATGCCAAACAGATCAATCCGAGGAACACCGATGCGGAATACCTGTATAACGAACTGGCATCCAGAGGCATCCCTGCCGTCATTATGGAGCCGCTGCTCGGAGGACGACTGTCGAATGTACCTACCACCATATTCGCCAGCCTGAAAGAAAGGGAGCCGGAAATGAGCGCAGCTTCCTGGGCATTCCGTTTCGCCGGCAGCCTGCCAGGGGTGCAGACAGTCCTGAGCGGGATGACACGTATGGAACACCTGCAGGACAACCTGCGCACATACTCCCCGCTGAAGCCGCTGACAGAAGACGAATTCGCCTTCCTCCAGGAAATGGCTGCCCGGATGATGCAGTTCGACACCATCCCATGCAACGACTGCAAATACTGCATGCCTTGTCCTTACGGGATTGACATACCGGCCATCCTGCTCCATTACAACAAATGTCTGAACGAAGGGAACATCCCGGAAAGCGCGCAGGACGAGAATTACCGCCGAGCCCGCCGGGCCTTCCTTGCAGGATACGCCAGAAGTGTCCCGGAACTTCGTCAGGCAAGCCATTGCACAGGATGCAACAGGTGCAGCCCTCATTGTCCTCAACGCATCGACATTCCGGGAGAACTGCACCGCATCGATGCATACGTGGAACGTCTAAAACAGGAAATAGGCTGAGGAAATATCAGCCGCGGTACTCTGTAGGGCTCATTCCGAGATGCTGCTGCACGTAACGGCTGAAATATGCCGGTGACGAGAAGCCGAACATATCGGAAATCCTGACGAAAGTCATGGACCTGTCACGCAGCAGGCGGGAAATGTCGAGGACAGTATAACGGTTGATCCAGTAGCCAGCCGCATAGCCGCTCACCTTCCGGGAGACTTCGGACAGATATTTCGGCGTCACGCACAGCTTGCCCGCATAATAGTTCACTTCACGATGGCTGCGGTATGCCCCGTTCTCCAGCATGTTCAGGAAACGGCTCATGATGGACGCGTTCTGCAGAGGCACATCGTCCTCTCCGTAGATATGCGAATGAAAATCGAAGAAGTCTATTATCAGCAGCTGCACGGATGCTATCAGCAGGTCCTTGCGGAAGTGATGGTCTGTCTGGGCAAGCCTGGATTCCAGCATTCTGAAATCCGTAAGGCATCTCTGCATCTGCTCTTCGTCAAGCCTCATTATCGGATTCAGAAACAGGGCCAGCTGGCCTTTCATACCATAGTTGCTCAACGGTGTGGACAGTTCGATGAAGCCGGAGGTGACATATACCACCTTCACACGGAAATCCTCTGCCGGACGTATCCTCTCCACGAGTTTTCCTTTCCTGACAATCATCAGGTCTCCGGCCTGCAGCCGGCGTTCCTCACCGTTGTATCTGAGGCTGCATGTACCTTCAAGACAAAGGGCATGGGCAAGATAGTCGCTGTATGTGTCAGTGCCGAGCCCGTCAAGGGTGTCCCTTATTATGATTTTTTCCGTTTCTTCCATATAGCACATACTTCATACAAAAATATGAAGATTTTCACAAAAATTTTGGAAAACCGGAATTGTTCCTTACTTTTGTGGTGTATTACTTAAATAGTACAGTAAAACAATAATACATACAAGGTATGGTGAACATAGAAAGGGTATCTTACAATTACACGGATGGGAAAGCCGTCATCAACGATATATCCGCTACACTCGATGACGGACGGATATACGGACTGCTCGGGAAAAACGGAGCCGGGAAGACCACATTGATGAAGCTTGTATCGGGAATGGTATTTCCAAAGCAAGGCAGGATCACCATAGACGGCACCGACGTGTCAGCCCGAAACATCAAGACGATGCGTGAAACATTCTTCATGCCTTCCGAATTCAAATTCAGCGACATGTCCATGGAGAAGTTCGTCAGGCTGTACTCCGGCTTCTACCCGTCGTTCAGCAGGGAAATACTGGAAGACTGCCTGCAGGAAACAGGGGTAGAGCGCATCATCAGGACAGCCGCTCTGGAGAGACTTTCTCTCGGTGAAAAGCACAAGGTCATGACAGCGTTCGCCATTGCATCCGGCACAAGGCTTCTGCTGATGGACGAACCTGCCGGAGGGATGGACATTCCGACCAGGGCAACATTCAGGAAACTGCTGCTGCGACATCTGAGAAATGACCAGACAGTCGTAATATCGACTCATCACGCGGCTGACTTTACCAACATACTTTCTGATGTCATTATCCTGGGCCACAACGGGGAAATGGCATTTGCGGGCCGGACAGAAGATATCTGCGACCGGTATGTATTCGGAATTTACCCGTCTGACAGCGGAGCCCTGTATGCAGAACCGTGTGCGGGAGGATACCATGCAGTCAGAGAGCGGGGACTTGAAGGCCCCTCAGAGATTGATTTGGAAATTCTGTTCAACGCAGCAGTCAGCGGTAAATTAGGAAACAGCTAAATTCAAGGGCAACATGAAAGATTTCAGTTACAGAAGAGCGGCAATGTTCTGCCGGCTTCAGCTCGAAGAAACGTATTTCAACAAGGCATGGAAAAGTGCGGCATGGATAGCAGTCACCCTGGTCTTCATCATCGCCCTGCCCATGCTTTCAGGACGAGACGGCATCAGGGAAATGATGGCAGGGTCTGAAGATCTGGTCAGACTGTTCGCCGCAACCCAGATTGTCTTCCTGTATTTTGACCTTATATCCGAAGGAAGGGCCATCGACCGTATGCTGGTCCCGGCCACATGCCTGGAAAAATTCGTCGCACTGTATGCCGGTGCCGCCTTTCTCGGCATCATAATCCTGGGCACATCCGTCATGGCCGGCAGCTTGATGTATCTCGCCGCAGCACATCTCATGCTTCCCGGGCAGACTGCGGATATACCGGTCTTTCTCTTCAGCGAGAAGTCGCCGCTATGGACCTATATCCTGATCTTCGGGCTTGCGCCGTCTGCCAGCCTTTGGGCAATACCTTTCGTTATGAGGAAGAAGAAATACGGCACAGCCGCCGTGTGTGGCGCTCTGGCCGCCTACCTTGCAATAATGATACTGCCGGGAATGCTGAGACTTGCCGGAGTCATTACGGCAGAAGCCGCAAGCATCGCCACTGCTGCCGTAATGGGAATATTTTGTATATTCAACCTCAGATGGGGGTATGTCATGCTCCTGAGACATGAATCCGACAGAAATGCCAATGAATGATTTCAGACAAGACAAGGCTATCTACCTGCAGATGGCTGACCGGCTGTGCGACGAGATCCTTTCAGGGAAATACGGACCTGGAGAAAGGATACCGAGCGTGCGCGAACTGGCTGTGTACCTGGGAGTGAATGCCAACACGGTGGTCAGAACATACGAGGCGCTTTCGCTCCAGGGCATAATCCAGACACGGCGCGGGCTGGGATATTTCGTCACGGAAGATGCGATAGACAGAATAGTGAATGCCCGAAGGAGACATTTCATGGACGAGACGCTTCCGGAGCTTTTCCGACAGATGCAGCTGCTGGACATACCTCCGGAGACTCTTGCCGGGAAATGGGAGGAATGGAAACAGGGCAGATGAGATGCGGAATGCCCTTTGGACGCCGGTAAATTTTCTATAATTTTGCAGATGCAATTCATGGAGGCAAGATGCAGACACCGGACAAGATCATAGTGCACGGAGCACGGGTGCACAATCTCAAGAACATAGATGTGGAGATACCGCTGAACAGGATTACAGGCATTGCAGGAGTATCAGGCTCGGGCAAGTCGTCACTCGCGCTCGGAGTGCTGTATGCCGAAGGATCCAGAAGATACCTTGAGTCCCTGTCGACCTATACACGGAGAAGAATGACTCAGGCAGCGAGGGCGGATGTGGATGAGGTGCTGTATGTCCCGGCGGCACTTGCCATGCACCAGCGTCCTGGCATCCCGGGTATCAGAAGCACGTTCGGCACAGGGACGGAACTTCTCAACAGCCTCAGGCTGATATATTCCAGGCTTGCATGCCACAGATGTCCGAACGGACACTACCTGGAACCGTCATTGCAGGTGGCGGCCGGGAAAGAACTTGTCTGCCCGGAATGCGGGGCACGTTTCTATGCCCCTTCGGCAGAAGAGCTGTCGTTCAACAGCCAGGGGGCATGCCATACCTGCGATGGAACAGGGACAGTAAGGACAGTGGACGAATCCACCCTTGTCCCGGACGAATCTCTCAGCATCGATGAAGGGGCCGTGGCTCCGTGGAACACCCTCATGTGGTCCCTCATGACCGATGTATGCCGGGAAATGGGCGTACGCACCGACATCCCGTTCAACATGCTTTCTGACAGGGAACGCGAAATAGTATTCCACGGGCCTGCCGTGAAGAAGCATATTTTCTACAAGTCCAAGAACACGAACCAGGCAGGAGAACTTGACTTCACATATTACAATGCCGTCTACACCGTACAGAACGCCCTCGCCAAAGTCAAGGACGAAAAAGGGATGAAACGGGTGGAAAAATTCCTCAGGACCGATATCTGCCCGGACTGCGGGGGATCAAGGCTCTCGGATGCGGCACGCGCCCCTCTGGTACGCGGCATATCCCTGGCGGAAGCATGCATGATGACACTGGAAGAATCAGTAGAATGGGTGAAAGGCATACCGGAATCCCTTCCGGAAGAAATGAGGCCAATGGCAAGGAATATCTGCGAATCATTCCTCGACGCATCGCGCAGACTGCTGGATCTGGGCGTCGGATACCTGAGTCTGGACCGTCCGGCAGCCACATTGTCCACGGGAGAAAGACAGAGGATGCAGCTGGCAAGGGCTGTAAGGAACCGCACGACAGGTGTGCTCTACGTGCTTGACGAACCGTCGATCGGGCTACATCCGGCCAACATTGCCGGGCTTGCCGGAGTGATGAAAGACCTGCTGGCGGACGGGAACTCCGTCGTCCTGGTAGACCATGACACCCAGATACTCAGAGAAGCCGGACATATCATAGAAATGGGTCCCGGAGCAGGCTCCAAGGGAGGAAACTTGATTGCCGAAGGAACCGTAGAGGATATAATGTCCGATCCGCGCTCGAAAATAGGGACATTCCTGTCAGGGAACGCGGACATCATGGCAAGGGTACCTGTGCCGGAAAAGGATGTATTCGCGAAAGGTAGGATACACCTTTCCACAGACGCCATACACACAGTCAGGCCGCTCGAAGTGGACATTCCCAAAGGCAGGCTCACTGTCGTGACCGGAGTCTCCGGCTCGGGAAAGACCACACTTGTGCTTGAAAGCCTGATTCCCGGGCTCAAGGCAAGCATCGCGGGAGGCAGGCTCCCGGGACATGTGAAGAAGGTAGAGGCTGAGGGCATCAGGCAGGTCAAGCTGATAGACGCCTCTCCTATCGGAATCAATGTCCGTTCCACCGTGGCCACATACGC
The DNA here is from genome assembly GCA_944326315.1 of uncultured Bacteroidales bacterium. Classification (GTDB taxonomy): domain Bacteria; phylum Bacteroidota; class Bacteroidia; order Bacteroidales; family UBA932; genus Cryptobacteroides. Next base: position 9,468 of record CALVDP010000028.1, read on the forward strand.
AAATGTGCACGACGAGCTCAGGAAGGTCTATGCCAAGACAGCCGACGCCAGGAAAATGGGCTTCAAGGACGGAGATTTCTCATACAACACCGGCCGGCTGCGCTGCCCTACATGCGACGGCACCGGGGTAATCAGCCTCGATGTCCAGTTCCTTCCTGATGTGGACATACCATGTCCGGACTGTCACGGCTCCAGATACTCCAGGACAGCAGGGCTGATAAGAAGGGAAAATGCAGCAGGAGTGTTCCACTCCCTTCCGGAACTCATGGACATGGATGTGAACGACGCCCTTGAGGCCTGCTTCGACCTCAAGACGGTAAGGCAACGCCTCCTTGTTCTCCAGGAACTCGGGCTCGGCTACCTGACACTCGGAGAAGAGACACCGGGGCTTTCAGGCGGAGAAGCCCAGCGGCTCAAGCTTGCCAGCGAGATGGGACGAGGCCAGGAAGACTCGGTATTTGTCTTCGACGAGCCGACAATAGGACTTCACCCTTCGGATGTACAGACTCTCCTGCACGTATTCCAGCAGCTTGTAGAGCACGGAGCCACTGTCATCGTCATAGAACATGACCTGGATGTGATAAGGAATGCCGACCACATCATAGACATGGGGCCTGGAGGCGGAGACCAGGGAGGACGTATCGTAGCTGCAGGGACGCCGGAGATGATCAGGAATACTCCAGGGAGTGTCACTGGAAAATTCATCTGACGCACAGAGGCCTCATACGAGGCGGTCGAGATGGCACAGACATCATACGAGGCGGTCGAGATGACACAGACATCACACGAGGCGGTCGAGATGGCACAGAAGCAGTTCACCGCTGTCATCGCGCAGATGCATGCCGTTGCCCTCGCAATAACGGAACCATTTGCAGCCGGCACATTTTCCGGTCTTCATCCAGGACCTGTCACGATAGAGACCGAAACGGTTCTCCCAGACATCGATGAAGTCATCGCGGAAGATATTGCCCTGGCGGCTGCCGTACCTTATGCTCGGACAGGCGGAAATCGACCCGTCGGCAAGGACCGAAGCCACAGAAAGCCCTGCCTGACAGGTATATAGATGATCCCTGACGCGGCCCTCGTATTCCCCGAGGAAGCCTTCACACCCATAGCTTGCCATGATCTTCCCTTCCTTGCGGACTCTGGCTATGAAATCCATCAACCCCCGGAAACGCTCATTTCCGAGCTGAAGGTCAGGATCGGCTGCACCCCTGCCGGCAGGAAATACCGTGAAGAGACGCCAGCTCTTCAGTCCGAGAGACACAAGCCAGTCCTTGAATTCATCAAGAGACCCGTAATTCCTGTTGTTCACACATGTCACCACATCGAATTTGACGGACGGTTCGGCGGCAAGAATCCCCACGGCCTCCGATGCCTGCCTGAAACAGCCCTTGACCCCGCGCATCCACTCATGATCCTGACAGAATCCGTCCAGGCTCACCGTAGCCGAATGCAGGCCTGAGGACAACAGGGCATCTATGCGGCGCGGCGTCAGAAGAACACCATTCGACACCAGACCCCATGGGAATCCCATCCCGTACACTGCCCGGCCGCAGCTTTCCAGGTCATCACGCAGCAGCGGCTCGCCTCCAGTCAAGACGACCATTATCCGGTGAGGATCATAATTCTCGCTGACTCTCAGAAGCACTTTCCGGAAATCCCCGAAAGGCATGTCGCGGACAGAAGATGATATATGGCAATCGCTCCCGCAGTGGCGGCAACGCAGATTGCATCTCAGAGTACATTCCCAGAACAACTGTCTGAGAGGATGCTTCTCCTGCTGTTCCCTGACCAACTGCCTGTGCAGTTCAAGGGCGATACGCTGTCTTATTGAAACATGTGTCATAATATCCGGTTTTGCAGTCTGGACAAGACGAATCCACACACGGCTACCAGTCAGAGCCTGTGTCCGGCGACATTGTCACCAGCACGTCGTCCGAGAAATATTTCCCGCTGTACCATCCGCCTCCGTCGGTGACTCGTTCAAGAGGCACAGTAATGGTCGTGGATACGAAGACTCCTCCGTTCTCCTCCCCATCTACATCCTTGACTTCTATCAGTATGGACTCTGCCGGGAAGAACGACCCTGTCAGATCGAACCGGCCTTCAGCATCTGTCACGGCCGTCACGACCGGCTCCGGATCAGTAAGGCTGTACAGGGCCGAGACCTGGATTCCCTGTACCGGCTGGGACAACACGGCATCCTGTACCCTTCCCTTGACTTCGAAATCAGCATAAGGCGTCCCGTATTCATCAGCCGGATAGTATAACGTATCGCAGCCGACAGCGGAAGCTCCGAAGAAAGGCAGAAGCAGCCTGCATAGTCTGATGATAAGATTTTTCATGACAACCAATCCTTTATATTAACGTCAGTTCGGCGAATTATTCTGTTCAGTATCAGAGATCCCGTCGAACTGACGTTACGATTTCTTCGAAATCCCTTTCCTTTTTCGTGTCGTCCCTCTTAAAGGGGGTAAACCCAAAATTGACTTTGGGTCATTCTCAAACGTCTTTCTGCGAAAGACATTAAACTGAGAACCGTCCTGTAAAATAGACATAGACTCCATCCATCCCGGGCGGGGCCGGCCAGAAGCGCACAGGATCGCCGAAATCCAGCGGCCACGCGAACAACGGGGCTCCGGAGCCGAAATCAACACCGTAAATATTGAACTTCAGACAATTATTCACAATGAACATTGTCGGACGGCGGCACCACATCGCATTGATGTCAAACGGCAGATACGGAAGTTTCCGCTCTATCATGGCACAATAAAGCCCGAAATACCTTTCTTCCGCCTCGGGAGAAAGCATCCTTTCCACATCATTCTCCACCGTCACCGCAAGCTCTTCCACCGGCAGGTCGGCACTGAAAGCAGACTGAGGCAGAGTAAAGGAGGCGTTGCCCATATATGTCCTGTCAAGGCCAGCAATCCTTCCACGATGGTCCGCAGTGTGCACCAGGCCTATTTTCCTGCCTGGCCATCCCATTGGTTTCCTGAGCATGGCGATAGTCATCGCGGACAGCACCGCATTCCTCCCGACTCTCTTCCCGAAGGTCTCCGCCACCCTGTCCTGGACGGCCCTGATATCCGCATCTGATATGAAGACAGGTGCGGACAGAAGCCTGTCTATCCCTGTAATTCTCTGCCACATCATGGGGAAAACAAGTGATGGACTTATCCTGCAGGCCCCTTCACTGCGCACAATGTCTTCAGCCTCTGCAGCCCCGGCCTCTTTCAATGACCTGTAGACATCCGATCCGGCAAGTATGGAGGGCAGCACCCTGTCATCATAGCGGGCGTCATCCACGGCATTCACTCCCCTTGCCAATGATGCCCAGCAGTCCATCATCCTGTAGAATGAACTCCCGTCCGCACAGAAATGCGAGCATTTCACGTTAAGCAGGGCACCGTCGCGGAGAAGTGAAAGGCGGACATTCAGCACGGGTGAATTCCCCTTCAGCATTGACCTGGCATCGCACGGGGCCATGAAACGCTTACCCGGAAATTTCCTGTCTCTGATGTCTTCTGCCTTCACATCCCGACAGTCCTGGCACTCGAAAAGGGCTCCCGCACCATTGCAGACAATCCCTCCGTCACAGATTCTGCCGGCAAGGACAGGATACATGGAAAGCACTTCGGACAAGGCTTTCTTCATCCTGTCCGTGTCGGGATGGCTTCCGTAGAGCCATGACTGGTTGATCACAAGTGGCATGCAGGCCATGTCCACGCACGAGCCCTGCCACCTCTTGCCATCAATCCCTCCTGACGGAAATATCACTGTACTCTCCATTTCACTTCCGTTATATACCTGTCCGACGCGATAAAAATCAAAATTATACGCCGCCGGATATATGGCCGAAGGTTAAATATACGCAGAAGCCGAGAGTAATGCAAGCTTGCTTGCGATTACCGAGGCGCAACAGTATAAATAACGAAGTTAAATATACGCAAATTACCACATATTCGGATGATCATAATAAAAGTATCGCAGAACCTTTCGGAATAGCCTGCCGTAAAATTCTGCCGCCGTCCGCAGTTTTTTCATAGATTTGCAGAAAAATATCGGTAATGAAAACAGGAATCCGGACAGCAATATCGTTATTGTCCATAGCAGCTGCGGCATACAGCTGCACGACAGACAAGGTCTCCAGACTGGACAAGGCCGAAAAAGACCTCATCGATGCAGCCGGGATCATGAGAGTGCTCACTGTGGACGACAAGGAAGATTCCCTGGTCCTGAGATCTGAATGCACGGACTTTCCGCAGAAGTTCCTGCGCTCCGGAAGATTCCGCAGGCTTGCGGACAGGATGATAGCCACAGTCACCGATTCCACACAGGACGGGGTGGGGATAGCAGGACCGCAGGTCGGACTCAAGAGAAGGATCATTGCGGTGCAGAGGTTCGACAAAGAAGGGGAACCGTTCGAGATCTACCCCAATATCCGCATGGAATACCTTTCAGAAGAGACGCAGACAGGTCCGGAAGGATGCCTGTCGGTGCCTGACATATACGGTGATGTCGAACGCTCCCGGACTGTCGTCATCAGCTATACGGACCCGGATACGATGGAACGGGCCAGAGATACGGTCAGCGGCTTCACTGCGGTCATATTCCAGCACGAGACAGACCATCTTGACGGCATCCTTTTCACAGACAGGATGCAGACACACTAAACGGCACGGGGATACAAAATACAAAATATTCGCTCCGGAATTTGGCTTTTTCAAGTAATACCCTATCTTTGCACGGACTGAAAAGGTGGTGCCTGGCAGATTGCCGACGGCTGAGAAGATACACATTGCACCAGTACGGGTAATGCCGACGCTGGGAATTTTTGGTAACATTCATCATTGTCCCGTCACGGCTTCATGTCATCCGGGCCTCACCTTGGGAAATCATCCGGCTACAGAAGATGGGAAATTACAGCAAGACATATCCGGCAGGACCGGGCAGACTGCAGTTCATCACGCACTTCACCGACAAGTATTCATATTATGACTCGGCGATGATTGCTCTTGAAGGAGGCTGCAGATGGATCCAGCTCCGAATGAAAGACGCAGGGAAAGCCGAACTCGAAAGCATGGCCAGACTCATACTTCCGGAATGCAGGCGAAGGAATGCCGTATTCATCATAGACGACAATGTGGAAGCAGCACTGGAGACAGGGGCTGACGGAGTGCATTTAGGCAAGAACGACATGCCTGTCGACGAGGCAAGGAGGCTGGCCGGGGACAGTTTCATAATCGGAGGCACGGCCAACACGGCAGATGATGTATGCCGGCTTGCAGCCCTGGGCGCGGACTACATCGGCTGCGGGCCGTTCCGCTTCACCACGACCAAAAAGAACCTCGCCCCGGTGCTCGGACTCGAAGGATACAGGAACATAATGTCCGTGATGAAAGAGAAAGGCATTGCACTTCCCGTCGTGGCCATCGGAGGCATCACATCCGAAGACATCCCGAAGATTCTGGCCACAGGCGTATCAGGCATAGCCTTGAGCGGCAGCGTGCTGAGAGCACAGGACCCTGTCGCCGAGATGAAAAGAATAGCGGCGGAGACCGGAGTGTGATGACGACGTCCGGAGCCGCAGTACAGGCGAAGCAACAGCACGGGACGCATACCATACACTTGGTGCACCGTCCCGCCTAATTGATAAGACAATGATTGAAAAGAAAGTATCTCAAGGTATCATCAGTACCTATTTTGAAAAACTCGAAAGGAACCTTGACCTCGACGTCGCAATCGTAGGCGGCGGCCCGTCAGGTATCGTGGCAGCCTACTATCTGGCCAAGGCCGGGCTGAAGACAGCCCAGTTCGACCGCAAGCTTTCTCCGGGAGGAGGCATGTGGGGCGGAGCGATGATGTTCAACCAGATAGTCGTGCAGGAAGAAGCCATGGACATCGTCAGGGATTTCGGGATCAACTACAAGCCGTACGGAGACGGCCTGTACGTAATGGATTCCGTGGAAAGCACATCCGCCCTCCTTTACAGGGCCGTACATGAAGGCGCGACCATCTTCAACTGCTATTCAGTGGAAGATGTCATCTTCAAGAACAATGCGGTCAGCGGCGTCGTTGTGAACTGGACGCCGGTACTGCGCGAAGGACTTCATGTGGACCCGTTGAATATCATGGCCAAATGCGTCATCGACGGGACAGGACATGACAGCGAAATGTGCAGGACCGTGGCTCGCAAGAACGGCATACGTCTCGCGACCGACACCGGGGATGTCATCGGTGAGCGCTCCCTTGATGTCGTGGCCGGTGAACAGGAAGTAGTGAACGGCACCAAGGAAATCTATCCAGGACTCTATGTCTGCGGCATGGCAGCGTCCGCCGTCAGCGGGACCCCGCGAATGGGACCTATTTTCGGAGGCATGCTCATGTCCGGCAAGAAAGTCGCCGGGCTCATCATTGACAGGCTCAAGAAGGATTAACACCAGACACAATGCTGTGGATAGCCGTCACCTCACCGGAAATATCGGACGGTGAAGCCGGATTTATAAAACGCCTGCTTGCGCACGGTGTGGACATCGTACATCTGCGCAAGCCCGGCGCATCTGAGAAAGACTGCGCCAGGCTGCTTGATGCCCTGACCGCAGAAGAGCGCTCCAGGATAGTGGTTCATGACTTTTTCAGCCTTGCAGGACAATACGGCCTGCGCGGGATTCATCTCAATTCCAGGCATGGACAGATACCGGAAGGCTATGACGGGCATGTCAGCCGCTCCTGCCACAGTCTGGAAGAAGTGAAGCTCTACAAGCCGGAATGCACCTACGTTTTCCTGAGCCCCATATTCGACAGCATATCCAAGCAGGGCTATGCCTCGGCATTCGATGAAGACACACTGAGGAAGGCTGGGAAAGACGGCATTATAGACAGCAAAGTGGTGGCACTCGGCGGTGTCACTCCGGACAGGACAGCCCTGCTGCGCTCCATCGGATTCGGCGGGGCGGCCATGCTCGGCTGCGTGTACGGCCTCGCCAGCCTGCCGGAAAAAGACCAGACAGCCGCCCTCATGAAAATGAAGGCGGCCATCAAATCCCCCAACCCGGGGCAGGATTGCTGACTTCAGGCTGTCAAAGCGTCCCTGCGAATGAGAACGAATACGGCTTGTCCTCTGCAGATATACTACATTCCCCGAAAAAATTTTAAGGCTACAAATCGCCATTCCAGCGGTCTGTAGCCTCGATTTTTCTATATCTTGACATACAAAAGTGTCAAACTCCGGAATATACAGTATTTTTAATAAAATAACGTGAATTCGAGGAAATGGCTGGCTGTACGTGTCGTACATGGATTTACAGACAACAGGAAAGGCTGGTTCAATGCAAAATATTGAACCAGCCTTTCCTGTGTGCTCCCTCAGGGAGCAATACACATTGGTCAAATCACTGATTGTCAATATGGATTAATTTTGACAAACTGATTTGCAAACTGTTCCATTTAGGGGCAAAGGTTCAATCCCTTTCAGTTTTCTATAGTATCACTTTAGCATCTGACATTCATCGTCAGTTTACTATAGTTTTGCTTCCAAAGAACTTTATACAAAGATGGCAAGATTATATGAAACTACAATAGATTTAATTGGAATTATTTTGCTCTAATTGTATTTACGCCTTGTAATTGTTTTTGCCGTATCATAAAATTGTTTATCAAGAAGAAATTTTCATTTATATTAGTTGTTTAAATACTACTTAATCTCAATTAAATTGAAAAAATGAAGTTGTATATTATTGGAAATGGCTTTGATCTGGCTCACAATATCAAAAGCAGGTATAGTGATTTTGGAAGATTCTTGGAAGAAAATTATTATGGCCTGAAAGTGCAGTCTGAGATACTGTATGAAGATACCGACGTTTCTTTATGGACTGATTTTGAGACCGCTTTAGGGAGTATAGATATAAACGATATTGTCCGAAACGTAGAAGCGGAAGCAAGAAGTAATAATCCTGATGAAATAGGTCATCAAAGTATTTATATGTCAGATGTTGTAAGCAACGCTTGTGATAGTCTAAAGTCTGTTTATGAAGAATGCTTTTCAGAATGGGTCCAACAAATAGATATTTCATCAACAAAGCCGTTCTTACATATGGATAAAAACGCTCTGTACCTAACGTTTAATTACACAGAAACATTGGAGGATGTGTATGGAATTCCAGAAAACCACATATGCCACATTCATAATTGCAGAAAATATGCTTCTCCTATTGTAGGACACGATAAAACATTTTTCAAAGACTACAAAGACGAAGCATGGATTGCTATAGATGAGATAGATGATTCGCTACGTCATTTATTCAGTATTACACGGAAAGATGTTAAAAGTATTATTAAAAAAAATAATGCTTTCTTTTCTTTATTGGCTAAAAGCAAAATTAACAAAGTATATGTTTATGGACATTCGCTCAATGATATAGATATGCCTTATTTGATAGAGGTAAGAAAAAATACACTTTCTATACCATGGACTGTTTCATATTATGAAAACGATGACCAGATGAAGTTCAAAACGAAACTTCATGAAAAACTATGCATTCCGAATCATCTCATTAAGATGTTCAAATTATAAGGATAAATGATAGTGCAAACTGACCTGTGTCAAGATTAGTTTACACTATCGGTTTTAGAAAAAATTCAGCATATCTCGCGCAATAATGTAGATCAGACTGATTATTATCTTAGCTTGTTTTTCAGTTTGGCCAAATCATTTTTCACAAAAGAATATATTTCCTTGCCCAGAATATGCATCTCTGTAGAGTACAATTCAGGCGAATTAGAAATAGTGTTTACAGAAAAATTACTTTCTGCATTAGTTATTGCATCTGACAAGCGGGATTGGTCTGTATTGAAATCAAAACCCCCATGGATCGATGCGTGCACGAACTCTTTGAATGTAATGCTCTTTTCTACATCTGCATCAGTCGGCTTCTCTGAATAAAAATGGTAATATAGCCAGATCTCAAAAGAAGGATTGCTTTGTGCAACATTCCATGCAGGATAGGATTTGACCTCATCGAACTGTATGCTTATCCCGGAGTTGAGTTCATCACAGAACTTTCTTAAAGGTTCAATTTTACCTTCTTTTTCCCACGAATCGGTATCTATGATAAACCAGACACGGTCATTCTGAAGATAATCAACAGCATATCTTCGGTTATCCCCAAAGAAGACCATTTGAGCCAGTTCCATAAGTTTGACTGGATCCGTCCCGTTTTCCGGTGGTATTGTGATAATCTGTAAATTAGATGACAAGCCATCGAAAAACCTGAAGTAACCGGGTTCTGTTCCGGTTCCTTCACAGACTATGTATATTTTATGTGAGCCCCGTGACGGCTCTTTCTTGCTGTAATCCTTTCGCCTGGCAATCATATTCTCACCAATTTAAATCTTCAAGATTGGACAGAAAAGGAATCCCGCCATAGCGTCCGCCGAGATACCCGTTTTCGATATTTGCGGTCTTATGGATATTGAAGTCGCTCAATGTATATAGCTGAGTAGCCTGTTCCGAATCCTTTTGAGCAAACCATATCTCATCCGGACGGAAAATTCTCTGGTCAAGCAAAGCTGACTCGTGAGTGGTAAAAATCAATTGCCCCGACATATTGTTGCCATGAGAGAGCTTGCGGACAATCGCCTTAATCAGAATAGGATGGACACTTCGTTCTATTTCATCGACCACATAGACTTTGGCTTTATAAATTATGTCATAAAGCAAGAGCATATATTCTATAATCCTGCGGGTACCGTCAGACTCCTGTTCCATAGGCATTTCAACTTCGTTCCCATCATTACCTGAATGTATGGATACAAGTGTTACGGAATAGACTTGCCCGTTTACAAAGACTATATTTCGTGGTATTCCGAATTTTTCAAAAAGCATTGCCTGAGGCTCCCCAGGGTGCTGTCTTGCTTTAGATACGATGGAACTCAATTGGCTGTCTGATTGGATATTGTCTTCATTTATAATCTCTTTTTTAGCCTTCAATCTTAAAATTCCCGTATTGAATTCCGGCATTATTGAATTGACCATATTTGCGAATTCATGATCAGAGTCTATCAAGAAAGGAATTGCCTGCGCGGAATAGATCGGCAGCACAACCTCAAGCCTATCAATAAACCATTTGTAAGCATCTGTTACTGACGGTATCTCATCGGGATAATATTTCCCAATAAACGACAGAAACAACATATCATGACGCACCAGTCTGTCAAGCGCATCATTAAATTGCTCGTTGACGCCTTTTTCCAGAAACTCGCCGTTTATTGTCAGTTTCCCATTTCGTGAAAAAAGAGCAATGTCTTTGTTTTTTTTACTCAGATACAGTTCCTCCTGATATATCCTGGTCTTGTCAAATACAATATGGTAATAAAAAATTTTCCCATTCTGGAAAAACTCTATAGCCATCTCTGATGGCTGTTCCAGACATTTCCTGTCAAATTTGAACGAGAGGTCATCCGGAAATTTCACATTTGTCAGAGTCCCCGTTGAAACCAAGGCTTTAAGCAATCTTATTCCTCTCAGCAAATTGCTTTTTCCAGCACCATTTGCTCCATATATAGCACTTAAGCGCAACACTGTAGCGTAATCACATATTACTTTATGCGTTTCGTGATTATGGCTCTTGCTCGATGGGAACATATTGAATTCCGTAGCGTGCTTGAAAGAGTCAATATTTTCCAGAGTAAATCTGAGTAACATGATGCGATTCCGTTAAAGTTTAACGCAAAATTAAATTTTATCTTGATAAAAACCTAATATTTCAGAGATATCAATACGTAAGTTTAAATTATTAACTGATTTTATCCACAAATGGCATATTGTCGTTTATCTTGACCTTCAAGGCCGCCTCAAAAGTAGAGACAGCCTTGACAGATGATAAAAATTACGCGACCTCTTTGCCCTGTCCAGACAGACTTTCATTAAGATCGTCTGCATCGTCTACGGCTTCATGTATATTATGATTTGACTGGCCTGCCGCCATTAGAGCCGTTTTCCGCTCTTCGATTCGTTTGTGACGTTTCTCATAGACGTCGTAATATGTTTTCTTGATATTTGCGAGTTCATCAGGCATGTGTTTCTGCGCGAAATCAAGCAACAGAGATTTTGCAGTATCGCTGATATACCGATCCTGAAACCTGGACACCAGGAAATCTCTCCTGATAACAGCTTTCGCCTTGGTAGACAGGTTTGAAACGACATTCAGCTTTTCTTCATCCGAAATATACGCAGAATGACTCTCATCCAATCCGACCACCTTGAAGTGTTCATGCCTCAGTGATGACATAAGGAAAAAATACACCATCTTGTCCTCATCAGCGCCGAACTTGGATTCAACCATGTCCACATCCCTGATCTGCTTCCTTACATCCTCGATTGTCTTTTCATCGGCAATTTCCTTATTACGTCTGTCGCGTTTTTCAAGTTTGGCCAACGGCGTCAACTGCTCCTTGGCTTTTATATCATTCTCACCCGCAATCTCCACATAACATAAAGAAACATCATACAAACCGATTCTGGCATAACGCATCAATTCACCGGCAAGAATTCTTCTCTCGATTTCTTCAATAGTGCGAGAATATTCGGACAATTCCTGCTCGAATCCTTCATAAGCATTCTCATAATCGGCCTCCGTATCAAAATCCGCTTTCTCCGGCATGTCAGGTTTGCCAGGAAATGATATAAGGCCATAAGCGACTGTCTCCAATTCATGCCCCATCGATGAAAGACGTTCAACAGCAGCAAGATTGTAGTTATACTCATAATGACATAAAACGACAGCCGGATATTGGCTCATAATATCGAGAGCCTTTTCCACGATAAAAGAGACATTCTTTTCTTCAAGACAATCCATGTTGGCACATTTGCCACAGCCTCCATCACAAAACAGTACCAGATTGTTGGTATTGTCCTGACAAGAAAAACATGCCGACTTATCAAACAGATAATTCTTCAGGTCAGCAGTATAGCTATTCTGAAGGTAAGATCTGATTTCCTGAGCCTTGACTCCTCTCCAGCTGCAATATCCGCGACTATCCTTCAAATGCTTTTCGTAAACATCTTTTTGGATATCTTCACTATAATGACATATTTCATTCGCAAGACTGATGGTAATCTCATCGGCATCCAAAAGTTCTGCAATCTCAGGGATCAACGATGAAAAACTCAGCCGAGCGCGGATATAATTCTCGCTTTTCCCAAATCGTTCGGACAACGCTTTCACATCGTAACGGCCCGTCTGTATAAGATTCTGATAAGCTCTCGCTTCTTCCATCGGTGAGACATCTTTTCTCTGCAGATTCTCTGTCACAGCCAGTTCTTGAGCGGCTTCATCCGAGACATGATGGACAATCGCCGGAATTTCAGTCAGACCTGCTTTCAACGACGCCTTGAATCTGCGTTCTCCGTAGATAATTTCATAGATGCCCGAATCATCTGAACTACGGACACCGATTGGCTGTAAAACTCCTTGCCGGCATATACTCTCAGCAAGCTCAGACACTGCTTTCTCGTCAAAATATTTGCGAGGGTTGAATCTGCCAGGCTTGAGATTTGCCAATGAAATCATTGTGATTTCTGATGTAGAAACTGCATTTTCCATACTACACAAATTTAGTTAAACGATATACCACACCTGCCATTTACCATAACTCTGATTGGCCAGAAGCAGGTTTTACGGATGCAGGATTACGCTGTCAGCAATGCTTTTAAAGGAGGCCTTTCAGTCAAATTACTCTTACGCAGTAAGGAAGAATTTGGCTGAAATTCATTTCAGGCCTTCGGTTAAAGCATGACAGCGTACCTTTGCATCAATAAAACAAGGCTGGTCAGTCTATAAAAATAAATTTGCGAATATGATATGCCTAAATATTTAAGGTTCAAAAGTTACTACTTCATAAAACCCATCTATATTTTTCTGGAAAGGCTTTTATCCAGATCATAACCTCGTGACGACTGGAGCATCTCATTCAAATCCTTATACTTGTCGTAAAGACACGACATGTCTTTGATTCCATTGTCCGGGATCATCCGCCTGACTGATTCAAGTGCCTTGCGGCCGGCCTGATCATTGTCAAGGAAACACATTGCCTTGGAATGAGACTTTATATATGCCTCGGCCTTATTCAGGTTGTTGACAGAGTTCAAGACGATGGTGTCACAACTTGGTACAGTTGCGCTTTGGAGAACGAGCCATGACAAGAAGTCAAAAAAACCTTCGAAAATAGAAACATTGTCAGTTGTCGGCACCACTGAACGTTTGCCTTCAATATTGACTGTAGTTATCCCTGCCCTGGATGTCGACTTCAATCCGCCCGGAGATTTGAGGGCATATCCACCAGCATTGTTTTCAAAACCGACCAGTGTAAAATTCTGACCTCTTTCATTATTCCTGACTATGACTTCTTTACAATATACCCTCGCCAGTTCGACAGGAATCTTTCTTCTTTCCAGATAACGGAGAAGATATCCGCTCCGGATCTCTCTGACAGATATTATTTCTGAATTTTTCTTCTTGTCAGGCACAGATTTGCTGGCTGATAATGTAGGATCGATAGATGCAATGAAACTATATGCTTCTTTCTGGCTGCAATGTCTGGCAAGCATTATCAGCTGGACATTCGTGCCGCCTAAGCCAGATCCGTGATCATACCAGAGATTCTTTTCTCTGTCAATATGCAGAGAGGCCTCCGACTCTTCCCTGAATGGAGAAAAATACATATCCTTGCCTCCTTTTTTACAGCCAAGCTCTTCAAGAATCCTGTCTATTGGAAAGTTATAAAAAGGATTGTCAAACATTGCAAAAATTATTTCAAACTATATTGTACTATATCAAACTATTTTATTATTTTTGTCCATAATTATAGACATCAATTACCGATTAACTGTCAAAGTTAGAAGATTTATCGATATTAGTAAATAACTGATAAACAAGATATATAAACATAATGAACAAAGCAGATATCACGAAAATACCTTCTAAAAAATCAGACAAGATTCTTCAGAAGATACACAAGAAAAAATCACTGCCGGCATCCCTTTCTGCAATGGTGGGACCTCGAATGTTGCCGATTCTGCAAGTCGCAATAAAAGAAGGAGTAGACATTCTTGAACTATGCAAGAGATGCAATCTATCCCGTTCAGGACTTTACCTCAAATTCTCTAACGATGACTGCAAATTATCGGATTTTGAAAAACTGGCCAATGCCCTTGGCTATGAGGCAAAGATAACTTTGAAACGGAAATACTCAAGGAAATCCGAATAATCATGATCCACCCGTCACGGGGCATTCAGTTCTTTCAGTATGATATCGCAAATGTCCTGATGTATCTTGCGATAATTCTTATCTATCTCCCCGTTTATCTCCTCTCTTGTCATCTGTACTATCAAGGGAATAGTTTCATTGTGGACAGGTTGCCGTCCTGCATCAATTTCACCGCAGAAGATTTTAGGATGGACTTTCTGGTTAAAACTGTCTGAAACATATCCACAAAATGTTCCCTGCGACAATGCTTCTATTTTATCAGGAGGAAGGACATCTCTTATCTGATACGAAAAGGTTGTATTTTCAGATGAATTACCTTCTTGAAATGAACGTGTCTCTCTCTCAATCTGTCCGAAAGTCTTGCTGAGTCCTGCCGCCGTTTCTCCCTTGACAGATCCGGAGAACACTGTTCCGACTGTATTGAATATTACATCTGCTTCTTTCTTGTCATAATCCCTTATCAACTGGGACTTATCCTGAATACCTGCTACTACTGCGACTTTATTACTTCGAGCAGTGTCAATAAGGTTGCCCAAATCCTTAAGATATATAGTCGGCAACTCATCTATCAATACGGCCGAATGCCGTTTCCCGGGCACGTTTATAACCTTGAATAGCTGCGAAGCCAACAGAGCCAGTGTTGTACCGTAGACAGACTGTCTTTTCGGATTATTGCCAACGCATATTATCTTCGGATGTTCCGGATCATTTATGGTCAGTTGAAAATCATTGCCTGACAATGTCCAATACAAAGTCTTGGAAGCAAAGCGGTTTAACGGGACCCGTGCAGAAGCTATCTGTCCTTGCAACTGCTCATATGCCTTGTCCTTGATAGCATCTTCAAATGTATTCCTTTTGACTTCAAGTTCATCGTACTTTTTCAAGACATCGAAAACCTCCCGATAATCCTGCCCCATCAGTTCAATCAGATGCGGAAATGTGCAGTACTTCCCGTCTTCATATATCTTCAGAAACCAAATCAGCAAATCAATATAACACCTGGCAGACAACGAAAAGAAATCATCCCTCTCCTGCCCAGACCCTCTGTTTACATTTCTCATTATTATTTCCGCTATTTCCGTTGCATCTATAGGATCGGATAGATAGTCCGGATGCAGAGGATTGAATCTATGCGAATATAAAGGATCGTCAAAGTTTATGACATACATCTTCGGTTTTACATCATAGCATGAATAATTATCCAGAAGTTCATTCATCACCCTCAAAGTAAGATCCGGATATTTATAATCATACAGGAACATTGAATACCCCTTTCTGATCATCTGATGTATGAACGGGCCGTAGACTGAAAATGACTTTCCGGATCCAGGCGTTCCCATAACAAGTACTCCCCTGAAAGGGGAAACAACATTAATGTATCCGCTATGTCTCTTACCTTTATACTGGTATTTAAAAGGGATATTGACACTGTATTCATTATCCACAAGTTCCTGACATTGAGGAAAAGTATCCCAGTAATCCGGTAGATTCGGATTAAAACTGCGATACTTTCTGCCTAAAAGTACAGCACCGGAAAAATACAGCAAATACCCGGATACAGTACAGAGCACCATTGCAACTCCTTCGAAAGCAGCGGCAATGAAAAACAAGCACAGTCCTGTAGCAAGAGGCAAAAGGACTTCGAGCCACGTCGAATTTCTCGGACTTCCGCTTCTTACTATTACAGAAACGGTACAAAAGAAAAGACAAACAAGCCTTACCGATAACTGTGAAGTCATTATCCCTGAGGAGTAAAGCTCATAAATTACGGCATCTGACAATCTTCCTCCCAAACCTATACCCACCCATAACGGATACGAATAATAGTATATTATAAGAATCAGAATTGCTCCTGAAATCATCAGGAACATGGAAAATATCGGTTTTGTTCTTGTATCCATTGCAGATTACTTTACATAGACCTCCGTCTACCCTTCCGCATAATATCCTCGTCCTCATGTCTGCGGCTCTGTTCTGCCCCTAAAGCCATTATAGCCAGTTCCAAGTAATCGGGATAATCTTTATTCCTGTCAGCACTGACAGACTCTTCCGTCGCACCAATCATCCACTGCGAATGACTCATTGAATCCAGCATATCGGCATTAAGTCCCTTGATTGATTCTATTCCTAAGCAACACTTTGATAAGTGATCTATAAATACAGCATCGGCAATTTTGCCATCCTCCGTTTTGACTAACTCTACAGTTATACCTTTATTTGCAAGCAGATGCCTGTAATGAGATTCTGATATAGATATTGGCAATAGCGATTTGATTATGCGACCGGCTTGCCTTACACTTCTGTCATTAGAATCTATATACGAGTCCGCTGAAATTCTTGAGACTGAATCGACAGATATCTTATGATCTTTTATATAGACTGGCTTTGCCGATTGCTCGCCAGTTCTTGGATTAATGCCTGTCAGAATCAAACCGTCCGCCTTTCCCATTTGTCCAAATCTGACATCCACATTGAATGAATGCATGAGAAGCCTGAACTGACGTTCAGATGTGAAATGGTATGTCAAGGCATAACTTGCTATTGACTTCATCTGTCCAGCGATATTTCCTATCCTTGGATCAAAACCTTTGAAGACATTCGGCCTTGCACTCATATTAGTTGTTTTCTGTGCGGATTTCTTTCCTTTTCCGACAGTGAAGCCATATTTCCGTGATAAAGCTGAAAGTATGGCCGAGCAGCGCCTATACTCGTAAGAGTCATTTATTTTCCGTCCTTTTTCATCTACCCTCACTGACACAATATGATAATGGTGTCTTTCGATATCCTCGTGTTTATAGATAATATATGGCTGATTGCCATATCCGAGACCGAACATAAGGTCTTTGATCATAGAGATAACCTCGTTATCAGACATTTTATCATCGGCAGATGGATTGACCGATGCGTGAAAAGACATTTTCTCGCATCGGAGACTTCCTTTCTCATACCTTTCAAATGTCGTTTCGGGACGATTCAAGTCTTCTATACGCGATGAATATACTACTAAAGCCTTTTCCGTAGCTACCTTCTTCTCACTATACCTGGAACTTGCCCCACTATGGGCAGCGGATCTGCATATATTCACTACCATTGGAATAAAGGAAGCGAAGCCGGAGTTATCCGGAAATTACATATCATGACGGGTAAAAGGCACATCCAGACTTGCCACCCAGACATCAAAATTCGTATAAGTCTTGCCGTCTTTCTCCTTTTGAGAAACCTTCAAAGAACCAGAAACGGCTACGAATTTTCCTTTCTTTAAAAATTCCGATACTCCGCTTTTCCTCATCCTGCAAGAATAATAAGTCGGGCCGCTTTCCTTGTCCTGCAGATCATTGACAGCAACAGTGAACATTACGAACTCTTTCTCATCCTTTCCCTTGAATGTCTCACAGTCTGATGTGAGATTGCCTGTTAAAAATATTGTCTGCATAATTGAAAATGGGTTATAGAATATTTGTTATATTATCATATAGTTCAGACTGTACAGTTTCGTTAGTATTTGACTGCCCGATATCATTGCCATACACAGATACAAGGTCTACTATTTCATTCATTTTAGAGACTATATCTTCCATCATATGCTTCATGGAAGTCATATCGAATTCGAAATAGCCATACTGTATGGCAAGCGCACCTCCATTGTCTGCTCTGGAAGCAATGGTATTCAATGCGCGGACACGCTGATTATAATTGACACCGATACGCTTGATATCCAGACGAAGAAGTTCAATCTGTTTGATAAGATTCGTTTCATTACGACTCAAATTCCTGCGCCTTACCCTGCGTGACAGGATAGTTTCCCTGATGAATTTGGACCTGTTGTTATACCCCGACAAATTCATCAAAGATGAAAGCCTGCAGAATTCGTCCTCAGAAAACCGGACATTCACATATCGTGTTCTATTCTCTCTCACAAACCGACCTCCTCAAACACTTGGATAATACTCCACGAAGATAATGAAAATCTTATATTTACGAGATAAATTATAATAAAAAATCAAGTTAACATATAACCATAGATTCTATAAAACTATAATACTATTTATTGTCGGTGTGCATTGATATTAGAACGAATATAGTTCGTATCAGTATGACAATTTGTCAAAAATCTGCCATAAATTATAATGGCGCATGCTTTGGTCTAACTTTCTTAAAAAGAATGACATGTCGATGAAGATTATAATATGTGACGTAGGAGATGCTGCTTGCGCTTTCGTGACATCATCCAATGGAAAAACTATGATGATTGATTGCGGATGCAGTCTCGGTTCAGATAAAGCCAATCCAGCCGATATATTTCATCGATATGAAGATTGGCTCGGTAGCAGATATTTAACGGACTATAATAATGGACGTATATACCCGATAACATTATTACATATTACTCATCCTGATGACGACCATGTCCGAAATGCCCGTCGAGTCGTAAATGAATTGACGCCATATCTCGTTCTTAAAAATGACTATGAACAGTTCCCGGATGGGGATGAAATAAACCTCGATTACAAAGAGCTTATAGATAAAGAATATCGTGGGTACACTTCTTCCTCAATAGATTGGGGATTTGAGATAAATGAAACTTGTCACATACCTGTAGATGTTTGCGTAAAAAACAACGACCTATCCTCCAAAGTACGCAATAACTCCAGCATCATCCGCTATATATATGATAACGGTGTCGGGATATTGTTT
>CALVDP010000029.1 GCA_944326315.1 uncultured Bacteroidales bacterium
CAGTATCAAAGATTCCGTCGAACTGACGTTACGATTTCTTCGAAATCCATTTCCTTTTTCGTGTCACCCCTCTTAAAGAGGGTGACTCAAAAGTGACTTTTGGTCACCCTCAAACGTCTTTCTTCGAAAGACTGGACCCATCCTAACCCCCTGTACCCCCTATTAGGGGGATATCGCTTCCTCCGGTCGCGGTCCCTTCGGGACTTTTGACCCAGCCTCCTTACGCCGGACTTCGTCCTCCATAGAGGTAATTCTATGAAATTCATTCCATTCATTTCATCGAATTCACGTTATATTAAGGACGGCATCATGACCGTCATATTATCAGTGGCAAATCTATGGCATCTCGCCTGAACAGGCTGCAATAAAAAGAAAAAGGAATGCAAAAAAGAGAAAAAGTTTAACTTTGCATAACATTTTTACGTATGACAGACATGTTGCGTGATTTCTTCATACAGGCCGGACGCTATTTCCTGTTCCTGAAAATAGTGTTCAAGAAACCCGAAAAATGGAAAATTTTCTGGAAGCAGTTCATTCTGGAAGCAGACAAGCTCATAGTCTCGTCCGTAGTCCTCGTGGCCGTTATCTCCCTCTTCATCGGAGGCGTGCTTGTGATACAGACGGCTTCCAACATGCAGAACCCATTCCTTGACAGGATGCTTGTCGGATATATGGTAAGGGAAAGCCTCATACTGGAGTTCTGCTCCACGATGGTGGCCCTTATTCTCGCCGGCAAAATCGGATCCAACATCGCGTCGGAACTCGGGAGCATGCGGATTACCGAACAGATTGACGCCATAGAGATGATGGGTGTGAACTCGGCTTCATTCCTGGTGCTTCCCAAGGTCCTGTCAGCCACATTGCTCAGCCCGCTGCTGGTACTCCTGAGCTTCGGGCTCGGACTGCTCGGAGGCTGGGTGGTCGTGTACATGACATCCATTATCCCCCTGGCCAAATATATTGCAGGGCTTAAGTACAGCTTCACCGAATTCTATGTGTTCTACAGCTGCGTAAAAATGTCCATATTCTGCTTCATGATATCGTCAATATCCGCATTCAACGGATATTACGCCAAAGGAGGAGCGCTGGGAGTCGGCAGGTCCAGTACGAAATCCATAGTCGTATCCTGCATCCTGATCCTCATGTTTGACCTTGTCATCACACAGCTGATGCTCTATTGAAATCTGAAGCCATGATAAGAATCGAACATTTGAACAAGAGTTTCGGTGACCTGCATGTATTGAAAGACATCACCATCGAATACAAGCAAGGCCTGTGCAACATGATAATAGGTGCCAGCGGCTCGGGAAAAACCGTACTGCTGAAAACCCTGATAGGCCTCATGAAGCCGGACAGCGGAACAGTCACCTTCAACGGGAAGGACATTTCCAGCCTCCCTTATGCAGAGAAGAAGCACTTCAGACAGAATATTGGCGTCCTGTTCCAGAACAGCGCACTATTCGATTTCGCCAATGTCATCGAGAACGTCATGTTTCCCATGGATTTCTTCACTGATTGGTCCAGGAAACAGAAAATGGAACGTGCCCGCTATTGCCTTGAAAGGGTAAACGTTGTGGGAAACGACAGGAAATATCCGGGGGAACTGAGCGGCGGCATGCAGAAACGTGTAGGAATAGCGAGGGCCATCGCATTGAATCCGAAATATCTGATCTGCGATGAACCCAACTCCGGTCTCGACCCTGAGACATCCATAATGATAGACCAGCTGATCCATGGACTGACCAAGGAATTCGGCATGACCACTGTCATCAACACCCATGACATGAACTCCATACTGGAAATAGGAGACAATATCGGCTTCCTGCACCAGGGCAGGATGCTGTGGCAGGGGGACAGGCACAGCATATTCGACACCGGCTGCAAGGAGCTGAGGGATTTCGTCTGCGCCAATTCCCTGGCACGGAATATCATGGAGAAGGGATCCGCTCCCATACATGGCCAAGGGCTATGAAACATCCGTTGACCTCCTGCGGGGACTTCTCTCCGTCAATGATGCAAAGCGGAGGTTCTCCGACAGCAAGGGGATTGAGACACAGGCAGTAATGTCCTTCAAGGAAGCTTCCGAGAGATGGTGAGGCAAGTCCGTAGCCGTCCGGAAGGCGGACATATTCCCCGTCATGGAAAAGATACTGCATCTCCTGGCTGCCGGCATAGTAGCCTACGGCGCCAATGTGCTCCCCGTCAGGATAACAGGCCAGCACAGTAAATCCGTCATCAAAGGACATGATCTGCCCGCAGCCCTTCCATAGCGTCATCCTTCCCTGCTCTCCGGAAGGACATACCATGCCAAGGACATAGATGTCCGTACCGTCAGAAAGAAGAGTGCCCGGACGGCACACGTCATTACCGACAGTCACTTTGGAGTCATCTCCGTCTCCGTACAGGAACATTTCACCTGAGGTCCTGTCCCATGACAGCACGCAGGCGGCTCCGTCAGCCACCATGAAATCAGCCAGAATCTCGTCCGGCCCGTCAAGAATCATTTCCGTCTCATCCATATTACGGAACAGATGCCATGTGGTGTCCGTGCCCGAAACAAGTTCATGCCTTTCAAGATAGGCGAAAGCCGGTCCTCCTTCCTCCATCTGCATCCCGGAGATGACCACGCCTCCGGAAGAAGATGCCACAGGCTCCCCGTTTCTCCTCAACGTCCATCCGGAGCCGTCCCCGTCCCTCGGAATACCGAGCGTATAGACTACAGCATCCGGAGCGCATGCAAAGCCTGCCATCATCTCCCTGCCGGGGTACCTGAACAGCTCTTCCCCGTCTCTCTTGATGACAGTCTCCGAAGATGTGGAATAGTCCGTATAGACATGGCCGTCAATACACCTCACCATATCCAGGTCCGTGGATATGCAGCTGGCATGCCCGGCTTCGAAGGCAGCCAGGGCAGTACCGTTCTGCATAAGGGAAATTGTACAGCTTATGATACCGTAATCAGGATCCCTGAGCCAGTCATACCCGTCAGGGTACTCTGCCAGTACAATATTGAATACAGGCTTCATGACAGGCTGCACAGGCCCGACAATATCCCCGCCCTCATCTCCGGTCCCTCCGGGAGGCAATGCTTCCTGAGTATCATGATGGCGGAATGCACCGTACGGCAGATCAGGGGTGCAGGAACAGAAGGTCGCGGCAAGACATGCCAGAACAAGAATCGGTCTCATGGCTTTTTTCCGGCAAAGGAAAGCATTGGAGACGGAATTCAAAATTTTCCCGCCTCACATAGAGGAATTTCGCCACAGTTTTCTTTTTCTGTCAATAATTTCTTTTTCTTGATGTCTGCCCGGTGAAGCTGTCAGAGCGGATATATGGCGAAAAAGGCGGAACCGCTGCCAGACATGGATGCATACACGGCTCCTGTCTCATACAAGGACTTCTTCATTTCCGCCAGGGCAGGGTACTTGCGGAAGACTGTCTCTTCGAAAGCGTTTGCAATGCAGTCTTTCCATGTATCCACCGGTCTGGAAAGGCGTTCCTTAAGGGGGACGGAAGGGACAGAAGGGACAATCCCCCTGTAAGCATCTGCAGTAGAGACAGATATACCTTCCGGTACAGCTACCTTTATCTCATATCCTGACCTGAAATCATCCGGCAGCGTGTATTCCGAAAGCACTTCACCTCTGCCGCTTCCGAACATCGGCCTGTCATGAAGGAAAAAAGAGCAGTCGCTGCCAAGACGTGCTGCATAGTCCGAAAGCTCCCGGATTCCAAGGCCGAGACCGAAAATTTCAGAGATCATCCTGAGTGCAAAGGCGGCATCGGAAGAACCTCCGCCGAGTCCTGCTCCGACAGGGGCTTTCTTCTCAAGGAATATCTTGACCGGACCGAGAGAAAAGTCCGCATCGAGAAGCCTGTAGGCACGTACCGTAAGATCTTCCAGAGGATCCCAGTCCACGCCCTCGTTCCTGGCAATGGTGATCATCACCTTGGCGTCCTCTTGCACCGACTGGACTGTCCCGGCAGCACCGTACTGCGCCTGCAGATGCGGAAGAGTGACGCTGTAGTCTTCCGCCCTGATTATCTCCAGCGTGTCGCTTATATCATGGTAAGGCACGAAAAGGGTTTCCAGGTCATGGTAGCCGTCTTCTCTCTTACGCAGGATGTCAAGACCAAGATTTATCTTGACAAAGGGATGTGTGACCATTTCAGAACCGTGTCCTTATAATATTTCCTATGTAGTCCGCCAGCAGCTCCCTGTCTTCCGCATTCCTGACGATATCCAGGACAGGAGAAATGAAAGAAAGCATCTGAAGCGCCCTGGCTTCACTTTCAGGGATACCGCGGGACCTCATATAGAACTGTTCGTCCTCATCAAGCCTGCCTATTGTAGCTCCATGGGAGCATTTGACATCGTCAGCATATATTTCAAGCTGAGGGCTTGTATCGGCTACAGCAGTATCTGAAAGAAGCAGGTTGTGGTTTTCCTGATACGCTTCCGTGACCTGTGCGTCCGGACTGACGACTATCTTCCCGGTAAAACCTGACCTGGCTGTTCCTGAAATGATGCCCTTGAACAGCTGATGGGAATGGCAATGGTGTACCTTATGATGCATGTCGGCCCTGACAGACACTTTCTCCGCCTCAGGGCACAGATACAGACCATACAGATTGCAAGATGCTCCGGGGCCCGTGAGTTCTATGTTGAAGTCCAGGCTGCAGTCCGCTCCGGGAAATATCAGGGCCAGTATCTCCGCAGAGGCGTTCTCCCTGATTTCGAGAGAGACACCGAGACCCGTCCCTTGCAGCATTTCAAGGCCGCAATCCTCCGACAAGGCCGGCAGTCCCTGGGTATTGCCCGCAGCTACAAGCATTGTCCTGTATGTCCCGCCCTGGTTTATTGTCTTCGTTGGCATAAGCATTCTTTTATATAGGGATTATGGAAGCGTCATGCTATGCTGTCATAGCCATGCTCTTCAATCTGGTCCACAAGCTCCCTGCCTGCGGTGCGGACTATGCGTCCGTCCTTGAGCACATGCACGATGTCCGGTACGATATAGTCAAGAAGCCTCTGGTAGTGTGTGATGACGATGGTGGCTTTCTGCGGTGTCTTGAGGGTATTCACACCTTCCGCTACAATTCTCAGCGCATCCACGTCAAGTCCGCTGTCTGTCTCGTCCAGTATCGACAGCACCGGATCGAGCATGGCCATCTGGAAAATCTCGTTACGCTTCTTCTCCCCTCCGGAAAAGCCCACGTTCACCTCCCTTTTGGCAAATTCGGGCTTCATCTGCACCAGAGCCATCTTCTCTCTCATCAGTTTCAGGAATTCCGCAGCGGACAGGGGGTCCTCTCCGGCCGCCTTTCGCCTGGAATTCACGGCTGTCTTCATGAAATTGGTAATGGAGACTCCCGGTATTTCCACCGGATACTGGAACGACAGGAAGATACCGGCCCAGGAACGCTCTTCCGGAGTCATCGCAAGAAGATCCCTGCCCATGAAAGTGATCTTCCCTTCAGTCACCGTGTACTTCGGCTTCCCGGCAAGTACTGACGAAAGGGTACTCTTCCCTGCCCCGTTCGGTCCCATGACAACATGAGTCTCGCCACAACGTACGGTCAGATCGATGCCCTTCAGGATCTCCTTGTCATCCACGCAAGCCCTGAGGCCCTCGATTTTCAGCAGAATATCATTGTCCATAATTCTCTATCTGTTTTGTTTCCAATCCGAAATAATATCAAAATTCATCTGCACGTCAGCAGTGCCGAGCCATTCGTCGCGGCAACGGCGGTCATGCCTTTTTCCTGTATAGTCTTGACCAGTTGTACAGTGATACTATGCCGTTCAGCAGATACAGTCCGCACACGACAGGCATGAAAACATGGCCTACCGAGATATGCAGCCACATCTGGGTGATATTGACAAGCAGCCAGGCCACCCAGCAGTCCCACTTCTTCAGGGCGGCAAGGAACTGGGCCACCAGTATCAGGACAGTCACGCAGGCATCCAGATACGGTATGGGATCCGCAAGGAAGATACCGGCAAACCATCTGTTGCCCAGCAGGCTCAGAAGCCATCCCCAGAGCCATGCCAGGACAAAGACAGACGCTATGGCCAGAAACCGCTGAGGCCATGTCAGCATAGTCACCTTAAGGGCCGTATGGTCCTGCGAGCTTGTCTCGTCAGGCCTTGGGTGCGTCCATCTGTAATGTCCGAGAATATTGATACCCAGGGAAACCGGCTGCAACAGCAGGCTCGCATACAGGTGCTTGTTCCAGAACATCAGGAACAACAGCGCCGTGTATATGTATCCGACCCAGAAATTATACTTGCTGTTCCTGCCGGCAAGCACCACGCACGCCAGCCCGAAGACCGACGTGAGAAGGTCTATGAGCAGCACCGGAGTGTCATGCCCTATCGTGAACAATGTATAATTTATAATATCAAACATACTCCGTCATTCTCCGTCATTCTGGCTGGAACGGCATTCCATGTCTATCCCACCGAGCCTTCAAGAGAGACCTGCAGAAGCTTGCGCGCCTCGACGGCAAACTCCATCGGAAGCTTGGAAAGGACCTCCTGGGCATATCCGTTCACTATGAGCCCTACCGCATCTTCAGGCCCGATACCTCTCTGGTTGCAGTAAAAGAGCTGCTCCTCGCTAATCTTGGATGTCGTGGCTTCATGCTCCACTACGGAAGACCGGCTGGAATTGACTATGTGCGGGAAAGTGTGTGCGCCGCACTTGTCGCCTATAAGAAGGCTGTCGCACTGGGAATAATTCCTGGAATTATCGGCTTTCGGGCCGATCTTCACGAGTCCGCGGTAGCTGTTCTGGCTGTGTCCTGCCGAAATTCCCTTGCTGACAATACGGCTGCGGGTGTTTTTCCCGACATGTATCATCTTGGTGCCTGTATCCGCCTGCTGCATGTTGTTGGTGACGGCTACGGAATAGAACTCGGATGACGAATTGTCGCCTTTGAGTATTGTGCTCGGGTATTTCCAGGTGATGGCGGATCCGGTCTCCACCTGAGTCCACGAAAGATGGCTTCCCTCTCCCTTGCAGATTCCTCTCTTGGTCACGAAATTGAATATTCCTCCCCGGCCCTGTGCATCCCCGGGGTACCAGTTCTGGACCGTGGAATATTTCACGTCTGCATCTTTCTCCACCACAATCTCCACGACGGCGGCATGCAGCTGGTTTTCGTCCCTCATAGGAGCCGTACAGCCTTCAAGATAGCTGACATACGACCCTTCATCCGCCACTATCAGCGTACGTTCGAACTGTCCCGTACCGCTTGCATTGATACGGAAGTAGCTTGACAGCTCCATCGGGCAGCGGACGCCTTTCGGGATATAGCAGAAAGAGCCGTCGCTGAACACGGCAGAATTCAATGCGGCATAGAAATTATCCCCTGCCGGCACGACTGTGGCCAGGTACTTGCGCACAAGTTCCGGATATTCCTTCACAGCCTCCGAAAACGGACAGAAGATGATGCCTTTCTCGGCGAGAGTCTTCCGGAATGTAGTCTTGACTGAAACGGAATCGAAGACCGCATCCACGGCTACGCCTGCCAGAGTCTCCCTTTCATGGAGAGGAATCCCAAGCTTCTCGAACGTGGCTTCAAGCTCCGGATCTATCTTGTCCGGCCTGTCTTTCTTGGGTGCCGCAAAATATATTATATCCTGGAAATCGATCTCAGGTATATCCAGATGCGCCCATTGCGGCATCTTCATCTTCTGCCATTTGCGGAACGCGTCCAGGCGGAAGTCCAGAAGCCACTCGGGCTCATCTTTCTTCGCCGAGATAAGCCTGATGATGTCTTCGTCCAGCCCTTTGGGTATGAACTCCTGCTCCACGTCCGTGACGAAGCCGTGCTCGTACTCCTGCGTGGTGATTTCTTTCAATATGTCTTTCCCTTCCTGCATCCTCTTATGTTTTAAAATACTGCCGGATACGGTCAGTGTACCGCCACTTTCTTCCCCTTGGCAAGTCCGCCTTCCCCCGTCTCCTTATACAATGACGGGATATCGTGCCCGGTCTCTTTCATTACCTGCACTACCTCGTCGAAAGGCACCCTGTGGAAACCGTCTGAAAACGAGGCATAGATATTGGCATCCAGAGCCCTTGCGGCAGCGAACGCATTCCTTTCTATGCACGGGATCTGGACAAGTCCGCATACCGGGTCACATGTCATCCCAAGATGGTGTTCGAGTCCCATTTCAGCGGCGTACTCCACCTGCGTAGGTGTCCCTCCGAACAGCTGGCACACTGCAGCCGAAGCCATTGCACAGGCCACACCCACTTCACCCTGACATCCGACTTCGGCACCGGAAATGGATGCGTTGTGCTTCACTGAGTTTCCGAAAAGCCCGCCTGTAGCCAGGGCGTGCAGAATCCGTTTATCATTGAAATCGTGTCCCTTGGAGATGTGGTAAAGGACTGCCGGAAGAACTCCGCTCGACCCGCATGTAGGTGCAGTCACCACTATCCCGCCTGAAGCATTCTCCTCGCTGACAGCAAGCGCATAGGAAAAGACCATGCCGCGCGTCTGAAGATTAGCCTTGTATCCGGAAGCCTTAATATGGTAAGTGGCCGCCTTTCTGGACAATTTGAGCGGGCCGGGCAAGGCTCCCTCACTGTCCAGGCCCCGGAGTACGGAAGCCTTCATGGCATCCCATACAGTCTTGAGATAGTCCCATATGTCCTCGTCTTCGCACTGCTGGACATATTCCCAGTAATTCCTGCCATTGTCCTGGCACCATTTCAATATTTCCGAAATGGAATTCAGGTCATAGACATCCTGGCCTTCCCCGATGGCGGATCCAGGTCCTTCCGAAATAGTCCCCCCTCCGATACTGTAGACCGTCCATTCGGCTCCTGTGTTGCCCTCTGAATCCATGGCCGTGAATTTCATTCCGTTAGGATGATAAGGAAGGAAAATGTCCGGTTTCCATACAATGTCCACGCGCCGCCGTCCGTTGTCCGACAACGCATCGATGATGGCCACATCTGTAAGATGCCCCTTCCCCGTCGCCGCAAGGCTGCCGTAGAGCGTCACTTCAAAAGCATCCGCCTCCGGATGCCTGTGGGCGAACATTGTAGCTGCCTTGGAAGGCCCCATCGTATGGCTGCTTGACGGCCCCCTGCCTATCTTATATAATTCCTTGAGTGATTTCACCTTTCAATGTTTTTGCCTTTCGTCGCCGAAGTCGGGCCTGCCCCTCACGCAGAGACCCTTCCGGCGGAATCCCGGCAAATTTAATAAAATCAGCGACAAAAAAAGAATCCTTTCCCCAGAGTCTACTCAGAGTATGCAAAAGGCAGAGTATACAAAAGAACGTGGACGGATTATTGGAAAGGTATTGTCTTTCGCAGAAAACATTTTCTTACACACCTTAATGGGGCTGCATCAAAACATTCATTTTGACACAGCCCCATAACGTATGACAGTATCAGCCTGCCTGTCATTCAGTGACAGGATGCTCTGAAGGAGTATAGTCGAATGTTACATAGTCACTCGTGACATGACCCTCACTGTCAAGGACAAATGCCACAAAGCGGAGTGAGTAATTTGCCTGGTATGACCAGCATGACAGCTGGAGAATATTGCCGGCAGTCTCGAATTCGTCTATAGACACCATGGAGAATGGAGAACTTTCATAATTCGTAGGTACAGCCTCGGATATAGCGTCGATATCTCCTTTGTAACGGTAGTCATCACTCGGCGTTGAGTTGTAATAAATGATGGATGCAGCACCGGCGCCTGTTATTTCAAGAGGAATATTCATACGACTGTTGGCAGCATCGTATCCGATATTATCAACAGACCCGTCAATCTTAATGACCTCGTTCCTGACAACAGGGATAGTGTTGGCCTCTACCTTGGCAAGAGGTCCTATTTTACCTTCGGAATCCACCACGACAACCACTACCCAGCCTTTGGTATCCGGAGTAAGATTGCTCTCGTTGATTGTCTGTACGTTGAGGATGCTGTTTTCGTCCAGAAGTCTGGCTGCAACAGCATCATCATCAGAAGCCAGTTCCTGATATTCCGTATCGCTCATATAGCGGCCGTAAATGTTGAAATAGCTTTCAGGAGCCGTAAATGAAACGGTAACGGAAGTAGTGGTGGTCACCACGTCTCCGAATGTGACCTGGGCTGAGCCGCCCGCAACAAAATCTTTGAGAGTGAACGTTTCTGTCTGGATATCTTCCGCCACATATCCGGTATAATTAGGGTCAGGATTCTTGACCAGTGTCCAGACGATATATTTCGAACCCGGGACAATCGATATGTATGAAGTCTCTGCCACTTCAGAGAACCTGACTGAAACAGTACCGGTCACAGACTCCATAGGATCGCCGAATCTTGGGGCAATCTGATTGAGAATCATATCCGGATAATATGCTTCGGCCTCAGCTATACCATAATAATATTCAGTATTGCCTGCAGGTGTAACGGTAATATCGGCATCATTGAAGGCAATATTGGCCACGCTCACCTCTACTGACGGCATATACGTGATCAGGCTGGTCAATATGTCGCTTGCATTCACGACATCGGCATCCCAAGGTTGTTCCGCATACCAGATGATATAGGTCTCTCCTTCCACAGGATTCTCCAGCATGTCAGTGAAAGCAATAGTAGTGTACATCATGTATGTTTCCTGATCAAAACCAGTCAGACTGTGCAGATACTGACCATCTTCCCCATCGGCAAGCCCCATTTCTGAAGTTGCAGCCGCTGCGGCCTTCTCGGCAGTGAACTCGGATACCGGCATGACTCCGCAGAATGCAGATGATCCCATTGCGGAAAGCTTGACACTCAAAACACCGATCAGATTATCCTGAATTTCCATTGATATAGTCGAAGTCCCGTCATTTATCGCTACGGAGACTTTGTCCATTATCACAGCGCCCTTGTTGTCATAGACCCTGATGATTATCTCACCGGAAGCTGCTCCCTCTTCTGCCGAATAAGGTGCCGAAACAGTGACAATATTTCCGGACAGGACAGCAGTCCAGCCGGCAGGTGCGGCAATTTCATAGTTATAGAATCCGCCGACATTGACAGACAGTTTCTTCTCTTCGCCGTATTCGAAAAGCGTCTTTCCGCTGATGAATTCGCAGGTCAGCTCAGTAGTCATGCTGACAGAGAACTTCGTATCGTTCTGGAGCGTGAAAGTGACTTCCCCATCGCCGATTTCCACTGACTTGAATGTCGCTATATCGTTGACATCCACTCCGGTATCTGTCCATGACGAGCCGTTGTCCATGGAAATCTGAAGTTTGCCGTCCTCGGTAACCTGCATTACAGGTACGGCGTCTGCTACCGGTATCTTGTTGTCTGAGCCGAGTATGTGGGATGCATTCCCGTCTGCATCGACAAGTCCCCAGTAATATGTCCCGTCTTCTTCGATCACGGTGACTACAGGGTTGCCTGTCCCGACCTTGATCACATCAGCCTGGATGTTGTCACCCACATATGTGATAGTATATTCGGTCCCGTCTTCATTAGGCGTGATGCTCTGGATGACCTTGCCGCTTTCAAGCAGGTTGTTTATGGCGTCTACATCACCCTGCAGGGTAGCCACCATTTCTTCGAGAGATTCGACTCTCGAATTCAGGTCATCAATGGAATTCCGAAGCTCTGTATCGTCATATTTGTCGCAAGAGACGAATGTCAGGCTTCCAATCGCAAACACCGCGACGGCTGCTGCAGCCATGCTGCGGTAAAATTTCGATTTTTTCATTGTTTTTGTGTTATAATAGGTGTTTTTTCCAGTATTTATTTCTCCGTATTGTCAGGAGGGACAATTCCTTCCGGGATCGCATCTATGCGGGAATAGATACGGACTTCCGACGGATCGTCAGCCGCTGTCCATGTCATGCCGTCTACGGTAAGTCCGGAGACAACATACCTGTGTGCCCACTGCTGATAGTCCATGTAATCATAATATCCGCCCACCGAGTTGTCATCCTGGTCAATATCGTAGACTCCAGTTCTGACCGTAGTCACAAGTGAAGTGGATTCGATATTCGAATAAGAAGAGAATTCGCCCTGGCGGGTAAGTTCTATATAGGCATATGTCCCCTCAGCAAGCGGCTCGCCGTTCCATTCGACAAGTTCCCATGTGCCGTCCAAATTGAAATGGGTGACAGGAAGGGATACATCCGGCGTTGTTTCGTTCTTGTCGCATGACACTGCGGAAATCACCACCGCTGCTGCAGACAAAATGTTTCTCAAAAAATGTTTCATTTTATTCAAAAAATACTTGTTTCAACTTCTGTTTATCCAATATCACTGGCGGCCGCTTCCGAAGACCACCTTTATGGTTCTCTGCGATGGAGGAAGATCGATTCCCGTGAGAATGACCGGAACGTAATTCATCATCCTTACAGGGACAGCTTCCGGATCGTATGATATCACGATGTCGGCTTCTCCTCCAGGAGGGATTGTCTCCGGCTCGCACCTGAATGACAGGAACGGAGGCAGGAGGGCAGTCTCAACACCGACTGTCAAAGGTGACGGGCCGGCATTCATGCACATTATCCGCTCCACGGCCCTGGCACTTCCCTCAAACCTTATTTCCGTCCTTCTCAGATACAGGCTGCCCATCTGAAAGCGGTAAAGCCATACCGGAGCCGAGGCGGCCCTGACATTTCCCTTCAGAGACAAAACCGCAGCCGGACTTGTCCCGGAGAGATCCGTATACACGAAAATCCTCCTGTCAAACTTCCCGGGATGTCCCTTGGGATGATAAGTCACTTTCAAAGAGCTTTCTGTTCCCGGCATGACCGGACTTCTGTCGAAAGACGGGACGGCGCATCCGCATGTAGTGGTTACCTTCACTACCGAGACGGGAGTGCCGCCTGTATTTGTCCATCTGAACTCATACTCCTGCGGCCCGCCATCCTCATCCATCTCTCCGGCGTCAATGACTTCCGAGACGAAATCCATGACTGTTCCGGCTTCGGAAATCCGCGGGTTGTACAGGCCGTCGATAATCCTCTCTCTGTCCCGGATCTCCTGCCGGTCTTCCAGCGGAGACGATGACTGAGCGTCAGCCACCTGGACCGCCCCCGCCAGGAAGATCAAAACAGCCGGTATACTGTATCTCAGGTCCATACTTCTATCCGGGTGCGCTCAAGGCTACAGCCAGTCCGAGCCGTTCTCGCTGGAGCGTACGGTAATGGCAAATGTCTGGGAACCTATAGTCGCAGTAGTGGATCCGCTCTTCAGCCCGAAGAATACGAGATTCTTGTCAGTAGAGACAGAAGCAGAACCTTCTTCTGCACCGGCTGCCGCTACAGAAGCCACAGTAGGATCAGCTATTTCCACATTGAATGTCGTTCCGTCAAGATATGCCTTCGGATTCACGGTCACTGAAGACCCTTCATTTATGTAAATGTTCGGGAACTCCATGGCGACCCCGGCATTCTGAATCTTGTTCAGGAACTTGTATGCATTCACGACACCTGCGCCCATGTTATTCCTGTATTCTACAAGATTCATGGTGCGGCCATGTATAAGCGACGGAGCATCCACCTGCCATTTGTAATAGAATTTCCTGCCTGTAAGGATATCGTCTGTCAGCGGTGTCACAGACTCCGGATCCATCAGAAGATCAATGAACTCTTCTGCCGTAAAGTGCCTGTGCAGCTGTGCGGCATAAGACAGGCCGAGAGCAACGACTCCGGAAACATGAGGGCAGGCCATTGACGTGCCTTCCATATATCCGTAACCGGTCTCGCTGACATGGTCAGGAACTGTGGAAAGAATACACCCTACGGCACCTCTGTCCCCGTCCGGCTCCCTGTAGTCATAGTAATAGTCCTGGTCACCGCCCGGAGCTGATATCTTGGTGTACTGGCCGTAATTCGTAAATGTGGAAGGAGTGAAGTCCCCGGCTACGGCAGCTACGGCTATGCACCCGTCATAAGCGCCCGGGAAACCTGCCATAGGGGCATACTCGTTTCCTGAAGCGAATACAGGAATACCTCCCTTGATCGGGCCGTTTTCCGATCCGGCATTATGGATGAAATAGTCCATAGCGGACTTCTCAAGCGGGCTGTTGTACGCCCATTCGTCCGCATCTCTGTAGCCGATGCCGTATTCATAAGGGTTTGCAGCCCCTGAAGTGTAGCCGAAGCTGCACTGGAGGACCACTGCGCCGTTGTCGGTAGCGTACTTGATCGCACGGGCAAGGCTTACGGTATTGGACGAAAGATTGCCTGAGAATATCTGGCAGGACATGAGGCGGACTCCCGTATTGGCAAGATCGCTTGCATCCGGACCGGCAATGGATGAAATGCCTCCGTTGCCGTTTGTAGCCGCAATGATGCCGCCGCAATGTGAACCGTGTCCGGAATCCGTGTAGGAATTCCATGAAATGTCACCGCGGCCGTTGATGAAGTCATATCCATGGTAGTCTCCCGCATAGCCGTTGCCGTCATTGTCTTCGATAGAGTACTCTATCTCGTCTTCATTTACCCAGAGGCTGTTCACCAGGTCAGGGTGCTTCAGGTCAAGACCTTCATCAAGCACAGCGACGATGATGGACGGATCTCCCTTGCATATCTCGCGGGCCTTGGACCAGCCGATGTCATAGCCCTGGATGAATTTCTCCTCGGCAGACGCACCGCCGAACGGATAACCTTCGACAGTCTCGGAATTGACATCCGGATTCGGAGTATACTGCGGACCGTTGTTCTGGAGATTCCACTGCCACTCCAGCAGATCCTCCCCCACTCCGTCAAGACGTGTAGCGGCCTGTGAACGGAAAGGTATGACCTTCCCGTTGTATGCCTTCCGGATAGTCAGTACCGGAGCCGCAGCCTGCACTTCTCCGAGAGCCGACAGCTTCTCCACCACCTGTTCCACATCCTCGTCTTCGCTGAAATGCACCACGTACCACAAATGAAGGCCTGCAGCCCTTGATCTTTCTTCTGTAGCCTTGTTGACAGGGAAGACCCTCTCAAGCTGATAGCCGTCGATGATATCCAATATCTCATCCACCGTAGAGACTCCCGAGCGGGTAGCCGGAGCGGCTGAAAGCCCGGCCTCATCAAGCAGGTCAGCAAGTGATTCATCGAATTTCAGCACAACTTCACCGGGAAGATATGCCGGAACAGACTCCTCTGGCGAAGATGGCGTCGGATTTTCGGTCACAGGCGACACTTTCGCACATGATGCAACTGCGATTATCGCTACAGATACAAATACTATATTAAAGAATTTCATTGTCATCTTGTTTTTCTCCTATATGCCTGATGAATGTCAGTCGGCGTATTTCTTCCGTGAATAGACATTATAGTAATAATCCATGGTCATCGGTATTCCCGAGAACCTGGCAGCATTTCCGTCACTGTCAGTACCTTCCTGGTTGAATATGAATGTTGAAGGATCCCACCAGTCAAGATTCGGATGATACATGATCCAGCCGTGCGTGTCCGGAGTAAGATTCCCTGAGAACCTGTTGAAGTTCATGGTAAAGCTCCTGAGTGTCGGCAGGACCTTAGGAATCCTGCGAGTCTGGAAGAATGTAGACCCTGCTGCAAGTGAATCCGCGACAGAAAGGACCTTGTCTTCGCCGTCCTCGACATAGGAAATCCTCTCGGACCCTGTCCAGCAGCAGTCTTCGGCAGAGACGCCGTTAGTAGTAAAATAATCTATCAGCTGCTGGTCTGTCGGAAGCGAACCCTCCAGATAGTTGAGCGTCAGTTCAAGGGTGTCAAGCTTGTCCCACAGGAGGAACCTCACAGGGAAACCTCCGCCCATTGCGGCGTTCTCCGGATTGAGATTCTCCAGATACAAGCCGCTGTTGTCCTCTGCGAACTGCTCGCCAGAGCCTGAAACTGCGTTGCTCAGGTCATATACGACCCTTCTCTGGTTGTTGTTCATGAGGAACGCGTGAAGATTAGGGAAGTTCTCCGGAGTGAAACGCGGATCAATCTTCATGAAATTGTTGCTTGAAAGGTCGAGGTATTCAAGATTCGGAAAATTCGGCGAACCGTCTTCCATGGTGAAGAAAGACTCCGGGAACGAATTGTCGGTAAGACCGTATGCCGATATAGTCAGCCTCTTCAGCTGGTGAAGCTCGGTAATATTCTCCCCGAGATCGATATCCTCCCGGAAACTGTAGTTCTCGTTGGAATAGAAAATCAGCTCTTCAGCGGCATCAAGCCAGCTTACCTGATAAGGAATCCCGTCCTCGGTATTGAACATGAAGAAGCGTGCGTAACGGACTCTTCCGGCTCCGTTTTCCGGACAGCCTTCATCTCCTTCCTCCCACAAGTCAACGCCGCTCCAGCGCTCCATCCTGGTAGAAGTGTCCCATCCGCCTGACCAGATATTGAGTGAACGGGATATCGCCACAAGCGCAGTGGAATCCGCAGCCCTTGGATTCTCAGGCTTCGCAGGTGCCGAGGTCTGGGTCACCGACACGCGGTCGATACGCGCGATCAGATCATCGGACGGCACCACGGGAGCTCCCGTCTCATCCACAGGGGTGAAAACTATCTGTGCAGCCCTGGATGCCTCGAACTGGTTTATGTCCCAGTTGAAACGGAGGGTGACATTACGAGGACGCGCGCCTTTCGTCAATGCAAGTTCAGGATTATCCTCTGACTCCACAATCCACGGGTCAGAGACCGGATTGCCTGAGGCATCAGCATAGCTTACGGCGAATTTCACGTTGGAATTGACTGTAATGTCGAAATAACGGTCAGCGAGATCATCATAGTCAGGGACTTTAATTTCCGCCTTGTCTATGGCTATCGTATATCCGTAATTGTACTGTTCTACAGAGATGTCGCGAGAATCCCAGTCATCCGACACAATAGTCACTGTTCCTCTCCTGACATTGTCTTCCGGATTGCCGCTTTTCAACACAAGGGCAGAATCGACGATGATCTGACACTCATGGGATCCGTTGCCGTTCGCCGGAGACACGGTGATCCACGGAACATTCACAGATGCGATCCATGGTCCGGAAGAAGATACTTCTATGGTTGTCGACCCGCCGTCAGCCCCGACGACAAGTGAGTCATTGTCCAGGGCGAACTCTATATTCTCTTTCGGCTGGCAGGCGAATACCGCAGCAAGAGCAGCGGCAAATATGGCCATATTCCTATATTTTCTCATAATTCAAATCTTTTTCTATTCTAACATGGAATCACAGTTGATGATCTCCTGTCCGGCATCATAGTAGAGGAAGTATGCACCAGCTTCCCATGCGCTGCAGACATCACTTGCATCAAATACGATGTTCGGGTTGTCACTTATGTCCAGATAGAAAATCATGGTAGAAATGTAGTCGTCCTGTATTACCCTGAGATCATTGGATCCAATATAGAAGCCCCTGAGTCCCGTATGGGTATAGAGTCCTTCCGGCCAGTCGCTCAGGCACCTTTCTCCGGAAGCGTTTCTCTGGCCTCTTATACCGAATGCCGTCAGCCTCAGGATATTGAGAGGTTCAAGAGGGAACTCCGAGAACGAATTGCAGGAAACATCCATACCATACAGATAAGGCAGTGAGTTCGCGCTGAAATCATCCGGAATATCTGTCAGGTTGTTGAACTGCAGGTCAATCGTTGTAAGGAAGCTTGTATTCTCCCCGTCAAGGCAGTCTTCAGGGAAGCTGTTCATCCCGCAGGACTGCATGGCCAGCACCTCCACATAGGAATCTGTCTCGGCAAGCTCCTTAGGGAATACCGATATAGGATTTCCGGTCAGGGTAAGGGTGACCACCCTCACACCGTTGAAGTCAGCCGGCAGAGACTTGATGTTGTTATGTGCGACGCTGATGGAAGTCATTATGATATTACTCTCGTCTGAAGAGAAGATGTTCGGGAATTCCTCCAGCTCGTTATAGTTGATGGAGAATGCGTCAAGTGCGTCAAGCGAGCAGAAGCCTTCAGGGACTCCGGTGATTGAGTTGTTGTCAAACGTAAGCTCCTGAGGGGCGAAATCCTCTCCGAGCACAGGCAGCTCACCTTTGATGTTGTTCTGTGCGACGTTGAGCATACCCAGGCTCAGCATTCCGCCGACACTTTCCGGCAATGTCTCCAGATTGTTCTGCAGGTAGTAGAGGACCTGTATCATATCGGATGACTCTCCTGTCGCCAACATATCCAGAGCCTTGTATGACCCTGCCGCATCAAACCCGTTGTTGGACAGGTTGACGGTAATGAGTGACGGCATGGCAGCCACACCTTCCGGGAGACTTGTAAGATTCGGACAGTTGTATATCTCAAGGTCAGACACGGATGACAGCGTGCGGAATGCATCACTTCCCGGAAATCCGTCCAGTTTTATCGGAGAATTGGCAATGTACAGCGATTCAAGACGGGTAAGCCTGCCAATCTCCGGACTTATGCTTTCGAGTCCGTTGGTAAGCTTGCCATGCGTCATGTCGTACGGCTGGAGCTCGTAGTCTACAGGGACAGTGCCACCGGCAGCCATGCGGGACAATTCATCTATTGTCATTCCATCATAGCTTGAAATAGCCGGGGATGTCTTGCCGTTCAGTCTGAGCGCAAGTGCGCAGACAGGGGAAATCTGAAGCGACGGGCTGACCTCCTTGCCGAAATTCTCATATCTTGCCTTTCTCCACAATGCCTTATCTTCAGCAGAACCGTTCACCGGATACAGGGACTGGATAGTAGGATCAGTCCCGGGGCCATGATACTGTATTGTCTCATTGTGGTTTCCGAAAGACAATTGTACAAGCTGGTCCAGCTGGCCTATAGCGTCAGGCACGCTTCCATGGATGCCGAAACCGCTCAGATCCAGGCTTGCCACACGGCCGTTCTCATGAATCTGGACTCCCGGCTGGTCACCCCACAGGTCAGGATCCTTGTCGAAGTTCCAGTTGGTCCCACGCGGCCAGGTCTCGCCCTCATAAGACCAGTCTTCCCCATGAAGGGCCTCCCATATAGCCCTGAGGGCATAATAGTCCTGGATATATTCATCAGCCTCATACAATGTGACCGGAACATCGGTTTCAGTCACCTCGTTGTCATTTACCTCTATGATATTCTCCTGGTCTTCGGATGAACCGGTTACGGAGAAAGTCTCTGTCTCAAGGAGAACGTCATTGTCGTCATAGAGATTGTAGCTCTGGATCATGTATCTTCCGGCAGGAGCGAACACGAGAGAATCAGCCTGGCTGGATGATGTCTGGTTGCCAGAGACACCGGTAGCGCCATCATAATGCTCGTCACCGCTGAAATGTCTTGAGAACTCTACCGGTATTCCTGTATATTCCTCGGTCTCGGTAGTATTGTCAATATTGATCAGCGTAATATCCATCTTGACAATCTCGTCGAATGTATACTGACGTCCGCCGGACGGTCTTTCCCTGAGAGAAAGTTCGGTAAATGCCGAGAGATCCTTGACAAGGTTGAACCGGATCATGCCTCTCGGGGCGACATTGGCCGTCAGGTCGAAAACCGACAAGGCTCCGGGAGTTATCTCAAGTGTCTCTCCGACTACAGAACGGCAGATGAATTCATCAAGGTTATTATACAGCGAATATGAAGCTATTTCATAATTGCCTGTCAGAAGACGGAGTTTCGCACTGCGAAGCCCGAATTCCGCCGCGATATTGTCTGATGACGAAAGTGTGAGTGTCTGTGATATCGTACGGCCGTCGCTGTTGGTCAGGACGACAGTGATTTTGCTGGCCTGTGAAAGGGAATCCAGGTCATAGGACCCTGACGCCTTTGTCCCGCCGGCATATGAAATTTCCTTGTAAAGCTTGAACTGGACATATCCGTAATCCATATCCCTGTTGTCCGGCAATTCTTCCCGGACACAGCCTGACAGGACTGCAGTCACTGCCGCAACAGCACACAAGGTCAATAAAAAGAGTCGTTTCATATAATTAATCCAATCGGTTGTATTCTATTTCTTTAATTTCCGGTCAAAACCATAAGTCATTCAGCTGATCCGTCGCCTTCCGTCTGGCTTCCGAGACCGGTAGCCCGGCAGATAATGCAGACAGGGAGCATGTTGTCGGAATTATGGAAGTTGATATAGCATTCGGTGCTGCCTTCCGTCCATTCCGAAAGGTTGAAATCTATCTGGCAGAGGCCGGAAGTGTATATGACGTCAAGCCATGTAATGCCCCACGGGTTCACCATAAAGCTGCTGATTTCCTGAGGCAGGCCCTGCAGTGCGACAGAGGCGTCAGCAGTACCGCTGTATTCAAGGAGCCAGTATGCTGCAGCGCCCATGCCTGACGGTATCTCAGAACTTCCGTTCGGCAGTTTCGACAGAGTGAAGCCCTCCGGCTGAGTCCGGTAGAATTCGATATTTTCGTCCGTGATCTGGGCCTGGGTGTCATACACACAGTCTATCACGGCCAGTTCGTTTCCGTCCCTGTCAAGAACGAATACATACAGTTCCGTATCCTCGATTCCATACGGCTCCATTGTAATGTAATAGTTGCCGTTTTCGTCCTCTTCAACCTTCAGCCATGAAGTCTCATCAAGAACCCATTCGGCGCCGTCAGTGGTTTCCGCCCTGAATGAGATACGGCCGTCCACCTCGAATACGGAACCGCGTCCCGAGTTCAACACCTCGTCCTGGGCAGCGGCTGCAGCATAAGTGATCTTGTACGCATATTCCAGCCCGTTGCCTGACGGGTCCTCTGCAAGGACATCGAACCTGCTCATCTCATATTTCCACATATCAGGATCTATCGGAGAAACGATGCCGGTGTCGGCACTCTGCTCTGACTGGCGCACATTCGCGACAAGATATCCGGCATATTCCGCCTTAATCTCATTGTTTTCAAACAATACGTCTCCGAGATCACCTGACGGCAGGCCTTCACTGACAGAAGACGGGAGGATGACCACGACACCCTGACGATATGCCCCGGCATTCGGCTGAGTGGTGACAGTGGCGACATACGTGTTGATCTTTCCGACAGAATTGTCGTCAAGGGAAACGGCAGTCCCGATCCACGAGTCATCGGTCATCTCCTCATAGACTCCGTTTGTCACGGAGAAGGCATGCACCTCCAGATCCTCTACGGCATCAGTGCTGAAGATCTCCAGCTCGGCATCCTTACTGCCGGAACCGATAGTCGTGGACGGAGAATAACGTCCGTTCCCGTCAAATTCGAAAGTCTGGACATTGGATACATAGAACTTGTGCTCCATGGAGCCGTAATTGACATTGTAACTGCCAAGTTTAATATTCCCGAGCATAATTGAGAAATCTCCGGCATCACCCTGAAGATTGATATTCTCCGAGGATACGCTCACATGATATACAGTTTCCGTCACATAGTCATTGCTGGTCTCTTCAATGACACGCGGTTCATCGATGGCAAGCCATTCCGGCTTGTCGTCATCGGCTATGGTAAAGCCGAAATTGGTCCTCACAAGGATATAGGCATCGACTTCCGTGGCAGATACGGACGGTCTCCACAACATGTCCACAGAAGCGGCATAGTCCTCGAATACCCAGTTGTACTCGTCGTCCTCGTTCTCCGGAGTCATGAAATCAGACCTGTCATCATTTGGCACCGTGACACCTACTTCAAGCACCGGCTCGAAAGGAGGTACGGATACCGGGATGGAAAGATTCGGATTTTCAGACGATGTAAGCTTCATTGTATATGATACATTCCCCTCAGCCGGATAGTTGACGGCAGAGCAGAATATCTCCAGTTCCCTGTATCTTGCGTTGGAATTGTTGTTCTCAATGGAAGTCAGGACCAGACCGCCAAGGTCATCCGGCGTCCAGTTGAAATTGGCTTCCACCTTGATATATGACACGTAGCCGTTCCTCGCCTGATTCCACAGCATCTCCACTCCGGAACCTTCTGCCAGAGGGGCGTCCGGATAGACATAGTTGAAATCCGCATTCTCCGCCGCAGACTCGAAGTGTCTGAATCCGGCAGCGTCATCCATGACGATATTCGCCTGGTAAACATTGAACACGGCCTCGCCCTCAGCAAGGGTGATGGTGGCAATGACCCTGGTCTCGCCGCCCATTCTCATGGAGACATCGACTGTATGCGAGTCCAGGTCGGCCTCGGCAGCCAGACATATTATCCTTACATCATAGTTTCCTGCAGGACCTCCTGTCGAAAGGACCTGCTGCTCATTGTCAAGAATAGCCCAATAGTCAGATGCGGACGAAGGGATGCTTACCACCCAGTCCTGGTTGGGACTTATGGAAAGAGTGACGATATTGCCGCCTTCTTCGTCGATATTCACGATTCTGGAAACTTTCTCAGGGAAATTAGGCGCCGGGGCGTCCTCCTCTGTAGTACATGCAGCAAGCAATGACATTGAGAATATCATCGCCAGAAATAGTCTGTTGATTATCTTTTTCATGGTTTCCGATTTTTATATCTGACTACATACCCTCTTCTCTCTGGAGCCTGTCTGCTTCCTCGTCGGAAACCCACTCCATCACATTATAGAAGTCGCCGACATAGCCGACAAGTGAGCTCAGGTTGTAGACATACGCCCTCAGCCAGAGCGATACGAAAGACTGGCATGAATTGAAATAAGAGACATAGCTCGGGCTGCTCGTTCCAAGTATCCTGTTGTCGCCGTTGACCTGGCCGAAAACGGATTCCTCATCACTCAGGAGCTGGTCTTCAGGCATGGTCACCACCGGATTGGCCGGGTCACTGTTGTCAAACCTGATCTTGACATCATATCCGTCGAAAAGCCAGTCATGCAGGATGATGGTGTTTTCTTCATTCGGATCCGCTTCTGTCTTTATAAGCCTCTGATATGAATTGTCAACATTGTCCACTCCCGGATAATTGTACAGGAAAAGCGAGGTCACTACGCACCAGCCGGTGAATGTGTCCAGGGTGAACGGGCAGACCTTGTACATGGATACTGTCGTCTCGTCTCCGTACAACTCCCAGCGGAGCTGGTCAGGCATCACGAGCTTCAGGTTGAAGGACAGCGTGTCATCGTCCTCGAACCTGTCGTACTGCGGATAAACGATGAGGTCCGCGCTGTACTTTCCTGCCGGAATGGTGACAGTGTTGGATTCCAGCCTGTAGTCACGGCCTTCTACAGCCGTGCTGCCCTTGTCGATGATCTCCACGGCAAGAGTCCTGTCATAGTCACAGGCTACCGTGGAAGTGACCGGTATGGAAAAGGAGTAATTCTCATCTGCCAGCACCGGATTGAAGGACAGGGTGTCCTGGAAAAGGACATATTCCCGGTCCATTACCTTCACATTATCTTCCTGGCAAGCGGTAAAGAACGCTCCAAGAAGGATTAATACATATAATGATATTCTTCTCATATTCCTTACTGTTTACCTGTTGTTGCTTTCATTGCCTTCTATGTCCGAACCAGGAGCCTCGATGTCATTCTGAGGTATCGGCCACGTGAACAGCGGATCATCTGCACTTACCTCCAGGTCGTTGCCCTCTGTCTGGGAATATGAATTCTCAGTCCTTGAGAAGCCCATGCCCCAGCGTTTGAGGTCATTGAGACGGAAGCCTTCCATATAAAGCTCCTTCACCCTTTCATTAGAAATGGTCTCAAGCCACTCCGTCCCGACGGAAACCGCACCGGCACCCCTGCTCTGGCTGAGGGTGGTGAGATCACTGGCGGCAAGGCCGGTCGCGTTGGTACGGCAATATGCCTCCGCCCTTATCAGATACTGTTCCGCCAGCCTGAGAGGCTTAGGCATGCTGACATGGTACAGCTGGTAGGAGTTCGTAAACGACCTGTTGCCCCAGTATTTCACTACCAGCGGAACCGGAATCTCGAAGGAATATCCGTTCGGGACACCCGTGATGCTTTCGTCCGCGAAATAAGCCTGATAGCGGTAATCCGAAGAAGAATAAAGCTCAAGCACCCATTCTGCAGGGACATAATCCGGGTAAAGGTAGGTATAGTCTCTCGTATAATTGAGGAAGGCCGCACCGAGGGCTCCGCCGTATGATGTCGGGGTGAAGCCTATGCGCCAGATAATCTCGCTTCCGGTATCATAATACCAGAGGCTGTCGAATGCAGAAGCCCCTGTAGTAGGATTCGTTGCCGTACCGCTCAGGGCAAATGCATTATTTTCTATCACATACGAAGAATAAGTGATCGCATCTTCCCAGTCTCTCATATAGAGG
The DNA here is from genome assembly GCA_944326315.1 of uncultured Bacteroidales bacterium. Taxonomy (GTDB): domain Bacteria; phylum Bacteroidota; class Bacteroidia; order Bacteroidales; family UBA932; genus Cryptobacteroides. Next base: position 24,089 of record CALVDP010000029.1, read on the forward strand.
GCGACACGGGCGCGTATCGCATACACTGCGGCAGGCGAAATATAATAGTTGTCATATTCATCGCCTTCGTTTGCCGTAGGATCATCATCCCCGTCATCAAGAAGCTCCTCAGCCCTGGAAAGGTCACTGATCACCAGCTGGTATGAATCATAGAGAGACGCCCTTCTCACCGGCTCCGGTTCGGTATATTTGGTACGCAGGACAACTCCAAGCATGTTCCTGGCAGCCTCATCGTCAGGAGTGTTGCCGTCGGAATCCACTGACGGATATGCCTCACAGAAGCATTTGATCAGCTCCGAGTAGCAGAGAGCCCTTATCGCATACACTTCTCCCGTATATGTGTCAAGAAGCTCGAGATTGTCGTCATCTGTCTCGGCTGCAATCACGTCATTGATTTTCTCAAGATAGAAGTTGCAGTTTCCTATCACACTGTAAAGAGAGCCGTATACAGCCTCTATCTGGGTATTCGTAGGGCGGATGTCCCATTCCCATATACCGGCATACGGATTGGAATTGGTAAGTGTCGCCATCACGAGATCTGCCTGAATGTCAGGAAGAAGAGTAAGATAGCCGCTGTACAGGCTTGAACTCTTCAGACTTGCATATATTCCGACCACATGCTGCTCGGCATCCTGAAATGTCTTCATGGCATCTTCTTCAGGAATATATGAGCCCGGATATTTTTCCAGACATGATGTAGCCGTGCCTGCAGCAAGCAGGACCGCAGCTGCAGATTTCAGTATATTCAATATAGTGTTTTTCATCGTATTTCTCCTCTTAGAATGTTAGGTCAAGTCCGAATGTGAACTGACGGGACATAGGATACTGGGCTATGTAAATATTACCCACGCCTTCAGGATCCAGACCAGAGAAATTAGTGAACGTTAAGAGGTTCTGAGCCTGGAAATAAACCCTCAACCCCTCGATGAAGCCGGATCTTTGAATGACATTGGAAGGAATCTGGTATGACAGCATCAGATTCTTGAGCCTGAGGAATGAAGCATCCTCAAGAAGCCTGTCATCGAATTCCATGAATTCGCCATGACGGGGAGTCTCGGAGATGTCTCCAGGCTCCTTCCACCTGTCAAGCAGTTTCACTGACTGGTTGTATGTCTGGAAACGGCCGTTGGATTCCTGATAATACCTGTCGTTGTTTATCACCCACCTGTCGGCTACCCAACTGAACTGTGCGGAAAGTGAAAGGCCCTTCCAGGAGAATGTGGTACCGAAACCTCCGGCCCACGGAGCATTGAAGCTCTTGCCGACCATCACCCTGTCTTCGTCACGGAGCTCATCTGTAATCTGCCCGTCTGCAGTATACCACAATGCGTCTCCGTTGGCCGGATTCACCCCGGCAAAGCGGTTGAGATAGAACTCTCCGGAATCATGGCCTACGACAAGCTTGAGCGATGTCGAAGCCATCTCGTATTCATCCACACCTCCATAAAGTTCGGTAATCCTGTTGTGGTTGTAGGAGACGTTGGCATTGAGCATCCACGTGAAGTCCCCTATCTGAAGGGCTGTCCCGGTGAGGTTGAGTTCCGCACCGCGGTTGACCATGGCGCCGACATTGTCCCAGTTGGAACCGAAGCCGTTGTCCGAATAAGACTTAGGCACAAGCATCAGCATATTGTAAGTGTACTTGTTGTACAACTCCAGATCAACATTGAGTCTGTTCCAGAAGCCGAAGTGGAAAGCGAGGTTGGTCGTCCATGTCGACTCCCAGTGAAGATTTTCATTTCCCTGTGATATCGGGGCAAGACCCGGAGTGCCGACGTAGTCACCTGCATTGCCGACAAGGGCGAGATGATTGTAGTTCGGGATCTCGGAGTTACCTGCTGTTCCGCTACTGAGCGCAATCTGGGCGAAAGTCAGCCAGCTGCGTGACGGGGCGAGGAAATCTTCGTTGAGCATGTTCCACATCAGACCGACAGACCCGAAGCCGGCCCAGCGGCCGGAACGTCCGAACCTTGAAGACGCGTCGGCACGGCCTGAGAGCTCAAGATAATACTTGTTGGCATAATTGTACTCGGCCCTTGCAAAGAATGACAGGAAGCCATAATCGTCATCAGTCGTATCTCCCCATGACGATACGCGCGACCCTGTGCTAAGATTCGTAAGATAATGGTTGTTCTGGCCTTGAGACAGGACATTGAATGCCTCATAATGGTAGTTGATACCCTCCTGTCCCACCATGAAATTGAACGAATGGATATGGTCTATGTCGAACTGATAGCCTATCGTATTGGTCACGGACAGGGTCATCCCGTCTGTAGAGCTCCTCATGGCCTGTCCCTGCTCCTGGTTCGGGGCAAAGTCAGGGTATGACTTGCCATAGCCGGTGGTATGCGTGTAGTCTACAGTGAACTGAGACCTGATGGAAAGTCCCTCAATCGGCCTGGCCTCGGCGAATATGCTGGAGAACACCTTGTATCTCTTGAATGTAAGAGGGTTGTTCTCAAGCCATTCGATAGGATTCACACCGTCACCGTTCCACGTGTCTCCGGTCTTGGCTACAGAGCCGTCCTTGTTGTATGGATTCCAGTATGGAAGCATGAACTGCGCCGCCGAGATCGGGGTGACCACAGACGGCTGTCCGTCATCGGCCTGTTCGATCCCCTGATAGTTGAGCATCGTGTTGGTACCGACGGTAAGCCACTTGGCGGCACGCTGTTCCAGGTTCACCCTCAACGAATAACGGTTGAAGTTCGAACCGATGGCCACACCTTCCTGATCATAGTAGGCACCAGATATGTAATAATTGGTCTTCTCCGTAGCGCCTGAAACGGAAAGTTCATAATTCTGAAGCAGCGCCGCATCATTGTAGACGACATCAGCCCAATTGACATTTGTCTGGGAAAGCAGGCCATAATCCTTTCCTGCGTCAATGCCGATTTCCTTCTCATACGCGATACGCTGTTCGGTATCCATCAGATTCCACTGTCCGTCCGCCACATTGGAAACACCAAGCTGGGCACGGAAAGTGATGGTCGGCTTGTCAGCCATCCGTCCGCGTTTGGTAGTGATGACAATGACACCGTTAGATGCACGGGCACCGTAGATTGATGTTGAAGAAGCATCCTTCAATACGGAAATACTCTCGATATCCGACGGGTTGATGGCATTGAATTCCGATGAAGAGATGGCGGCACCGTCCAGAATATAAAGAGGTGCCGTACCGGAGTTGATGGAATTCGTTCCTCGGATAACCATGGTGGTAGCCACACTCGGCTCACCGGTAGACGCCATGACAGTCAGACCCGGGACCTGCCCCTGGAGCGCCTGGTCAAAAGCCGCGGTAGGGGTGTTCTCAATCTTTTCAGACTTTACACTCGATACGGATCCGGTGATGGTGCCTTTCTTTCTGACACCATATGCGACAACGACCGTCTCCTCAAGAAGCTGGGAGTCGGATTCCATTGACACATTGAATGTTACTTCCGGATTTCCTGACGGTACAACATACTCGACCGTCTGATAGCTTATCGCATGGAAAGAAAGAAGTGTACCGGCTGGTACGGAAATTGAATAACTGCCGTCGTCAGAGGCACTGATACCTCCTCCCGCCGATGACATCACAACGACGCCAATCAGAGGCGCACCGTCTTCCGCAGAAGTGACGACACCGCTGACTGTGACATCTTCCTTTTCATCGACCTGTACAGATGCCATCACCGGCATGGTACAGATTAGCAGTTCAAGAAGAATCAACAACGTATTTCTCATAGACTTTATTTAAAACCGGGCGCGAAGTTATAAATTATTTTCACTACAACAATATGTTTTTCAGCAAAATGTAGTGTCCGCGCACCTTACTCATGCTTTCTAATCGAAAGAATTTATCGGAAAAATCTTACAGTTTTGATTAAAATCGATAATTTTACCTACAAATTATCGTAATTTGAAAATTTTGGTTTTTAATTCAAAATTTCAGTTCAGACTCCTTCACTTTCCGATATATGAAATTATATCTTTCAAATATACAAAAAAATTTAAAAAACTCGCATAGAATAACGTGAATCCGATGAAATGAGTCAATTTCAGAGAATTACCTATATAGAAGACGAAGTCCGATAAATTAACGTGAATTCGATGAAATGAATGGAATGAATTTCAGAGAATTACCTCTATGGAGGACGAAGTCCGGCGTAAGGAGGCTGGGTCAAAAGTCCCGAAGGGACCGCGACCGGAGGA
>CALVDP010000030.1 GCA_944326315.1 uncultured Bacteroidales bacterium
CAGGAATATCCGGACCAGTCCGGTATTCCATTCGGTTTGTCGTCGGTTTCGCTTCCTCCGGTCGCGGTCCCTTCGGGACTTTTGACCCGCCTCAAATGTCTTTCTTCGAAAGACCTAAACGCACCGCTGACCCATCTCCATTAAGGTGTGTAAGAGTTTGCAAAATGCAAGGAACGAGGACAAAGGCGTTTGCCGGAGTAAATGGCTTAGCCGGAATTCCGAAAGTAAAGCAGCAGATTGCCTGTTATGGCTCACCGCCATACGTTGTCTTTGTCGAAACGAAAATATTTGAAAAAAAATGCCATATTTGTATCCGCCGGAAGAGATTTCCGGATTTAGGATACGTAGTCATGAAGAACAATACTTCAACTGAAAAAGGTGTGGGTATGGTAGAGGATTTTGACAGGAATCATCTCTGGCATCCGTATACTTCCACATCGAATCCCTTGCCGGTATACAAGGCAGATCATGCCGAAGGCTGTGAAATAGTGCTTGAAGACGGACGCCGCCTCATTGACGGCATGTCTTCGTGGTGGTGTGCAATACATGGCTATAACCATCCTGTGCTGAACGAGGCTGCCGTGGCGCAGATCCGCAGGATGTCGCATGTCATGTTCGGCGGCCTTACCCATGAACCTGCTGTAAGCCTGGGGAAACTGCTTCTCAGGATAGCCCCGCCGTCAATGTCGAAGATATTCTATGCGGACAGCGGCTCCGTGGCCGTGGAAGTGGCCATGAAGATGGCTGTACAGTACAATTTCGCTACGGGACATCCCCGGAAGACGGATTTCGTCACGATACGTAGAGGTTATCATGGCGATACGTGGAATGCCATGTCGGTCTGTGACCCTGTCACGGGGATGCACAGTCTGTTCGGAAGTGCGCTTCCCGTACGCCGTTTTGTCCCGTCCCCTTCGTCACGCTTTGACGGGGAGTGGAATGATGAGGACATCCGCCCTCTGGAGGACATGGTAAGGCAGCATCATGACACATTGGCTGCATTGATACTTGAGCCTGTGGTGCAGGGAGCAGGCGGGATGTGGTTTTATCATCCGGAGTATCTCAGGAAGGCTGTGGCGTTGTGCAGGGAATACGGCATCCTTGTCATTTTCGACGAGATCGCCACAGGTTTCGGGCGAACAGGCAGGCTGTTCGCGTGGGAGCATGCAGGCGTAGAACCCGACATAATGTGCATTGGCAAGGCTCTTACCGGCGGATATATGACATTCTCGGCAGTACTGGCCTCGGACAAGGTGGCTGACGGCATTTCCTGCAATCCTCCGTATGCCTTCATGCACGGACCGACATTCATGGGCAATCCTCTGGCATGTGCAGTCGCCAAAGCTTCCACGGAGCTTCTTCTTGCCTCCGGATGGAAGGAAAAGGTACGCGCGATAGAGGCCCAGCTCAGGGAAGAGCTCCAGCCAGCCGTATCGCTTCCTGCGGTAAGCGATGTCCGCGTGCTTGGGTCCATAGGAGTGATAGAGGTGAAGAAGCCTGTGGACATGGGGTATATGCAGCGCCGTTTTGTCGAGGAAGGCGTATGGGTGAGGCCTTTCGGCAGGCTTGTCTATGTCATGCCGCCATATATTATAAGCCCGGAGCAGCTTGGCAGGCTTACCCATGCCCTGGTGAAAATTACGGGAGAGCTTTAGCATAAGTATGTCTGATAAATATTTACAGGAGGAACTGGACAGGCTGGAAGCCTCAGGCAATTACCGCAGGCTTGTCCCGGCGGAGCATTTCGGCTGCGAGGTGGAGACCGGCGGACGGAGGATGCTGAATCTTTCCTCGAACGACTATCTCGGTCTTGCATCCGATCTGGAGCTGCGAAGGGAGTTCCTGGACAGTCTGCATCCCGAGGATTTCCGCATGGGCTCTTCGTCTTCACGTTCCCTGTCCGGCGAATTCCCAGTCTGCGGACTTGTGGAAAGGAAGCTGGCGCAGATGTTCGGAAAGGAGGCTGCCCTTGTCTTCAACAGCGGCTATCATATGAATCTCGGCATCCTGCCGGCGATAGCGGGAAAAGACACCCTTATTGTCGCCGACAAGCTGGTGCACGCGAGTATTATTGACGGTATCCGCCTGTCTGGAGCGTCGTTCAGCAGATTCCGCCACAATAATATGGAACATCTCGGCAATATCCTGGAGCGCGAGCATGCCGGATACAGGCAGATCATCATTGTCGTGGAGAGTGTCTACAGCATGGACGGAGACATGGCTGACCTGAAGTCAATATGCGGATTCAAGCGCCGGTACGGCAATGTCTCCGTGTATGTGGACGAAGCCCATGCTTTCGGTGTCTACGGTCCTTCCGGGACCGGGCTTGCCGCGGCCCTGGGATGTGCCGCGGATATCGACTATCTCTGTGGGACTTTCGGCAAGGCTCTCGGCTCGGTCGGCGGTTTCGTCGCATGCAGCGGCGTGGTGCGCGAGTTCCTGATAAACAGGATGCGCCCTTTCATATATTCGACGGCCCTTCCTCCGCTCAACTGGATGTGGACTGGCTTCCTGCTGGAGAAACTGCCGGACATGGATTCCCGCAGGGAACATCTGGCATGCATTTCTGCCATGCTGCGCAAGGCCGTCTCGGATGCTGGTTACCCGATGCCGTCAGACTCACATATAGTGCCGGTCCTCATAGGGGATACCGTGGAGACGGTCAGGAAAGCTGCCGCTCTCCGGGCAAAGGGGTTTTTCGCGCTGCCGGTGCGACCTCCCACAGTCCCGGAAGGAAGTTCAAGACTGCGCTTTTCCCTTACGGCAGACATGACGGAGGATGCCGTAAGTTCTCTGATTAAAGCATTGGAAGATGAAATGTGAATATATTATACATGACGGCAGCCCGGTCCTGACTCTTTTCTTCTCGGGATGGGGCGGCGAGAGATGCCTGTTCGACGGATATGTACCCGTAAATTCTGATTTCATGCTGTGTCATGACTACAGGACGCTGGATTTCGACGCATCTGTCCTGGACGGGTATGAAGGCATCAGGCTTGCCGCATGGTCCATGGGCGTATGGGTGGCAGCCACGGTGCTCCGTGACGTGAATGCTCATTTCCTGTCATGTACGGCAGTCAACGGTACGATGATGCCGGTAGATGACAGGTATGGGATACCGGTACAGGTATTCCGTGGCACGCTTGAGAATATGGACGGGACTGTCCTGAAAAAATTCAGGAGGCGTATGTGCGGCAGCCAGGACAATTATGCCGCTTTCATGGGGCACGGGCCGGAATTGTCTGCGGAATGCCTGAAGGATGAACTTGATGTCCTGTACAGGGCCGTGACATCTTCGCCGGCGCCGGTATTCAGGTGGTCGCGGGCTTTTGCGGGAAGCAGGGACCGGATCTTTCCTGCCGGGAATCAGTCCGCGGCATGGATGCTCCAGGGCACTCCTGTTGAAGTGTATGATGCGGACCATTATTCGGAGTTGTTGTTCGCGAAGGCGATAGAGGACAGGTAGGGGAGCTGCGGATAAGGGATATGACGGATAAGGAACTTCTAAGAAAACGTTTTGCAGGGGCTACGGGGAGTTATGACTCCGAGGCTGTAGCGCAGAAAGCAATAGCCGGCAATCTTGCCTTGATGGCTGCCGTGACTGTTCCCGCGGCGTTCCGTGACAGGATCATGGAGATAGGCTGCGGTACGGGGCTGCTGACCAGGGCAATGACAGCTGACTTTGTGCCTGATGTGCTGTATCTCAATGATATATGCCCTGAATTCGGGAGACTGTTCGAGGATATCGGTTATGTGGAACTCATTCCCGGTGATGCAGAGCAGGTGCCGTTTCCCGACGGACTTGGGATGATAGTGTCAAGCTCCGCGCTGCAGTGGTTCGATGACCTGGAGGGCTTTTTCGGGAAATGCCGGACAAGCCTTCGTGATGGAGGGTATCTGGTGTTCAGCACGTTCGGTCCCGGAAATCTCCGGGAAGTGACAGCTCTGACAGGGAAGGGTCTCCGCTATCCGTCTCTTGCCCGTCTGAAAGAGATGCTCGGCCCCGGATTCGAGGTCATGTCTGCGGCAGAGGCAGAGATGTCCCTCTATTTCCGTTCTCCGCTGGAGGTTCTGAGGCATCTGAAACGTACCGGAGTCAACGGGCTGGAGAGAAGATCCTGGACCAGGGGAGATCTTGACCTTTTCTGCAGGTCTTACGAAGAACGTTTCCGCTCAGATGCAGGATGCAGGCTGACTTATCATCCTGTGTATGTGGCGGCAAGGAAACTGCCGGGAATCCATAGCTTGTCCGACACGGTTCCCGGCCGTGAGTCAAACACTTTGTCGGACTGAAGTCATGCAATGGAACAGAAGAATGTATTTTTTGTAAGCGGAATTGACACCAATATAGGAAAAAGCTATGCTACGGGATATCTGGCCAGCTTGTGGAACAGCAGGGGAGTGAGGACAGTCACCCAGAAACTCATACAGACAGGCAATGACGGTGTGTCTGAAGATATCGTGCTGCACAGGAAGATAATGGGATGCGGCATGCTTCCGGAGGATACTGAAGGCCTTACCATGCCAGAGATTTACAGCTATCCGTGCTCTCCGCATCTTGCCGCGGAGATAGACGGGAGACCGGTGGATTTCGCCAGGATAGAGAAGGCAGCCGAGACGCTTTCCGGGCGTTATGATGCAGTGCTGCTCGAGGGTGCCGGTGGGCTAATGGTACCCCTGACACGGAGTCTGCTGACAATAGACTATGTGGCGGACCGCGGATATCCGCTGGTCTTCGTCACCTCAGGACGGCTTGGCAGCATCAACCACTTGCTTCTGAGCCTGGAGGCTGCCAGATCGAGGGGCATCGGCCTGCATACCCTGGTATTCAACATGTATCCTGCCGATGATGACAATATCATACGGCAGGATACGGAAAAGTATGTGAAGGACTATCTCGCTTCGGAATTCCCTTCGGCCGAATTTGTCAGGATGCCTTTCATCTCGATTCCCTGACGAATTCCCCGGCAGTGTTGAATATGAGTTCCAGTCCGCCGGTAATGCCGACTTCGTAGCCTCCGAATTCCTTGTCTGCCTTGTAGGCCTTGCTGCCAGGATAATTGTTCTCAATATAGGTGGTGATTGTCTCCGGGAGTACTCCGGCAGGGAGATTGGCGAATTCGCAGTCTATGCTTGTCCAGTTGCCTGACGCATCGAATTCTATTTCAGTGCCGTCAGCCAGCTTGACATTGTAGTGCTTGTATCCGTCATCCTTTTCTCTTTCGGCGAAAGTGATGTTGACGCCGGGGAAGTACTGGTGGATGAAGGTCTGTGCTTCTTCAGGAAGCCTGTTTTCCTTTATCCTTGTCTCTTCGCAACCTTGCAGCATGGCGGCGCTTGTGATCATGGCCGCCAGAAATAACAGCAACTTTTTCATGACTTGTCGGTTTTTGTGGATATTAGTATTGAATTCATCCCGTCCTGTTATCCGAGCTTCTCCTTTATGTTCTTCATCCTGGCGGCGAGCTCGTCCTTGCCTATGATGGTGACGATGTCCGCGATGCCAAGTCCGCTGGAGGCTCCCACGAGAGCCAGCCTCAGGCAGTTCATGACCTTTCCCATAGGCCATCCGTTGCTTCTGATGTATTCTTCAAGCGGGCCTTCGAGGGATTCTTTCGAGAACTCTCCGGTGAAGCCGTGTATGAAGTCCGCAGCCTGGAATGCGGGAGTGTAGTTTTCTTCTTTCCAGAACTTGGCGGCATCCTTTTCCGAGTATGTTTCCGGAGACACGAAGAGGTAGGATGCTATGTCCCAGAAGTCAGCCACAAAGGTGGCCCTTTCCTTGATGAGGGACACTATTCTGCGCACATAGTCCATGGTGAATATGTGATTTTTGAAGTCAGCTCCCTGTGCTGTCATTTCCGCACCGGCGGTGATGGCGCATTTGGCGCATTCCACTATCTTCATGCCGTGCTTCTCAAGTACCGGGATGAAAAGCTCGGTAAGTTCCTCGTCGGATTTCATGCGCAGATACTCCTTGTTGTACCATTTCGCCTTGTCAGGATTGAATCTGGCTCCTGACTTGATGACCCGTTCCAGCGAGAATGCTTCGGTCAGCTCCTGCATGGTGAAGAGCTCCCTGTCATCGCCGGGATTCCATCCGAGCATGGCCAGCATGTTCACGAATGCTTCAGGGAAATATCCGTCTTCGCGATAGCCTCTCGACACCTCTCCTTCGGCATTGGTCCACTGAAGAGGAAATACAGGGAAGCCGAGCCTGTCACCGTCCCTCTTGCTCAGCTTGCCTTTGCCGTCCGGCTTGAGCAGCAGCGACAGGTGAGCGAACCTCGGCTGGCTGTCCTGCCATCCGAATGCTTCATACAGGAGATAGTGCAGCGGCAGTGACGGCAGCCATTCCTCGCCTCTGATGACTTCCGTGATCTCCATGAGATGATCGTCCACGATGTTGGCCAGATGGTATGTCGGCAGCTCGTCCGCCCTTTTCCACAGCACCTTGTCATCCAGGGTGTCGGTGTTCACCTCGATATGGCCTCTGATGAGGTCGTCCATCTTCACTATGCGGTCTTCCGGCATCTTGAAGCGTATGGTCCAGTCCGTACGGCTTTCGAGAAGAGGCCTCCATTCGCTTTCCGGCATCGATACCGAGTTCCTCAGGGACTTGCGGGTGATGTGGTTATAGATGAAAGTCTCTTTCCTGGCTTCCATCTCCTCGCGTTTTGCCGAAAGTTCTTCGGCGGTGTCGAAAGCATAGTACGCGAAGCCTTTCTCTACAAGCTCTTCGGCGTATTTCCTGTATATGCCGCGTCTCTGGGACTGCCTGTAAGGAGCGTGCGGATGCCTTTCTGACGGTGTCTCCACCACATTGCCGTTTTCATCCACGCCTTCGTCCGGTATGATGCCGCACCAGTTGAGGGCTTCTATTATGTATTTTTCAGCACCCGGAACGAATCTGTGGGAATCCGTGTCCTCTATCCTTATGATGAAATCGCCTCCGTGCTGCCTGGCGTACAGATAATTGTACAATGCTGTCCTGACACCTCCCATGTGCAGGGGGCCTGTCGGTGACGGAGCAAACCTTACTCTTGTCTTTCTGTCCATTTCCGAAAAATAATTGAAAAGCGGCACAAAGATACTCTTTAATTTTCTTTTTTCAACGCCCTTCTGATGGCAGGTACCGATTCGAGCGAACTTATGCTCTGCCCGTCGGATACTATCAGTGTCGGGACATATCCTTCCTCGAAATGGAATTTCCTGCTGTTCCCGCTGTCGTTGTAGCCGATCTTGATTCCCGCAGGAGGCTCCGGAAGCTCTGTCCCGCTGGACAGGGCGGAATTCCTGTTGTACACGAAGTCATTGTCGATCATGATCGTATTGCCGAGATTGATGTCGGTGATCGAGCTGAGCATGTTCATCTTGAAGCCTGTGGCGATGACGGTGATGCTTATCTTGTCCCCGACGTCCGGATTTTCGTCCAGTACGATCCCTCTCTTGAAATTGTTGGCATTGCCGGTATATTCCTTGATCTGCTTGTTGATGGAGTCCAGTTCTTTCATGAAGAGTCCGTGGTCGTTCTTGCCTACCGTGATGTTGATGAGCACGTTCTTGGCTGTCTTCAGATCGAAATCATTCAGCAGCGGGGATTCCAGCGCGCCCTTGATGGCGTCCTGTATCCTGTGTTCCCCGCTGCCGTGACCGCAGCCCATCAGTGCCATGCCGCTGTTCCTCATCATCGTGCTTACGTCCTGGAAGTCCACGTTGATGTGTCCTGCCGTAGTGATGATCTCTATCACGCCCCTGACTGCGGTGGCGAGCACCTCGTCCGCCTTGGGAAATGCATCGTGAACGAGCAGGTCCCCGTAGTATTCGTAGAGTTTCTCGTTGTTTATGATGAGCAGGCTGTCCACGCATTTTTGCAGTTCGTGGATGCCGTCGATGGCCTTAGACAGAGATTCATTCCCTTCGTTGAGGAATGGCAGGGTGACCACGGCTACTGTAAGTATGCCGCTTTTCCTGGCCATGTCCGCTATCACCGGTGATGCACCGGTGCCTGTTCCTCCGCCCATTCCGGCGGTGATGAACAGCATCTGTGTCCCGGTCTTGATGATGGCCTTGTCAATGGCGTCAGCAGCTTCTATCGCCGCATTCCTTCCCTTGGTAGGGTCACATCCTGCGCCGAGTCCGGCCCCGAGCTGGAGCTTGGTAGGCACTGATGTCTTCTGCAGCGCCTGTGAATCAGTGTTGCACACTATGAAATCGCAGCCTTTGATGTTCTGCTTGTACATGTAGTCCACCGCGTTACATCCTCCTCCACCGACTCCGATGACCTTGATGATGTGGTTTCCCGGTGACCAGTTTACAGGTAATACGTCGCTCATATCATTGTCCTTTTATTTTCTGAAACATATGCTGCAGTATTCTGTCCCCGGGCGCCTCACACTCCCGGATTGTCCTCGAACAGCTTCCTGCATACCTTGTCTATCGTGGACTCGATGGTGGTCCAGATGACATTCTCCCCGCGCTTCTTGTGCCCTTTGCCTTTTTTCGCCCCGTCCGCTACAGGTACTTCTTCTATTTCCCCTTTCGAGAAAAGTTCCGGGTCTTTGGCGCCGGCCCCGTCATTTTCAGCCGCATGGCCGGTCCTGGTGTCTGTGTCCGGCGCGGATGCTTCATTCTCCGTGACGGCTTCTTCTGTGACAGGGATGTTGTCTCCGGTTTCTCCGGCATCGGCCTCTTCCTTGCATGTCCCGTTTTCCCCGAAGGTCACGGTGTCTCCTATGTTGACCATGGTCTCTCCGAGAACGCAGTCCGGTATCCTGTCCGCCTTGGCCGCGAGGACAAGTCCCAGGCTGACTGCCGCATTTGTCTCCCGGATGGCATCGCAGCCCATGTGGGATACGAGCTGGTGTTTCGGATACCCGTGCCGTACGTCATATCCTGACAGTTCCTTTATGTAATTTGCGCAGTTGGTGAGGTTGGCGCTTCCGCCCGTGAGCACAATGCCGCTTCTGAGGTTGTCTGCGTAGCCGCTCTGTTCTATCTCGTACAGGATAGCTTCCATTATTTCCTTCACCCTGTATGTGATGATCTCAGACAGATACTTGACCGGAAGCTGCTTGTTCGGCACCGCTTCGCTGGCATTGTTTATCTGGATGATTTTCTCGCTCAGTGTCTGCAGCTTGTCCGGCATGCAGGCTCCGAATGCCAGCTTGATGTTCTCTGCCAGCGAATCCGAGATCATGCACTCGTTCCTTATGTCAGTGGTGACGGCCATTCCTCCGAACGGTATGGCCGCATAGTGCCTCATTATGCTTCCGGAATATATGGATACGGAAGTCGCGCCTCCGCCGAAGTCGATCAGAGCCACGCCGTTGTCCATCTCCGCAGGTGTAAGCACTGCCTTCGCCAGGACTTCAGGGGTGAAATATTTCTTGGCCACGCCCAATTTCAGGTTGTTGAAGGCCACGTCCAGGGCGTGAAGGGCGCTCTTTTTCCCGATGAATACCTTGAAATTGCCTTCGAGCACATCGCTCGGAATCCCGATGATGTCGTTCTCTACCAGCTGGAAATCCTCGCCTGTCGAGAACGACTGTGCCACGGCTCCGAACAGCACTTCCCTTTCCGGCTTCTCCAGCGGGTAGCGCTCCAGTGCCGATGTCTTGAGGGTGTTGATGTCATCTTCAGTGATGCACTCTTCTTCATTGAGGGGCATCTTGGCCTGGCTTGTCACCTGGTAGACATTGTATTTCGGCATGCCTGCAACCACCTGCGTGATCTTGATGTTCAGCTCCTTCTCGGCATCTTCGACCAGTGCCCTGAGCGACCTGGTGACTTTCATGGAGTTGTAGACATAGCTGTTCCTTATGCCTTCCGAGCGGGCTTCCTTGTAGTAGATCACCTGTATGTCATCTCCGTTGATGCGGGCTACTGTCAGGGCCACCTTGTATGACCCGAGATCGATGGCTACAATGTGTTTTTCGTCCATGGTATAATAGTTTTTTTATCTGCATATTATCTGTCCGTCATACCTGACGTCCACTGTCCTGTACTTGTCCTTGCCTCTGGCCGGGGCGATGCTCGTGTAATAACACTCCATCAGGGTGAATTTCTCCGCTACGGCCGTCGGCTTGCCGAAAATGAACTTCTCCTGTCCCTCTCTCGGAATCAGCACCAGGTCTCCGTTGCCCTGCACATGTATCTGTACGATATTCTCTTTCCATACCTTGTCGCTGTACATGTATTTCACGAGTTCCGTCATCTGGCGCATCCATTGTCTTTCCTTTTCCGTGGAAGCCAGCCCCCTGCAGGTCTTGTCCAGCTTCAGCGGTATGGCCCCGTCGATGACCACGACATAGCTGGATCTTCCGTGTTTCATCGGGAATATGTATCCTTCGCTGTCTGCGTAGAAGCCTTCGGAGCCTTTCTGCAGTCTCATGACAGGCTTCCGCTGTGTGATGCCCACATGCAGCACCCCGTCCTTCGTGCAGTAAGCCTCGCTCTTGAGTACGGCGCTCTGCCCGTCCAGTATGTCTTCTATCTTTTTGAGGTCTATGTCCCCGACAGGTATGCCTTCCGTTTTCCCATAGCCCCCGGCTATGTATTCGAGCACGTCCTGTTCCGAGATGAACCGGCTTTCGGCGCTGTCAAGGATGCTTACCTCGGTCTTTTCGCATAATGTCTTTCCCCTGGACGACTTGCTGGCCCCAAGGGATATGGCAAGGCATACCAGGATGATTCCCAGTACGGACATGCCTGCCACAGTCCTGATTATGCTTCCGGATCCTTTCATTTCCCGTATTTCCTTTCCATAAGTTCCGTTATCGGTTCCACGAACCTGTCGATATTGCCTGCCCCGAACGTGACGAGTATGTCAGTGTCTTCTCTCTCCAGGGTGTCCATGAGCTCTTCTTTCCGTATCAGGGTCTTGTCTTCAAGCCTGACCTTGTTGAAGATGATCTCGGATGTGACCCCCGGTATCGGCTCTTCGCGTGCAGGGTAGATGTCCAGGAGTATGAGCCTGTCAGCCTTGCCGAGCACAGTGGCGAAGTCCTCCGCGAAGTCCCGTGTACGTGTGTACAGGTGCGGCTGGAACACTGCGGTGAGCTTCCTGCCGGGGAATATGTCCCGGATGGAGCTTATCGCCGCCGCTATTTCGGCCGGATGGTGGGCGTAGTCGTCCACGTATGCATGTCCCGGCCTGTTGTAATGTATGTCGAATCTTCTCCTGACTCCGGAGAATGTGCCGAGGGCTTCCCTGACCTTATCCGGATCCAGCCCGTAGGTGAGTGCTATGGCTGCCGCCGCTATGCTGTTCTCTACATTGACCCATCCCGGCACGCCTGCCCTGCAGTCTTTCACAATGCCTCCCGGCCATACGATGTCGAACGTGAAGTATCCGCATTCGTCTTTCCTGATGTGTGCGGCGTGGAAGTCACTCTCCGGATTGTCGTATGAATAGCTCAGTATCTTCGCCCCGGTGTCTTCGGGACCTATGCCGAGCCCGTATTTGAGGATCAGCGTCCCGCTGACCTGTGAGGCGAATGCCCTGAACGCTTCCCTGACATGGCTGATATCCGAGTATATGTCCAGATGGTCTGCATCCATTGCGGTGATGACTGCGGTTTCCGGATGCAGCTGGAGGAAAGACCTGTCGAATTCGTCCGCTTCCGCGACCACAACGTTGTTGGCCGATGTCAGGAGGTTCGTGCCGTAGTTCTTCGAGATTCCCCCGAGAAATGCCGAACAGCCTTCGCCACTGCTTTCGAATATGTGGGCGGTGAGGGTGCTGGTCGTGGTCTTGCCGTGTGTGCCGGCCACTGCCAGGCATCTCTGCCCGTCTGTGATCTCGCCGAGGATGCGTGACCTCTTGAGTACATTATATCCGTGCTCGCGGACATAGACAAGTTCTCCCATGTCATGCGGGATTGCGGGTGTATATACTACAAGTGTCCCGGCCACGTCCTCCGGTATGTATCCGGTGTTGTCCTCATAGTGTACGGGTATCCCTTCGCTTTCAAGGCCCGCGGTAATATCCGACGGAGTCCTGTCGTATCCGGAGACATTGTATCCCTTGAACTTGAAATATCTGGCTATGGCACTCATCCCTATGCCGCCTATACCTATGAAATATATGTTATTGTATTTTCCCATTTCCTGTCCTCCTTTATTTCTTCCGGCTGTTCTCCACCATGTCGTATATTTCCCCGGCGATTCTGGATGCTGCGTCCCTTCTTGCAAGGGCTGCGATATTCCTTTCCATATTCCGGCATGCCGTCTCGTCTTTCACAAGAGCGCATGCCGCAGACATCAGTCTGTCACCGGCTTCCTCATCAGTCACAAGCATTGCGGCGCCTTTTCTGACCAGAGCCATTGCGTTGTGTGTCTGGTGGTCTTCAGCCACGTTGGGGGACGGGACGAATATCACAGCCTTTTCCGCAGCGCAGAGTTCCGAGACTGAGCTCGCCCCTGACCTGGAGATGACCACGTCGGCCATGGCGTATGCCAGGTCCATCCGTCTGATGAAGTCGTCGTGGTGTACGTATTTCATCTTGTCTGCGGCGGCTTCGGCGAAGCGTCCGACACTTTCCTTGTAGAACTTGCCGCATTGCCACAGTATTTCTATGTCTTCTCCGCCCGGGCAGCCGTCACTGACCCATTTCATGACTGCATTGTTCAATGTCCTGCTCCCGAGGCTCCCTCCCACGATGAAGATGTGTTTCTTCTTCGGGTCGAGTCCGTAATACCTGATCGCCTCTTCCTTCATTTCCGGGGTGGCGGGCACAATTTCTTTCCGGATAGGGTTTCCCGTCATGACTATCTTTTCCGCAGGGAAGAACTTTTCCATGCCGTCGTATGCCACGCAGATGCGGCTGGCATGTCTGCCGAGTATCCTGTTGGCGAGTCCGGCGAAGCCGTTCTGTTCCTGTATCAGCGTCGGGACTTTCTTCCTTTCCGCACACCACAGCAGGGGAGCGCTTGCATATCCACCCACGCCTACTGCCACGTCAGGCCTGAAACTGTCTATGATTTTCCCTGCCATCCTGATACTTTTGATTATCTTGAACGGCAGGCTGAGGTTGGCCGCGGATAGTTTCCTCTGCAGGCCTGACACCGGCAGTCCGATGATCCTGTATCCTGCAGCCGGCACCTTTTCCATTTCCATCCTGCCTTCGGCCCCCACGAACAGTATCTCTGTCCCTGGATTTATCTCTTTCAGCTTGTCGGCAATGGCCAGGGCGGGAAAGATATGTCCTCCGGTCCCGCCTCCGCTAACTATTACCCTCAGTGCTTTCCTGTCTTTTTCCATAATATCACTTCCAATCCGGTCTTAAATCCGGTGAATTGCCGTTTTCCTGTTCATCTGTCTCCGCCGTCCCGTCTTCCAGGTTCCCGTCTTCCAGGCTTCTGTCGTCAGCTTCTTCAGCCTGCACCTGCGCTATCTGTGCATCGAGCTTCTTCCTCGCGAGCCTGCTTATGGACAGGAGGACTCCGAAAGCCACGCTGAAACACAGGAAAGAGCTGCTGCCGTGGCTTATCAGCGGAAGGGTCTGTCCTGTGAGCGGACCTATGTTGACATTCACCATTATGTGCATGAATGCCTGTCCGGTAATCAGCAGACACAGTCCGGCCACGGCTATTTTCGCGAAGCAAGTATCGCACAGCCTGACTATCATGCATCCCCGTGCAAGTATGCTCAGATACAGTATCATGATGATAACGCCTCCTATGAGGCCGTATTCCTCCACGATGAACGAATAAATGTAGTCGCTGAAAATGGCGAAGACGGAATATTTCTGGGTGCTGTTTCCGGGCCCTTTGCCAATAAGCCCCCCTTCCTTGATCGCAAGCTTGGCGCTTTCCGGCTGTCTGATCCTGTCCATCGCGCGCCTGTATTCATCGCTCCACGTGTGGGTCTCACCCCGGCTTTCCTCGATGGCGGCGACCTTGTTTTCGTCTTCTATTGTCCTGTATTCCTGGTAGAGGGTCAGCCTGTCTATGGCCACCCCAATTCTCGGGACGAATTTGCCTTCCGTGGCGAAATGCAGGCCTACGAACAGACCGATGATGCTGATGCCCACAGCCAGTGCCCCGAAGATTTCCTTCTTGGGCATGCCTCCGAGGAAAAGGATGACGAACATTATCAGTCCGGTGAACAGAGTGCTGGATATTCCGCCCTTGAACATTCCCACAGCGGTCAGGATGACAGGCAGGTAGATGTATATCATCCTCTTGGCAAACGGCTTTTCAAGGAAGGCCAGCCTTGGAGAGAGGATGGCAAGGGCCTTGGGCAGCCTGAACGAATCCGCCTTGTATGCGTCTATCGCCCATGCGAGGTACATGACCATGGCGACCTTGATGATCTCGAATATGTATATCTGCTGTCCTGCTATCATCAGAGCCCTTGTGGCCCCGTTCACTGTGATGGCAAGCCCGCCGATGTCGAAGATCAGGCAAAGCAGGAGGCCCAGCGACACCAGGAAGCCGATGCTTGCGCCTGCCTTGATGAGATAGATGTTCCTGAAATTGTACAGTCCTATGATCAGCAGAATTCCTCCGCACGCGAACTTGAACTGGGTGAGGAAAATGTCGAGTCTGGACACGCCGTCCTCGGCTGAGGCAAGACTGGATGCCGAGCCGAAAATGGTGATGAGCGATATGATGATGAGCAGCAGTACTATCATCCATATCACCTTGTCACCCTTGACATTGTCGAAGAAGCTCCAGACGCTTCTCCTTCCCGTGCCTGTATCTGTGTTCACGTCCATCATGGTGTTGGTTAAAGATTTCTTACAGCTTCCTTGAACTGCCTTCCGCGGTCTTCATAGTTCCTGAACAGGTCGAAGCTTGCGCAGCATGGCGACAGCAGGACGACGTCTCCTGGAACCGCGAGTCTGCTGGCTGTCTTCACTGCATCCTCGGCGGAGGTCACATCGTACATCTGCGGCACTATTTCACCGAACGCCTCGTGGATCTTTCTGTTGTCCACGCCGAGGCACACTATCGCCTTCACCTTCTCTTTGGCCAAAGGCTGCAGAGGGGTGTAGTCATTGCCCTTGTCCGTACCTCCGACAATCCATACCACAGGTCTGGTCTGGCATTCGAGCGCGTACCATGCGGCATCCACGTTGGTGGCCTTGGAATCATTTATATAGAGCACATCCCCGACGCTGAGCACTTTTTCCAGCCTGTGCTCCACCGCCTGGAACGATGACAGGGCTTCCCTGATCTTCTCGTTGTCTATGTTCATGACCTTGCCGGCTATGGCTGCAGCCATGGAGTTGTACACATTGTGCTTGCCTCCGAGTGCCAGCTCCTGGAGGAACATGTCGCATTCGTCGCCGTCATATCTCACCACCATCTTGTCGTCCCTGACGAACGCACCTTCCCTGACCTCACCTTTCTGTGTGAACGGAAGCATCCTTGCCTTCATCACTATCTTGTCCAGATGGCTTATGGTGATCTCGTCATCCGAGCAGAAGATGAAGAAGTCGTCCTTGTCCATGTTGCGCGTGATCCTGAACTTGGCGCGTACGTAGTTCTCCAGCTTGTGGTCATACCTGTCCAGATGGTCGGGCGTGATATTGGTGATGATGGCGATGTCCGCCTTGAAATCGTACATGTTGTCCAGCTGGAAACTGCTCAGCTCCAGGACATATATGTCATAATTCTCTGTCGCCACCTGGAGCGCGTAGCTCTTGCCGATATTGCCTCCAAGTCCGACGTTCAGTCCGGCGTTCTTCAGAAGATAGTATATCAGGGAAGTGGTGGTCGTCTTGCCGTTGCTTCCCGTGATGCATATCTTCCTTGCCTTGTCGTATCTGCCGGCGAATTCTATTTCCGATATTATGTTGATGCCTGCGGCGGCTATTTTCACGACAACAGGTGACGTGGACGGGATGCCTGGGCTCTTGATCACCTCGTCTGCATTGAGTATCAGCTCTTCCGTGTGCTTCCCGGATTCATACGGGATGTCCCACTTCCTGAGCTCTTCCTCATATTTACCGTCTATTGTGCCCTTGTCGGACAGAAATACGTCAAATCCCTTGACCTTGGCCAGGACAGCCGCCCCGACGCCGCTTTCGCCTCCACCCAGAACTACAATCCGTTTCATATTGTCTTGCTTTTGAATTTTCAATCCTTGTCAGTTTTCGTCATCTTTCCTTACCGCAATCCGGCTACCTGATTTTCAGCAGGGCGACCGTCAGCACGGCCAGAATGATCCCTGCAATCCAGAACCTTACCACGATCTTGGCCTCTGGCAATGCCTTGGCCGGCTTTGTTATCAGTGCCGGTATCCCTTCCTTCTGGAAATGATGGTGCAGGGGAGTCATCTTGAATACCCTGCGTCCGGCCCCGTACCTTTTCTTGGTATATTTGAAATAACTTCTCTGTATCATTACGGAAAGGGTCTCCACGAAGAATACTCCGCACAGTACGGGAAGCAGGAGTTCCTTCCTGATCAGGATGGCGCATACGCCTATCACCCCGCCTATCATCAGACTGCCCGTATCTCCCATGAATACCTGGGCAGGGTAGGAGTTGTGCCAGAGGAATCCTATGAGCGCCCCGGCGAAAGCCGCCATGAAGACACCTATCTCGCCTGTGCCAGGTATGTACATTATGTTGAGGTATTCCGCGTTTATGATGTTTCCGGACAGGTAGGCGAATATTCCGAGTACGACCACCACGATTGTGGATGTCCCTGTGGTGAGTCCGTCCATGCCGTCCGTAAGGTTGGTCCCGTTCGAGCATGCGGTGATGACAAGCACTATCATGAGAACGTAGATCGCCCATTTGCAGTACCATCCCAATGCCCCCTTGAACGGTGAGAGCCACTTGTAGTCGAATTCATGGTTCTTGATGAACGGAAGCGTGGTCTTCGTGCTTTTCACCACATCCTCTTCTTTCCATTCTCCGGAGTGAACCTTGAATTCAGTGTTGATGTCCAGTGTCTGGGAGGACGGCCTGGCCCTGGAGACCCTTTCTCCGGAGGCTTCCATCCCGCTTGTCTGCGTCGTGTCGGGGGCATTGTCACCGACCTGGACCTTCTCTCTGACCACGATGTCCGGGCTGAAGCAAACAGTCAGGCCCAGTCCGAGTCCGAAAATGACCTGGCTTATCAGCTTGCCTTTTTCGCTGAGGCCTTCCTTGTTGTGCCTGAATACCTTTATATAGTCATCGGTGAAGCCGAGCGCGGCGAACCAGAGTGTGGTCAGTATCAGTATTACCGTATATATGTTCGTCAGGTCGGCGAAGAGGAGGACAGACACCATCACGGCGATGAAGATGATGATGCCTCCCATTGTCGGCGTTCCCTTTTTCTGGAGCTGTCCTTCGAGACCCAGGTCCCTGATTTCTTCCCCTATCTGTTTCTTCTGGAGCCATCTGATGATCTTCTTCCCGATGACCAGGGATATAAGCATGGCTGTCACGCTCGCCATCATTGCTCGGAATGACAGATAGCTCATCAGTCCCTGCCCGGGAATATCGTATTCTTTCAGTGCTTCGAAAAGATGGTATAGCATATTGTTCCTGTTTTCCTTGTGACTGTCCGCCGCGGCTACATGTCCGCAGCTTCCATTTCCCTGAATATCTCTGTGACAATCTCCTTCTCGTCGAAATGCCGTTTTTCCCTGCCTATTATCTGGTAAGTCTCGTGCCCTTTGCCGGCAAGCAGGACAGTGGCCCCGTCAGGGGCTGTCATCAGCGCAGTCCTGATGGCTTCCTTCCTGTCAGCTATGAACAGTGACCTGGCCCTGCCTTTGATGTCCATGCCGGCCTTTATGTCCTCCATGATGTCTTCCGTCTTTTCCGTCCTGCTGTTGTCTGAGGTGACGATGATCCTGTCCGCCATCTTCTGGGCCACGGCAGCCATTTCCGGTCTCTTGGTCTTGTCACGGTCTCCTCCGCAGCCGAAAAGGCATGTCAGCTCCCTCTCAGGCGCTATCTCCCTCAGGGTCCTGAGCACGTTTTCCATCGCGTCCGGGGTATGTGCGTAGTCTATCACTGCGGATATGTAGCGCGGTCCCCTTATTGTCTCAAGCCTTCCCGGTGCGGACTTGAGCTTGCTTATGCCTATCAGTGTCTCTTCCTCACCGGCGCCGAGGCAGACGGCTGTCGTGTAGATGGCCAGTATGTTGTATGCATTGTGCTGGCCTATAAGGCTTGTCCAGCATTCCTTCCCGTCTATGGAGAGCTGCATCCCGTCGAAACTTTCTTCGATGATGCGGCAAGTATGGTCTGCAATGGACTTGCATGAGTAGGTCACGACTTCAGCCTTCGTGTTCTGGACCATCACTCTCCCGTTTTTGTCATCTATGTTGGTGATGGCGACTGCATCGGAAGGCAGGTTGTCGAAGAAAAGCTTCTTGCACCTGAGGTATTCCGCGAAAGTCTTGTGGTAGTCAAGATGGTCGTGGGTGAGGTTGGAGAATATTCCGGCCTTGAACCTGAGCCCCGCCACCCTTTCCTGCTCGATTCCGATGGAGCTTACTTCCATGAAGCAGTACTGGCAGCCTGCCTCCACCATGTCTGCCATCAGGGAATTGATGGTGAGAGGGTCTGATGTCGTATTGACTGCCTCGCTGCATCTTGTCCCCACATAGTTGGCTATCGTGGAAAGCAGTCCGCATTCATATCCAAGACTCCTGAACAGGTGGTAGAGCAGTGTCACTGTCGTTGTCTTCCCGTTGGTGCCCGTAATCCCGACCAGAGTGAGCTTCCCGGACGGATTACCGTAGAAATTGGATGCTATGACGGCAAGGGCGTGCCGTGAGGACTCTGTCCTGATCCATGTAACGTTGTCCTGCACCTGTCCGGCGGCCTGTCTTGCAGCCTCGTCTTCGTAGACAATGGCCGAAGCTCCCTTGTCGATCGCCGCCCTGATATAGTCATGCCCGTCCGCGGCGAATCCCTTGACCGCGACGAACATTGTTCCTCCGGTCACTTTCCTGGAATCATCTGTGACGGCCCTGATGTCCGTGTCGAGGCTGCCTTCGGTACCGACTGCCCCGCATCCTGCTATGATAGTCCTTATATCCATATCTTTCCTTTATTTCAATACGAATTTTACAATAGTCCCTTTCTTCGCCTTTGTCCCTCCGGCCGGGCTCTGTGAGGCGACATGCCCGAAGCCCTCGTATTCATATCCGTAGCCGCAGTTCTCCAGCGAGTACAGCGCGTCCTTCAGCCCGAGTCCCTTGATGTCAGGCACCTGTTCAAGCATGTCCGCTCCTGTCTCTATGTTCGCTGCCGACATTTCCGGCACCTTGCCTGCCGGCTCAAGTTCCCCGCCCCAGCCAGGGGTCAGGCAATATATGCTGTTCACAATTTCCCTGAGGACATTGGCCGGAATTGATCCTCCGTAATAGTCTTTGGTGGAGAGCTTGGAATATACCACTACGATGGCTGTATATTCCGGGTCGTCCGCCGGGAAGAAGCCGACGAACGAGCCCTGGTGCATTTTCCTGCCCTCGTTGTCCTGGTATGCCGATACCATTTTGCCGTTCCTCATGAAATTCACAAGGATCCTGGCGGTCCCGGTTTTGCCTGCGACATCGCATTTGGCGTTCTTGAGCCTTGAGCCTGTCCCGTCCGTCACTACAGACCTGAGGGCGCTGACCAGGCTGTCCCTTGTACTCCTCGAACAGATGGCTCCGTTCAGTATCTGCGGCTTGAAACGTTTTTCCGTCTTGCCGTCTTTCTCTATGGCTTCGACAAGATACGGCTTCATCAGTTTCCCCTTGTTGGCTATCGCATTGTAGAACATGACTATGTGCAGCGGCGTCTCCCTGATGCTGTAGCCGTATGATATGGTCGGAAGCGTGGTCCCGCTCCAGTTGTATTCGCCCGGCATCGGTATTTCAGGGGAGGCCAGTCCGATCAGGTCGAAGTCGAACGTGCTTCCGAGCCCGTATTCGTACAGCTTGTTCACGAAGCGGCCGGGGTCTTTGTCGTAGCTCATGCAGACCAGATACCTGAATACCTGGTTCGAAGATATTTCCAGGCCTTCCCTGACAGTGATCTTGTCCGACCCCCTCCTTTTAAGGTAAGGGTCGTCAGGCAGTTTCACGCCGTTGTATGACCATTTCCCGTAGAATGTAGGCACTTCCGTGGAAAGGGTCGTCTTCCTGTCGTCGAGCAGGGCCATCAGAGATGCCGTCTTGAATACTGAGCCAGGGGCGTCCGCCCTGCCTATGGCGTAGTTGTATCTTTCTCTGGCCTGTCCGTCTTCCTCTACCGTGAGGTTCGCCATGGCCCTGATTGCCCCGGTCTTCACGTCCAGGACTATGACGCATCCTCCCTCGATGTCCGGCTGGTTCTCTATCGCCTTTTTCAGCGCCCTCTCGGAGATGTCCTGAAGCTCGATGTCAAGGGTGGTCCTCACATCCTTTCCGTTCTCCACCTTGACGAATGTGCTGTCATAGTCCCTGATGTATTCGTTGTTGTCCGTCTCCCGGAGCCACTCTATCCCTTCTTTCCCGTGCAGGACGTAGTCGTATTTCCCTTCTATCCCGACATTGTCATTGTTGGGGTTGTTGTCGTCAAGATGGCCAAGCACCCTCCTGGCGAGAGGCCCGTACGGATATATCCTCTTGTCGTATTTCTCAATGATGAGCCCGCCCTTGTATTTCCCTTCGTCAAACAGGGGAAGGGCTTTCACCTGTTGCATTATGTCATGGTCCACAAGCCCGCCTATGCGCATGTACTGCCTGTTGTTCCTCCTGTTCTTCAGTATCAGCTCCAGATATTCCGCAGCGCTCTTGTCCTTGTATATGGAGGCGAGTCCTGCGGCGAGTTTCCCGGCCTTCTTCTGCCACTCGGCTTCTTTCTGCTCTCCGTCTTTCCTGCTCTCCATCTTGGCGTATTCCTTCTTCATCACGGTGCAGTCCATCGCTATCTGGTATTTGGGCGTGGACGCCGCCAGGATTTTGCCGTCGTGGGTGAGTATGGCCCCGCGTTCCGGCTCTGTCACGACTTTCTTGTTGCCTGTCGTGAATTTCTCGACGTATGTTGTCTCAGGTCTGTATATCAGCTGGATATAGAAGATACGCAGGACTACGACCACGGCCATCAGGATGAATGCACAGTATATCAGGAACAGGATGACATGTACCCTGTCCCTTCCGTTTCCCGTGCTGTCCTGTATTTTCCTGTCCTCTTCTGTTTCCATATATTGCCGTGTCTGTGCGGTGATCCGCCTTGTTGTCGGGTGTCGGGCTACCGCTCTTTTACATATACTGCCGGACCGTCAGGTATGCCGAGGTCCGATCCGGACTTTTCAAGCAGTTCCTGAACGGAACTCAGCTTTTCCAGGCCGATGAGCTCCGTGTTCTTGTGCGTGAGTGCGATTTTCAGGTCGTACAGCTCCTTCTTGTTCTCTTCTACCCTGACCATGGTCTTCTCTATCATGAAATTGAGCAGCAGTACCATGAAAATCAGGAAGAATGTATAGACGATATGAGGGAAGAACCTGTCGCATTTCAATGTGAACAGTATTTCCCCCCTGCCTATGGACGTAAGTATGCTGTCCAGCCTGCTTCCGCCTTCTGCTCCGATGCCTGTTCCGGCATTGTCAGTTCCTGTGTCAGTCTTTTCCATGTCTGTGTCTGTCCGGCTGTCCTGCGCCGGTCCTTTCCGCTATCCTCAGTTTTGCGCTCCTCGCCCTCGTGTTCCCCGATATCTCCTCTTCCGACGGAAGTACCGGTTTCCTGTTGACGGCTGTGAACGGAGCCTCAATGTTGCCGTATATGTCCTTTTCAATCTCTCCTGAAATATTGCCTGACCTTATGAAATTCTTGACCATCCTGTCTTCAAGGGAGTGGTAGGTGATGACGACGAGCCTTCCTCCCGGTTTCAGTACGGCAGCGGCACCGTACAGGAATTTCTCCAGCGACTTCATCTCCCGGTTCACTTCTATCCTGAGGGCCTGGTATATCTTGGCCAGGAACTTGTGTTCAGCCACCTTCGGAAGGGCCGCGGCTATGGCTTCGTGCAGATCGCCGGTGGTGCTGATGGCTTTCCTGCTTCTGGCACTGCATATCAGTCCTGCTATCTTCCTGCTGTTCTCCACCTCGCCGTACAGCCGCAATATCTTCTCCAGTTCCTCCTGTGTGAAAGTGTTCAGGATGTCAGCCGCCGTGGTGACGGCTTCCGGATTCATCCTCATGTCCAGCGGGGCATCGAACCTGAATGAAAAGCCTCTTTCCGCCGTGTCGAACTGATGGGAGGATACCCCGAGGTCGGCCAGCACTCCGTCTATCCCGTCTCTGTACCCGTAGTAGGTCACGAAATTCCGGATGAAACGGAAGTTGTTGTGTACGAGCGTCAGCCTCGGGTCATCGACAGGGTTGTTCCTGACGGCGTCTTCGTCCTGGTCGAATGCGATCAGTCTTCCGCCGCTGTCCAGCCTGGAGAGTATTGCCGCTGAATGCCCGCCGCCGCCGAATGTAGCGTCAGCATATATGCCGTCCGTGGCGGTGACAAGCGCATCGACACTTTCATGAAGAAGTACTGGTATGTGATATAGCGACATATCTTCTCCTCCTATCTGTTCTCAGGAAGAGATTCCGTCAAGGATATGAATTCTTCTCCCGAGATGATGGCCTCGGAATATTTTTCCCTGGCCCAAATCTCTATCTTGAAGTCATTGCCTGCAAAGACCACTTCCTTGTTGACCCCAATGGCATCCAGCAGCTTTCTCGGCACCGAGATCCTGCCGAGCTTCGGGTCCGGTTCCACGATGGCGCGGTTCCTCATATACTCCCTCCAGAAAATCGCGTGTTTCTGGTTGAAGAAGTTCAGCCTTGACTTCACCTCTTCGGACTGTCTTTCCCATTCTGAGAAGGTGTACATTTCAAGGCAGTCGGCAAATATGTCTTTCTTGATGACGAATCTCAGGTCTTCTCCGGCAGGTATTACGCCCTTGAAGGCAGACGGGAAAACCAGCCTGCCCTTGTCGTCAACCTTGACCGTGTATTCTCCTATGAATTTCGCCATGTCCCATGTGGGCAGTCCTTGAAAAATGTACAGGACTCCCTGCTGCAAAAGTAAGAATAATTTTCCACTTTCTTCCACTATTTTCCAAAATTTTCCACAAAGTTATCAACCTGTTGACTCCCATGCCGGAAACTCCGGAATCAGGGACTGCGGATCCGGCTCTGAAGTGCGTAAACAAGGACGGAAACAGTGGCATCCGAGGTGGAATCAGAGTGGAAACAGGATGGAAACGGGGCAGGGGATATCCTTTCAATAATTCAAAAAATGGTTAAATTTGCTGAAATTATTGCATTGAGATGAGAGTTTACGGATATTTGCTGATGGCGGTGCTGTTTCTGGTATCGGCCGGCTGTGGAGGCCGGCAGGAGAATCCGACAGGGGAGACGGATGCCGCCGGTGTGCAGGATGCTGGGACGGACAAGGGATTCTGGGGCTTCAGTGAGGACAGCCTTTCCGTGGAGGAAGGGCGGGTGCGCTCCGGAGATTTCTTCTCGACCATCCTGATGCGCAACGGCATGACAGCCCAGGAGGCATACAATCTTTCGGAAGCCTGTGACAGCGTATTCGATGTCAGGTCGGTCAGGATAGGGAACACATACCGGACATGGACTTCGGCTTCCGGAAGAATGGAGTATCTGGCTTATGACATAGACAGGATATCGAGCGTGGTCTTCAGCTGCCGCGAACCGTACACGGCGTGGAAGGTGGAGAAGCCGGTGCTGTCCAGGACAAAGTCTGTGGATGTCACGATAGAATCGTCTTTGTGGAATGACATGAGGGCTGCCGGAGCACCTTCGCTGCTAATACTTTCCCTGTCTGACATCTATGCATGGACGGTGGATTTCTTCGGGTTGCAGAAGGGTGACAGATTCAGGGTGATTTATGACGAAAAGATATGTGACGGGGAAGTCGTGGCGGTGGATACCGTGCGTTATGCGCTGTTCACGAGCAGGGGTGAGAATTATCCGGCCGTAATGTTCGACCAGCATGACGGAGGGAATATATACTGGAATGAAAAGGGCGAGAGCATGAGGAAGGCTTTCCTCAAGGCACCGCTGCACTATTCCAGGATAAGCTCCGGATTTTCGTATGCGAGGAAGCATCCTGTGACAAGGCGTGTCCAGCCTCATACAGGGGTGGACTATGCCGCTCCCAAGGGGACTCCGGTGGTGACTATCGGGGACGGCGTGGTAACAAGCGCAAAATATGAGGGAGCAGGCGGCAATGTTATCAGGATCAGGCACAATTCAGTATATTCCACAGCATATCTGCATCTCTCCAAGTATGCTTCCGGCATCAAGGCCGGCAAGAGGGTAAGACAGGGAGAAGTGATAGGTTATGTGGGATCCACCGGCCGCAGCACCGGGCCGCATCTTGATTTCCGGGTGTGGAAGAACGGAAGCCCGATAAACCCTCTCAAGATGAAGTCTCCTCCTGCCGAACCACTCAGACAGGAGAACATGGAGGCTTTTTCAGCTGTTGTGGCACGGTACAGCCGGCAGATGATGCAGACAGATGCTTCATCGATGGTGGAAAGGATGCTTGACGCCATATAGGGGAGATTGCCGGTTTGTGGCAAAGTCCTATCTTTGCAGCCGGACGGATGTCCGGGACATTGCGCTCCGGAATGGGCCGGGCGCGGCATTATTTGGAAGATTATGAAGAATATCAGACCGATAAAGGAAGAAGGCAGACCGAAAGTGTATATAGAGACCTATGGCTGCCAGATGAATGTGAACGACAGCGAGGTGATCCTGTCCATACTCCAGGACAACGGCTATGCCCTTACGGAAAGCATGGACGAGGCAGATCTGATACTGGCCAACACTTGCTCGATAAGGGATAATGCGGAGCAGCGTGTCTGGGGCAGGATAGACCAGTTCCGCCTGCAGAAACAGCGTCGGCCCGGGGTACTGGTGGGCATTGTCGGATGTATGGCGGAAAGACTCAAGGACAAGCTTCTGGACGGGCATATCGTGGATATTGTGGCCGGCCCGGATTCTTACAGGACACTCCCGGAACTGATAAGGAATGTCACTCCGGACACTCCTCAGATGAATGTGCTCCTGTCGCACGAGGAGACGTATGCGGACATTACTCCGGTCAGGATGGACAGGAACGGTGTCAGCGCCTATATTTCGATAATGCGCGGATGCAACAATGTGTGTTCGTACTGCGTGGTCCCGTATACCCGCGGAGTCGAGCGGAGCCGGGATCCCGAGACCATTGTCAGGGAGGCGGCGGAACTTTTCGCCAACGGATACAGGGAGGTGAACCTTCTCGGCCAGAACGTCGATTCCTATCTGTGGAAGGATCCTGAGTCTGCGGACAAAGACGTGAATTTCGCGCAGCTGCTTGAAATGGTGGCCAAGATCAGTCCCGATCTCCGGGTGCGTTTCTCCACTTCCCATCCCAAGGATATAAGTGATGAGGTGATCTATACCATGGCGATGTATGAGAATATCTGCCGGCATATTCATCTTCCTGTCCAGTCCGGAAGCAATGTCATGCTGGAGAAGATGCGCAGGAAGTACACCAGGGAATGGTATCTGGAGAGGGTGAGGAAGATACGTTCCGTGATGCCCGACTGCGGGCTGACCACTGACATAATAGCCGGTTTCTGCGGGGAGACGGCAGATGACCACAGGGATACCCTCTCCCTGATGGAGGAGGCGGCTTTCGATGCGGCTTTCATGTTCCAGTATTCGGAGAGGCCGGGCACACTGGCGTCGAGAAAATACCCTGACGACGTGCCCCCTGAGGTCAAGACTGCAAGACTCAATGAAATTATCGCTCTCCAGGGACGTCTCAGCCTGGAATCCAACAGAAAGGATGTCGGCAGAACGTTCAAGGTGCTTGTCGAGGGAGTCTCGAAGAAGGATCCGGGCGAGCTTTTCGGAAGGGCGGGAAACAACAAGGTATGTGTTTTCCCTGCAGGCGGACACAAGCCTGGCGACTATGTGGAAGTCGAGGTGCTTTCGTGCACATCCGCCACGCTGGTGTCACGGCTTGCAGACAGCCGGCCTGCACGGCAATAATTACCGGGGCGCGGCCTGCAGCGGCCTGTGTCCGTATAGGAGAAACTGAATATGGGTATAGCGACATTGCTCGGATATGTTCTTCTGGTCCTCCTTATCGTCGGTACTATCCTTGTCATATTGAGTGATGATGACGGGGATTCCGGAAGGAAGGTGGCATGGATAATCGTGGTCGTGCTGATTCCGGTGGTCGGAATATTTGCATACATAATATTCGGTCTGAATCCAAGGCTGAACTCCAGATATTACGAGTATTCACGCAGGTTTCATGAGGCCTTTTACGGCTTGTCGGACCACAAGTCATACCGTACTCTGTTCGGGGAAGAGAACAGGGAAAAGATACGTGAGGGCTACCGCGAACTGTCTGTCCTGCTCTCCAACAGCAACGGGACGACAGTGACAGACAACAACAATGTAGAGATCATCACTTCCGGGAAGCGCAAGTTCGAGGCCCTTGTCAATGACCTTGAGAATGCCAGAGACCATATACACATGGAGTATTTCTACTTCCGCAAGGACAATGGCAGCAGGAAGATCAAGGAGATACTGATGAGAAAGGCAAGGGAGGGTGTGAAAGTCCGCTTTATCCATGAGAACATAGCCAATATCGATATAAGTCCGCGTTATTATGCGGAGATGAAGAAGGCGGGAGTGGAGGTGGTCAAATTCACCAGACCCCGTTTCAATCTTCTGCGATTCAGCGCCATGCTGAATTATCGCGACCACAGGAAGATTGTGGTGATTGACGGGAAGATAGGATACACCGGAGGCATGAACATCGGTGACGATTATTTCCTGAAATGGCGTGATACGCACATGCGGATTACCGGCAATGCCGTGTATGCTCTTCAGTACAGCTTCCTGTATTCTTTCTGTACTTCAGGCGGCAAGATCCCGAGCACATTCCATGAGTTTTTCCCGGAGCTGGATCCGGCGCAGAGGGGCTGTGAACTTGTGCAGATTGTCCCTGACCAGCCGGTGAACCGGTGGCCTATACTTCATATGGGTGCCGTGTGGACTGTCCAGCACAGCAGCAGGTATGTCTACATACAGACTCCGTATTTCGTACCGCCGGAGCCCCTGCTCCAGGCATTGAAATCCACGGCATTGAAGGGTGCCGATGTCAGGATCATGCTGCCGAAGGAGCCGGATCTGGGATTCATGTATTACGCGAACAAGGCTTATTACAAGGAATGTCTTGAGGCCGGCATCCGCATTTATGAGAAGAATGGGAGTTTCATACACTCAAAGACGATAGTGTCCGATGATTATCTGTCGGTGATCGGTTCTGCAAATATGGATTACCGGAGTCTTGTACTGAATTACGAGATCAATGCCTATATATTCAATGAGGATACGGCGGTGAGGAACAGGAAGATCTTCCATGATGATCTCAGGGAGTGTGACGAAATATGTCTTGACACCTGGCTTCGCCGGCCGTGGTATATGAAGCTTGCCCAGGCTGTGGTGAGGCTTTTCGCCCCTCTCCTGTAGCGGGGCTGATATTTGGCTTCGCCACATATCCGGGGTGTCCCCGAATGTCTTTCTGCGAAAGACTTAAACTATCTTAACACCTCTGCTCGCTTTCGAATGTCCACCGGACATTCTCATAAACCGCTCACGACCCCTATTAAGCAATTACATTGCTTTTCCTCGTTCCGCCTCTGACATATCGGAATACATTCCGACATGCCGCTCGGCTTACCACTCGGTTAGGGGGATTAACCTTGACAGGTTTTCCTCCTTCGCACCTCAGGAATATCCAAATAAATTTGGTATTCCATTCGGTTTGTCGTCGGTTTCGCTCCCTCCGGTCGCGGTCCCTTCGGGGTGCCCCCGAATGTCTTTCTGCGAAAGACTGAATTCATCCTAACCCCCTGCACCCCCTATGAGGGGGATCTCGCTTCCTCCGGTCGCGGTCCCTTCGGGACTTTTCCTTCATGTCCTTCATGCTTCTATTCCATGGTA
>CALVDP010000031.1 GCA_944326315.1 uncultured Bacteroidales bacterium
GACGAGGCGGCCTATGCAGCCCTGGAAGGAAACTATCCGGCAGAGCTGCTGCAGCATGCAGATGAAAGCAGCTTCGGGACGGAATTCCTGTCTTACCGTATGGCTGTCAAGACCGTGGACAGCCTTGAAGAAGCACTCGGACATATTTGCAGATATTCGTCAAAACACAGCGAATGCATAATTACTGAGAACCGGGAAACGGCAGACTTGTTCCTGGACCGCGTAGATGCCGCGTGTGTCTATGCCAATGTTTCTACGGCATTCACTGATGGAGCACAGTTCGGCTTCGGAGCAGAAATAGGCATCAGTACCCAGAAGCTGCATGCAAGAGGCCCTATGGGGCTTCCTGAACTCAACACTTACAAATACGTGGTCACAGGTGACGGACAAATCCGCCAGAAATGACGGACGGCATTACAGTGCCGTATAGCAGAAGTCGCGGCGGACTCCCGTGAAAGACGTTTTGGGACGTTGTGTCATAATTGCAAACTGCTGCGTTATTTTCGGAATCCGGGCTAAGTCATTTACTCCAGTAAACTCCTGTCGCCCTCATCCTCAATGCCTTGCATTTTGCTAATTCTTACACACCTTAAAGGGGCTGGGTCAAAAGTCCCGAAGGGACCGCGACCGGAGGAAGCGATATCCCCCTAATAGGGGGTACAGGGGGTTAGGATGGGTCCAGTCTTTCGAAGAAAGACGTTTGGGGGTGACCAAAAGTAGAATTTTTGGCCACCCCCATACTTGTCTATTATTGCCAACGGCAGACTATTCGTCTTTCTCCTGCTCCATATAAGCCTTGAGAAGCTTCTCCTGGACATCACCAGGCACAGGCTGGTAATCAGCGAATTCCATCGTGAATGTCGCGCTTCCGGATGTGAGCGAGCTCAATGCCGTAGAATATTTGTAAAGCTCTGCAAGCGGCACACGGGCCTTGATGGTATCGAAACCCCTGTCGTTGCCCATTCCCTCTATGATTGCCCTGCGGTTCTGGAGATCGGACATGCAGGCGCCCATGTATGCGCTCGGAGTCATGACCTCAACGTTGTATATAGGCTCCATGATCTTCGGTCCGGCATTGCGGAAAGCCTCCTTGAAAGCATTCCTGGCCGCAAGGACGAACGATATTTCATTTGAATCCACCGGATGCATCTTGCCGTCATAGACATACACGCGGATATCCCTGGCAAGAGAACCTGTCAGCGGGCCTTCGCTCATCTTGTCCATGA
The DNA here is from genome assembly GCA_944326315.1 of uncultured Bacteroidales bacterium. Lineage (GTDB taxonomy): Bacteria > Bacteroidota > Bacteroidia > Bacteroidales > UBA932 > Cryptobacteroides. The sequence goes on from CALVDP010000031.1 coordinate 1,227, forward strand.
TACCCTTGAGGATTGCCGGCATGAACCTCGCGTCGATGGCACCTCCCACGATACAGTTGTAAAATTCCAGCTTGCCGCCCCATTCAAGGTCAAATGTCTCCTTGCCCTTGATATTGAGCACGGTCTCCTTGCCGTCTATCTTGAACTTGTTCGCAGCCTCTTCTCCTTCAACATACGGGCATATCAGCAGATGAACCTCGCCGAACTGGCCGGCACCGCCTGACTGCTTCTTGTGCCTGTAGCTGGCAGCCGCCACCTTGGTGATTGTCTCACGGTAGGAAATCTTCGGTGCGAAAAGCTCGATGTCAATCTTGTTCTCGTTCTGAAGCCTCCATTTCACGATATTGATATGCTGTTCGCCCTGCCCGCTCAGAATGGTCTGCTTCAGCTCCTTGGAATATTCGACGATGATGGTCGGGTCTTCTGCGGAAATCTTGTTCAGGGCATCACTCATCTTCTCCTCGTCCTTAGGGTCCTTGGCCTTGACTGCCGTACGGAACTTTGACGGCGGGAAGTTGATGTGCTCATAGGCAATATCTGTCCCTGGCTGCGAAAGTGTGACGTTGGTCCTGGCGGCACGGAGCTTCACCGTACATCCGATGTCACCCGCGAAGAGGTCTGTGACCCTCTCCTTCTTCTTGCCGGCCACGGCATATATTGTGGTGATCCTCTCCTTGTCACCAGTCTCCGGGTTCTCCAGGTCCTGGCCTTCCGTAAGCTCGCCGGACATCACCTTGAAGTATGCCACCTCACCCAAATGCGGCTCGATGGCGGTCTTGTATATGAACAATGTGGTCGGGGCGTCCTGCTTGCACTCTATTTCCTCTCCGGACTTCGTCATCGCCTTCCGCTCTGCAGGGGAAGAAGCGACCTTGATGGTGAATTCCATGAGCCTTTTCACACCGATATCCTTCTTGGCAGAAAGACAGAACACCGGAAGGACATCCCCCGCCTTGCAACCTATACCGATACCTTTCCTTATCTCGTCCTCAGTCAGCACGCCGGCATCGAAGAATTTCTCCATGAGAGTATCGTCATACTCCGCAGCCCTTTCGATGAGCGCTGACCTCAGTTCTTCCGCCTCAGCCTTGTACTGCTCCGGAATCTCAAGGTCTTCCCTGGTGCCGTTGTCATCCTTGAAATGATAATACTTCATCTTAAGCACATCAATGAAACCGTCGAAAGCAGGTCCCGGATTGACAGGATACTGGATAAGCACAGGCTTCTTGCCGAATGCCTCCTTCATGGTGTCCAGGGTGTTATCCCACGAAGCCTTCTCCCCATCAAGCTGGTTCACGGCCACAATCATCGGGATGCCGTACCTTTCCGCATACCTCGCGAAAATCTCCGTGCCGACCTCGACACCCTGTTGTGCGTTTATGACCAGGACGGATGTCTCGCATACCTTGAATGCGGAAACAGCTCCGCCGACAAAGTCATCGGCCCCTGGCGCGTCGATTATGTTGAACTTGGTATCCATGAACTCCGCATACAACGGTGTGGCATATACCGACCTCTGGTTGAGCTGCTCGATTTCCGAATTGTCCGAAACGGTGTTCTTCCCTTCCACGGTACCCCTCCTGTCTATGACCTTGCCTTCATAAAGCATGGCTTCAGATAATGTGGTTTTACCTGATCTCGCACTGCCGATCAGCACCACATTACGGATGTCTTTAGTTGAGTAAAATTTCATTTCTATTGTTATTAATTTAGTGTAACTTCCGGTTCATGGCCAGCGCCATATTTGCAAATCTAATAAAATCGCACATCAAAAACAATAGGCGGCGGCTCATTCGTCAGACGCTCCGGAGGCTTCAGACCTCCGGTATGCCTCCAGCACTTCCTCTCCGGACATACCCACCTGTGAATAAATATATTCCTCCAATACGCCAGGCTCCACACCAAGCCGGCTGCAAATGCCCGCAAAAGTGCAGGCAGGGTCTGAATAGGGCCTCTCTTCTTCAAGCAGTTGACCGAACCGCTCATAAATTTCATCGAGATTTTTCATATAGATCCATTAATTTCCGTTAATCTACGATTTTTCCTGATAAATTTCCTGATAAATCGGAATAATCGCTCACACATAATCAAATATAAACAAAACCGGACTTGGCAAAGCTGGCACATTCCGGGGATAAATGCAAACTATAAGCGGAATTTTACAGTATCCTAAACAAAGTTTTTCTTTTTTTTAAAGGATTTTCTGTTTTTGATAATTTTTACTTGTCTTTGGCAAGATTATGTTGTCCCGAAGCACATACAAAAACTTATATTTTTGTTGAAATATCTGTGTTTTCAAGTATGGACAACGATTCCGTAAAAGACAACATAAGAAATTTCCGCAAAATCCACCAGCTTACCCAGGCAGAAATGGCCGATAAGCTAGGAATCTCCAGGACAGCTTACCGGAATATAGAGATGGGGGATACCAGACTCATCAGCGAAAGCATTCCGCGGATTGCCGACATTCTCGACATAAGGGCCGAGGACCTTGTGCTGGGATATTCTCCCGACAAAAGACATGGAGGAAAGGATTCCGCCAGCAGGCAGATAGCCGAGATCAACAGAATACACAAGGAGGAAGTGGAAAAACTGACAGCAGAGATATCAAGACTTGAAAACGAAATAAGACTCCTGCAGCAAAATCTTGATACACAGAAAGAACTTACAAGAACCAAGGACGAGATCATCGACATGATGAAAAAGCTTGATTCCAGAGGCAAGACCGACTAAATTTGCACCGAAAGGAAAACTTGCCCGAAAATGAAAAGAAAGACCGAACTTCTGACAGGGATGCACGACGGACTGAAGGAAGCAGGGTGCGACGAGGCCGGAAGAGGGCCTCTTGCCGGTCCGGTATTCGCAGCTGCCGTCATCCTGCCTCCCGGCTTCTGCCATCCGCTCCTGGACGATTCCAAGAAAATGTCCCGGAAAAACAGGGATATGCTCCGCCATATAATAGAAGACGAGGCCGTATCCTTTTCCGTAATTGCAGTCAGCCCGGAAGAAATAGATGCCATAAATATCCTGAACGCCTCCATTGCGGGAATGCAGAGGGCCGTGATGTCCCTGGACACAGTGCCGGAATACCTGCTAATTGACGGGAACCGGTTCAGGCCGTTCTCCTGGATCGCCTCGCTTGCAGAGAGTGCGGGATTCCGCCATGCCGCAGAAGGCGCGGATGCCCCGGAAAGATACGACGGCATCCCGCACAGCTGCATTGTAAAAGGCGATGCCAGATTCGCACCTATTGCCGCAGCATCTGTCCTTGCCAAGACATACAGGGACGAGTACATGAAGAAAATCGCCGCGGAATACCCGGAATACGGCTGGGACAGGAATATGGGCTATCCTACGCGGGAACATGTCGAAGCCATAAGGAAATACGGGCTTTCACCCTATCACCGGAAAAGCTTCCGTCTGAAAGAGCCTGATCCGACCCTGTGGTGAGTACGGAATGTACGGAAGAGACCGGCAATGGCGGATGTTGGTTTAATCATAAAGTGTTTCTACCTTTGCAGGTGCAAAAACAGAATAATAACCCATAAATGACTGTCTGACTCATGCAAACCCGGTATTTTATCACAACGGTCATGGCCGGCCTGGCTGCCGCAGTCCTCATGTCTTCCTGCGACAATGAAGACAAAGACCTGACACAGGGCTTTACGGATGTTGACTTTTCATACACCGACAGGGTCCTGGCAGGAAATTCTCTGGAAATAAGTGTAGGCAAGATCCTTATTTCTCCGGAAATCTATGTCGGAGAACAGAAGATGGACATCACCGTACGCCAGGGGAACGCCGGGAACATGCCCGAGACAATAATCAGCGTACATTTCCCTGATGAAATCTCCACGGGAATGAATCCAGGCATGGACGGGCCGTACTGCTGCCTTGTTCTGAAATCCGGTGTGGAAGGAACGGACGGGATATTCGAAGATGAGATCGCCCGGGTAAAGTTCTATGACAAAACCATGGATTTCAAGGAAAACGTCACCACAGGAGAACCGGAAACAGCCGAGATATCAGGAGCTTACTGCATCTATCTCGACGCATCCGGGGAAGAAGACCTGGAATGGAGGTCGCATGACAGCCGGTACAAGGTTCCCATGAAAGTGGCCGGAGAAAGTCCTGCCCGCCTTACATTTCTGGACAGCGAGGGAAACAGGCTCGAAGACGTGAACATGCAGCAGGTCATGTCCGTATCGGAAGACTATGTGTATGCCGAACTTGAATACCCCGTATCCGTAGACACCGTCTACATCGAATCCGAAATCTCCCCCGGCACCGCATTCCAGGATCTTGAGTACCGGTACAAGGAAGTGCTTGTCAGAGTGTCGGACGGCAGGCTTCTGACCATGCCTCCCGCACATTTTTCAGAGGAAGTAGAGCATTACGGACATATCTGCCAGTGGATGTCGAATGACATGTTCTATTTCTCCGAAGCTGTCCCGTACAATGGAGAGATGCCTGAGATAAGGGGATACAGAGTGAATGAGGACTCTGTCACGGAAGACGGAAGGAGCTATTCCGCCCTGGATTATCCGGAAGATATAGGCACATTCAGCTGGGTGGCCAATGAAAAGGACGGTATCATCATAAACGAACTGGATTATTTTTCATTTGAAGAGAACAGGCTGGATCCGGACGGTATCTATTACGAGACCTCGGATATCTGGGGCGAAAGATACCTCGACAACATGTCAGCCGCCTATTATATTCTGCCGCCGTTCGTGGCAGCCGACGGGAATTTCTATGCCGTAATCGGAGACCGCAGATATGTCACGGGGACATACTACGTGACACCTCGGCTCTACAGGATGGAAGAGGAGGCGGTCTTCAGACCTGTAATGGCTCTGTGCGAGGAGACCGGGAATCTGGTGGAACATTATGCCTCGCAGGCCAGATATGCCGGCTGTACCTATGTTTTCTGGGACGGAGGCCATTGCAGGATAGATGCCTCCGGGAGCGTCACCAAGACAGAAGACCCGGATTTCAGTATCAGGGAAATGGCTATCACTCCGAGACAATACTGGCCGTATTCCACAGACAGGTTCTGTTTCCTCCCGGACGGGGCTGCCGTATATCATATGCTGTCCCTTGACGATCCGTCAGCCGATTCGGAGCCGGTGGAAGGCATAGGACCGGAATACACGAATGTAGAGTATATGGGAGACATAGCTATCTTCATACGTCCCGACGCCACGCATCCGGACTGTGTGATAACCGTCGGAAACGCCTTGAAATACAGGCTGGAGCTGGATGGTCTGGACCTCGATTCAGGGAAGTGCAACTGGGCTGTCACAGGTCAGGCGGAATGAATGAAGGATAACACTTGCAAGACAATCGGAAAAACACTTACAAGACAATCGGAAAACAAGAGTAAAACAAAAGACACACAATGAAGAAAATCTTGACAATAGCAGCGCTGGCAATGGCATTCATGCCGGCAATGGCGGACGAAGGGATGTGGATGCTGCCTCTGCTTGAAAAAATGAACATCGCCACGATGCAGGACCTGGGATGCAGGCTCTCTGCCGGACAGATCTACAGCATAAACCATTCTTCACTCAAGGATGCGGTCGTGCAGTTCGGTGGCGGCTGCACCGGAGAGATCGTATCGGACGAAGGGCTGCTCCTGACCAACCACCATTGCGGTTATGCCAGCATCCAGAAGCTCAGCACAGTGGATCATGACTATCTGACCGACGGCTACTGGGCCATGAACAGGAGCGAAGAACTTCCTGTGGAAGGTCTTACAGTGACATTTCTGGAAAGCATGACGGATGTCACAGACAAAATAAGGAAGATAGAGAATGATGTCACCAGGAAATACAGGGACAGTTCCTACCTTGACAGGCGTGTGGACGAAGCCATTGAGGAGGCAGTCTCCGCCATGGTGGAAAAGGCTTGCGAAGAAAATCCGCACTGCACGGCGACAGTAATGCCGTTCTATGACACCAACGTCTGGTATCTGATAGTATACAAGGAATTCAAGGACATCCGCTTCGTGGGGGCGCCGCCTTCCTCGATAGGAAAGTTCGGGGCTGATACTGACAACTGGATGTGGCCAAGGCATACCGGAGACTTCTCCATTTTCCGCGTATATGCGGACAAGAACAACAATCCTGCGGAATACTCGGCCGACAATGTCCCTTACTCTCCGAAAAAGCATCTGAAGATATCCCTTGGAGGCGTCGATGAGGGGGATTACACAATGATCATGGGATTCCCTGGCAGGACGACAAGATTCCAGACATCTCCGGAACTCGGACTGCAGCTCAGACTCAACGACATCAGGATAGCCGCAAGGACCATACGGCAGGACATACTGATGGAAGACATGCTTTCCGATCCGGCGATAAGGATCAAATACGCCAACAAATATGCCTCATCTTCCAACGGCTGGAAAAAATGGCAGGGAATGAAGCTCGCGTTCGGCAAGCTTGATGTCATCGGACGGGCAGAGCAGGAGGAAAAGGAATTCTCGGCATGGGCTGCAGAGAAGAAAAACAGGACGGAAAAGTATGGCAATGCTCTGGAAACCATCAGGAAAGGCATAGAAGAAGGAACAGATGCCAATGTCCGTTATGTGACCGCCACGGAATCGGTCTACCGCATCGAACTCCAGCAAATGGCGGCAAGGATGAGCAGCCAGTTCAAGTCAACTCTTGGCAAGGACACTGACAAGGACACCCTCGAAGCCCTCAAGGATGCATACGCCCAGCTGCTCCCGGCATACAAGGACTATTCTGCAGCCACAGACAGGAAGGTCACCGCTGCAATGCTGGATTATTACAGGGATAACACATCCGAAGGCATGGAGCTGGACGACATATCGGATGACTTCGGCAGCATGGACATCGCAGGGTATGTGGACTCACTGTTCGATACAAGCATATTCGTCTCACCGGAAAAGCTGCTCGGCGCCATCGAGGAGAAAGGATGGAGCGCTGTGGAAAACGACCCGGCCAGCTGCCTTGCACGGCAGATAAACAAGGTCATCGTGTCCCAGTATCCAGCTCTGATGCACAGTGACAAGACACTGGCCGAAGGCAGGAAAGCCTACACCGGAGGTCTTCTGGAATGGCACAAGGGAGAGCCGTCCTATCCGGATGCGAATTTCACAATGAGGCTGACATACGGCACTGTCCGCGGATATTCGCCGAAAGATGCCGTCATCTACAGGTATTACACCACCCTGGACGGAGTGATGGAGAAAGAAGACCCGGACAACTGGGAGTTCGTCGTCCCGGCACGCCTCAAGGAACTGTATGAAGCCGGGGACTTCGGACCGTATGCAATGCCTGACGGCAAGATGCCTGTAGCCTTCCTGTCGAACAACGACATCACCGGAGGCAACTCGGGCAGCCCGGTACTCAATGCGGACGGAGATCTGCTGGGACTGGCCTTTGACGGCAACTGGGAATCCATGAGCAGCGATGTCATGTTCGAGCCGGACCTTCAGCGATGCATCAATGTGGATATCCGTTATGTACTCTTCATCATTGACAAGTTCGGAGGAGCAGGCTGGCTGATAGACGAAATGGACCTTGTATATCCGTCAGATAACGGCGAAAACCCTGGAAAGTAAGTTTCATAAGGAGATATACAGATGAAACAGAATGAGATAATGAAAATGCTCTACGAGGTGCAGCATCCTGCCAAAGGTGACAGGAACATCGTGGAGCTGGGCATGGTGGACAAGGTGGAGACAGACGGAAACAAGGTGACTGTGACCCTCGCGTTCCCGAAGCACAGGGATCCGCTTGCAGAATACCTTATAGGCAGCACCAAGGCTGCGGTCATACGCCATATCCCCGGTGTCGAGGTGGAGGTGAAGACCATAGTCAGGGACGAGGGAGCGAAAAAGCATACAGGGCTTGACCTCGGCTTCGAAGAACTGGAAAACGTGAAGCACATCATCGGAGTGGCATCCGGGAAAGGCGGGGTCGGGAAATCCACCGTGGCAGTGAACCTGGCTGTCGCACTGGCCCGGCTGGGATACAAGGTCGGACTCGCCGATGCTGATGTCTACGGCCCGTCCGTGCCGAAAATGACAGGTACGGAGAATGAGATGCCTCAGGCATACAGGGAAGGGGACAAGGAAGTCATCATGCCGTTGGAAAAATACGGGGTGAAATGGATGTCAATCGGCTATTTCGCCAAGCCGGAACAGGCTCTGATATGGAGAGGGCCGATGGCATGCAACGCCCTCAAGCAGATGATTCTTCAAGTCAGGTGGGGCGAGCTGGACTTCCTCCTGATAGACATGCCTCCTGGAACAGGGGACATACACATCAGCCTTGTGCATGACATCCCGCTGTCCGGCGCTGTCATCGTGAGCACACCGCAGGCCGTGGCCCTGGCAGACGTGGAGAAAGGTGTGAACATGTTCCGGAACGAAAGTATCAGGAAGCCGATCCTGGGACTTGTGGAAAATATGGCATGGTTCACACCGGCAGAGCTCCCGCATAACAGATACTATATATTCGGCAAGGACGGCGGAGCACGCATGGCAGAAAAATACGGAATTCCTCTGCTGGGTCAGATACCTCTTGTGCAGGATATAAGGGAAGCCGGCGATGACGGCGAGCCTGTGGCCTTGTCTTCAAGGCCTGACGGCGAAGCGTTCGTCCTGCTTGCAGGAAAGCTCGCGGAAGCAGCCGGGAAACTGCCGGCAGCAGAAGCCGGTGCCGGTCACTGAGACACAACATACTGCCCATAAGGAAGATTTTCATGTCTTGCACCGTGATTTTTTTGTTCCCGGTGCAAGATTTTCCTTTTTTCCGGATTTATATGGCAGACTTTTAAACACAGGATTATCATGAAGAACTGGAAATCAGGAATACTGGCAGTGACAGCGTTGCTTGCATTGCCGTCTTTACAGTCTTGTCTCAACGACAATGACTACGATTATGACTATTCGCTTATGATGCCGTCAGCCATCGTCACGGTAAAGCCGGTAGTCAGCGAAGACAGAGACTATTTCTACATGCAGCTTAACGATGAAGAGAAGCTGTGGCCGGTAGACAACGGCAACCTGCCTTATGATGAAAAGGAAGTAAGGGCCTTTGTAAACTATACTGAGACGGACATGCCCGATGACGTGGACAAGGAAGTCTACAGCAAGGCTGTAAAGGTCAACTGGATGGACAGCATCCTGACCAAGAAGCCGGTCATCTGCGGCTCCCCGGAAGAGACCGGAAACAATGCCGCCTCAGAATACGGCAGCGACCCTGTGGCCCTCTATATCGACTGGATGACAAATGTAGAAGACGGGTATCTGACCATACATTTCTACACCAGAGGAGGCAATACCGGTATCAAGCATGAGCTGAACCTGCTCACAGGACTTAATCCGGATGATCCGTACGAGGTATATTTCAAGCATAACGCCCACGGGGACAATTCCTATTCCTATGCGGACGGAATAGTCGCCTTCAGGCTTGAAGATCTGCCTGACACCCAGGGAGAGACTGTGAATCTGACGCTGAAATTCGATTCTTTCGACGGAGGCACCAAGACAGTAAAATTTGAATATCGGTCCAGGGAGGACTGGTAACCGGGGCAGCACCGGCATGAGAAGCAGATGGAGAGAAGCTCTGAACAGAGACTTGCAGACAAATTGAAGAATAGGGACCGTACAGCAATGAAAGACCTGTACAGTCTCTATTCCGGCTATCTCAATGCCGTATGCACAAGGTACATTGCCGACAAGGATGAAGCCAAGGACATCCTTCAAGACAGCTTCGTGAAGATTTTTTCAGGAATAGGCAAGTTCCAGTTCCGGGGAGAAGGTTCCCTGAAAGCCTGGATGAAAAGGATTGTAGTGAATGAGTCCCTGAAATATCTGCAGAAATCAGCCAGGATGGGGCAGCCGGTAGACACGGGCGTCCTTTCGGGACTGCCGGATGAGCGACAGGAGGAAGATCCTGATATCGGGGATATCCCGCCTTCCGTAATCCACGACATGATACGCAGGCTTCCCGACGGCTACAGGACGATATTCAACCTGTATGTATTTGAGGAAAAGAGCCACAAGGAAATAGCCGCGTTGCTCGGTATAAAGGAAAGTTCCTCCGCCTCGCAGCTGCACCGCGCCAAAGCCCAGCTCGCAAAATGGATCAACGAATACAGGAATTCGGACAGTATGTGACAATCATTCGATCAGACGTCAGATTATGGGAACAGACTGGAAAGAAACATACAGAAGAAAAATGTCGGACTATTCGGAACCTGCTCCGGACGGTCTTCTGGACGACATACTGGCAGCATACGATGCAAAGTCAAGGGGCAGGCGCAGGACGGTCTTCTTACTGTTATCCGGGCTTGCCGCCGCAGCGGCTGTCGCCATGGGGCTGTTTTTCGGATATACGGGTCAGGACAGAGGGTCTGACAGCTATATTGCCGATGCGGTGACTGTGCAGGATGGAAGCGCGTCTGTGGCTCCTTCGCAGGGGTACGGAGAAGAGGACGGCGCAGAAGAACCCGGCACCGGAGAAGCTGTCGCAGATGGGGGCAATACGGAAATAACCGGCACAGAAGATAACGACACCGGAGAAGCTGTCGCAGATGGGGGCAATACGGAAGTAACCGGCACAGTGAAATCCGTTCCGGCAGACAGGCATGAAGAATCCGAAATCCGTGAGGAAGAGACATTACCGGCAGAAGACATGGCACCGGATACAGTGCAGGACAACAATACAGACATCAATATAATACGGGAAGAAAGGAAAGAGGAAAACGCTGTCGGCACCGACAGACAGGCGTACAGCTGGGAGCATCTGCTGCTTGCCGACGCCGAGACCGGGAAAAGGCGGGCAAAGCCGTCATTCAGTGTATACGCCTCAGGACTGAGCGGCGGCAGCGAGAAGCATACAGGATACAGCCAGGCCGTGAACACCATGGCAGAAGTGATGCCCATGAAGTACGGGGAAAATGCCCTTGCAGGAATCCTGATGTTCAACAGGACCAAAGACGTCAGCACGGAAAGCCGCCACAGGCTTCCCATAAGGGCCGGCATATCCGTATCTTACTCCCTGACCCCGCGCTGGAGCATCGGCAGCGGGCTGACATATTCCTACCTCTTCTCCACATCCAGGACAGGCAGTGATTCCTATTACGTGGATTCCCGCCAGGCCCTCCACTACATCGGCATCCCGCTCAACGCAAGTTTCAGCATCTGGGACAAGAGGTGGATCGATGTATATGTGTCTGCCGGTGGCATGCTTGAAAAATGCGTGGGAGGCAATGTCCGCAAGGACTATATCTACGGCAACGACCCAAGGGATGCCGAGACGGAAAAGGTAATGGTGCGTCCGCTCCAATGGTCAGTATCGGCCATGGCCGGACTCCAGTTCAATATCACAAGGCTTGTCGGACTGTATCTCGAACCGGGTGTGACATATCATTTCGACAACAAGTCCGGCATTGCGAATGTATATAACGAACATCCGCTCAATTTCAATATGAATCTGGGCCTGAGGTTCTCATTCGAATAGGCTGCCTCCGAAAATCACTTCAGTTCGCCTTTCCCGTCCGGTTCATAGGAGTCCATATCGGTCCTGAACGGGGATGCGGGGATGCCGAAACAGTTGTAAAGAGTAGCTTCAGCCACATTGTGGAAGCCGTAACGCACTGCTACCGGATTCTCCACTTCATCACAGAAGACTTCGACAGCCCTGGCGTCCTTTCCGTAGACTTTGGCCGTGGCAGGATGGAATACATGGTCTTCTCCGGCCACTTCAAACCCTTCCAGGACATGGTCTCTCGGAGCAACCCCCTGGGGACCTACCTTGAATTTCACCAGAATCCTGCCGTTCTCCACGCTCCAGGACTCATATACGGGAGGCTCGGCCTCGAAACCCTTCATACCGTATGTACCGGACAGAGCGAGATATGCAAGACGGTTTCCGACCTGCTCTTTTCTGGCAGGATGAATACATCCGGAATCACCTATGTCCAGAGTCGTGGCCATGCCTGAGTTGGGGATAATGTCCAGACAGAGCATCTGGGCCTCCCTCATTTCGGCTGCCTGTGTGGCATCAGGGTCTCCATACCAGTGCGGTGCAAGCTGGACATAATAGAACGGCTTGTTCCCGTCCTTCCAGTAGCCTCTCATCATGGAGACATACGCAGGAAGCGCCTGACGGTAAAGTTTGTTGTACGGGATGTCGGATTCTCCCTGATACCAGAGGAATCCTCTTACATTATACGATGTCAGCGGAAGTATCATACCGTTGAACAGGGTAGTGGACTTGGCCCAGGACTCCGGCTGCACGGCAAATTCTTCCGACAGGGCGGAGAATGTCTTCTTGTCCAGCCATGCGCGGATAGGTGTACCTCCCCAGCTCGAAACAATTATCCCTACCGGGATATCCAGTATCTGCTGGAGCTTTTTGGCGAAGAAATATGCTGTGGCGCTGGTTCCGGCCACATTTTCCGGTGTATTCTCCATCCAGCGCACCTTGCATTCCTCTGCAGGCGTATCGCATGCCGCCCTCGACACATGGCATATCCTTATGGGAGTTTCAGGCCTGGCTGATATAATATGTTCTATGGCCCCCTCTACAGGCTGAGTCTGAAAGCCTTTCATCGGCATTTCCATGTTCGACTGGCCCGAACAGAGCCATACCTCTCCTACAAGCACATTGTCCACAACGACTTTCTCCCCGTCATCGAACTCGATATTGTACGGGCCTCCGGCATCCGGAGTCTCCACGATTGTCCTCCACTTGCCTGTAGCGTCTGTCTTGACGACGATTTCTTCTTCCGTCCAGCCCGGCCTTATGGTCACGACGGCACCCGGTTCAGCCTTGCCCCACAGTCCGGTCTCCGAATTTCTCTGCAGGATCATACCGTCGGAAATAATGTCCGGCAGTACTACCTTCGCATTTGCCGACAGTCCGGCAAACGCCAACATTCCGATCAAAAGTAACTTTTTCATAATACTTATTTGGTTGCATTCAATTTGCTTATCCTGGCCGCAAACCCGCCGCCCGGAGCCATTTTAACCGGGACAACGCTGGCGGAAGAAACCGGAATGACATCTTTCCTGTAATCCCTGGCTACCCTGTCCGCATTCTCGCCGTCACGGAAAATCTCCATCACATAATCCCCTTCTCCCAGGAAAGAAAGATCCAGGCTGACGGTCTTTTCCGTCCAGCCTGTCATGCCGCCGACATACCATGTATCATCCTTGCACCTCGCCATGACTACATATTCCGCTATTTTCCCGTCCAGAGAAACCGTATTGTCCCAGGTTTCCGGCACCTGCGAAATAAAGCCGAGACATTCGGGCTCCCCGGCATAGCGCGACGGAGAGTCGCAGAGCATGTTCAGAGGTGATTCGAAAACTATGTATTCGGCAAGCTGCCTGCATCTGGTCCCCTGGCTCATAGGCTCGCTGTTCACAGGACGGTAGTTCCCGCGCGTGGCATTCCGCATGGCTCCCTGGGTATAATCCATCGGGCCGGCCAGCATCCTTATGAACGGGATTGTGACATCGTATGTGACCTGGTCCGTCTCCGGAGAAGACCATTTCATCTGCTCGAGTCCGTGCACGCCTTCGTAATTGACTACATTCGGCCATGTGCGGTTCAGTCCGACAGGCTTGTACGTGCCGTGGAAATCCACCATCAGACGGTATTTTGCCGCTGTTTCCGCAGCCTGCCTGTGAAATCTCACCATCTGCTGGTCGTCCCTGTCCATGAAGTCTATCTTGAAACCCTTTATCCCCATTTCCGAAAAATGCCGGCAGACACCTTCGATATCCTTGTTGAAGGCCCAGTAACCGGCCCAAAGTATGATGCCGACATTCTTCCGTCCGGCATAATTTACCAGCATTTCCAGGTCAATCTCCGGAACGACCTGCATCAGATCGGCCTTTCCGCGTACGGCCCAGCCTTCATCCAGAATCACGTACCCGATACCGTTCTCCGCCGCGAAGTCGATATAGTGCATGTAGGTTTCGTTGTTGATCCCTGTCTTGAAATCCACTCCGTACAGATTCCAGTCATTCCACCATTCCCAGGCCACTTTTCCCGGCTTTACCCAGCTGAAATCCATGTTTCCGTCTGCCGGTGTCGCCAGCTTGTAGACCATGTCATTGTCCGCAAGCTCCCGGTCTTCTTCCGAAACGGCTATCACCCTCCACGGGAACACTTCTCCGGGAGCGCATTCGGCTATGTAAGGCTTGCGCGACCGGACTACCCCCTGGAGCATATTGTGCCCGCCCTGAATGACTTCGTCCGGGACAGGGGCGAAAACACCGCGAAGCGATGTGCCTCCGTCAGGATTGTTCAGATACATTCCCGGATAATCCAGGAGATCGGCTTCCGTGATGCAGAGTGTCCTGCCTCCTGCCGCTTCCACCGCCACCGGCATGAATGCCAGTCTCCGGCTGTCCCATTCAGACAGCCTGACATGCGAATATGTATTTTCGAAGGAATTGTAAAACTGGCTTTCAAAACTGTCTCCGGCAGGTTTCTTCACATACGGGACGTATGAATAGGAATCTTCGGGAAAACTGAAAACAGCCTGCTCGGAAACGACCTTGAACGGAACCCCGGATTTCGAAATGAAACGGTAGGCCATGCCTTCGTCATACACCCTGAAACGCAGGATGAATTTCCGGAACTCCAGGGACATCTCATTGTACCGGTCCCTGATTTCGGACTTTTTGTAGAAAGGGGACTCTATCGTCCTGTCTCCGGAAACAGTGCGGCACACCGGCCTTCCGGAATCAAGTCCGTACACCGTGCCGTCATCGAGGGTCATGGATATGGAGGATTCGTCCAGAAGCAAATCCCCGTCATGGTACATGGAATAGGAGACTTGCCCGTCTACGGTCACTTCGACCGAAATATTTCCGTCAGGAGATGAAATACTATATGGCTTTTGTACGGCCATCGCAGCTGCCGGAAGCAGGAAAGCAAGTGCAGAAATCAGGTTCTTGGTCATAAAATCATGTGGTATGGCCGCCTTTTACGCGACGGCCGTGTTCGCACACAAAGATATGAAGAAACAAAAAGCTATGCAATACGAATCCGGTTTTGCTTCACTTGATAGACCATTCTATCCTATCCCCAGCTTGTCCTTCATGGTGCGGAGCAGGTCGAAGGCCTGGAGCGGAGTCATATTGTTGAGATCGGCGGACTCGAGATCCTCCTTCAGCGAAGAAAGTACAGGGTCATCCAGCTGGAAAAAGGAAAGCTGCAGGGAACCGTCACTTTCGACCCGACCTTCCCTGACATTATGAGGTCTGATTTTGGCATGCGACACCGCCTCTTTCTTGTCTTCACCTTTCTCCAGGGCATCCAGAGTCCTTTCTGCCGCCTCTATCACCTGACGCGGCATTCCGGCCATGCGGGCCACATGAATACCGAAACTGTGCGCGACTCCGCCTTCCTTCAGTTTCCGCAGGAAAATCACCCTCTTGTCCACTTCCTTGACTGCAATATGGAAATTCTTTACCCGCGGATATATGGTCTCCAGGTCATTCAGCTCATGATAGTGCGTGGCAAACAGTGTCTTGGCCCCGCGGCCGTATTCATGTATATACTCCACAATGGCCCTGGCTATGGACATGCCGTCATACGTGGAAGTACCCCTTCCGATTTCATCGAGAAGCACCAGGGAGCGCGAAGACAGATTGTGCAGAATCATGGAAGTTTCCAGCATCTCCACCATGAAAGTGGATTCCCCGCGGGAAATATTGTCGGAAGCCCCGACACGAGTGAAAAGTTTGTCGCAGTAGCCGATTTTCGCCTCGGAAGCCGGTACGAAAGAGCCTATCTGAGCCATCAGCACTATCAGTGCGGTCTGTCTGAGCAGGGCTGACTTTCCGGCCATGTTCGGACCGGTCAGGATTATTATCTGCTGAGTATTGTTGTCCAGCATTATGTCGTTGGGAATGAACTCCTCTCCCGCCGGCATCAGGGTCTCGATGACAGGATGCCGTCCCGCCTTGATGTCGATTGTCAGGCTGTCATCCACCGTCGGACGGCAATAACGGTGCGTCACGGCCAGTTCCGCAAATCCCGCCAGCACATCCAGACGGGCGAGAATCCTGCTGTTGGACTGCACTGCGGCTATGTTCTGCTGGATCTTCGCCACAAGGTCAGCGTAAAGTTTTGACTCAAGCTCATATATCCGCTGCTCCGCCCCGAGTATCTTTTCCTCGTATTCCTTAAGTTCTGCAGTAATATATCTCTCGGCATTGACCAGAGTCTGCTTCCTGATCCAGTCTTCCGGAACGCGGTCCTTGTGGGCGTTCCTGACTTCAAGATAATACCCGAACACCGAATTGTAATTTATCTTCAATGAAGAGATGCCGGTACGCTCTATCTCCCTCTGCAATATCCCCGCAAGTATGTCCTTGCCGTGGCGGGCGAGATTCCTCAAAGAATCCAGTTCCTCGTTCACGCCCGAGGCAATGACATCGCCTTTCCCTATTGCGGCCGCAGGATCCGGCGCCATGGTTCCGGACAAGGTATCCAGAAGTCCGGTGCAATTGTCCAGGCCTTTGATCATGGCATCCAAAGCCTCCACACCCTTGTTCCCGCACAGTTCCGCAATGGGACCGGTCTGTTCAAGACCCCTTTTCAGCTGCATGACCTCTCTCGGCCCGATTTTCCCGGCTGCCGCCCTGGCAAGAATCCTTTCCAGATCGCCTGTGTCGCCAAGACGCTGCTGAAGCATTTCAAGGTCCTCCCGACTGTCCACAAAATGCTGGACGACCGAATATCTCGATTCCAATTCAGCAATATCCATCACCGGCATTGCAAGCCAGTTCCTGAGCAGCCTTGCACCCATGGGTGACGAACATTTGTCGATAACGTCTATCAGGGGGACACCCTCTCCGCCTGCTCCGGATGTGAATATCTCGAGATTCCTGAAAGTGAACCTGTCCATCCACACGAACTTGTTCTCGTCGATACGGGAAACGGAACAGATGTTCTTCAGTCCGGAATGCTGAGTCTGTTCAAGATACACGAGCAATGCCCCGGCAGATGTCGTTCCCAGCGGAAAACTGTCTATGGCAAAGCCTTTCAGGGAATCCACATTGAACTGTCTCTTGAGCTTTTCCACCGCCGCTTCGTAGACAAACGCCCATTCATCCAGAGTGGAAATGTAATACTGGCTGCCGAACTTTTCTTCGGCACCTCTCTTGTAGCTTCTCGGTACCAGCAGTTCTTTCGGGGCGAACGATGTCAGGAGAGTGGTTATATAGTCAAGGGAGCCTTCGGCTATCTGGAACTCTCCCGTGGACACGTCCAGGAAAGCGGCGCCGCATTTGTCCTTTTCAAAAGTAAGTCCGCAGATGAAGTTGTTTTCCTTCTGTGTCAGAAGCTGGTCGTTGAAAGCCACTCCCGGTGTGACAAGCTCCGTCACACCCCGTTTCACTATCTTTTTGGTGAGTTTCGGGTCTTCCAGCTGGTCGCACACCGCCACCTTGTAACCGGCCCTGACGAGTTTCGGCAGGTACACATCCAGGGAATGATGCGGAAAACCGGCAAGCGGGACTGAAGCATTGGTCCCGTTGGCCCTCTTGGTCAGGACAATGCCGAGTACCTTGCTCGCCACAAGCGCGTCATCGGCGAATGTCTCGTAGAAGTCCCCTACACGAAAAAGAAGCACAGCCTCTGGATACTGTGCCTTTACCTGGAAATATTGTTTCATCAGCGGGGTTTCCGCTATTTTTTCTCCTGCCATTGCGTAATCGTTAATCATGCAAATTTACGGAAAATTCGGCTGGAGAAAGATAAAAAAAGATTTTTATTTCCTGTACCGGGCGGCATCGGCTTCCGTGATCGGGCGGATTACGCGACACGGATTGCCTGCGGCCAGCACTCCGGACGGAATATCTTTCGTCACGACACTTCCTGCACCTATCACCGAATTGTCTCCTATCGTCACTCCCGGAAGTACGCATACCTGTGCGCCTATCCAGACATTGTTCCCTATCCTTATGGGCAGGGCATATTCCAGCCCGGCATTTCTCTTTTCCGCATCGAGAGGGTGTCCGGCAGTATAGAAACCGCACCCTGGAGCCACGAAGACATTGTCCCCGAAAGTCACTTTGGCCCCGTCGAGGATGACGCAGTTCATGTTCATGAAGAAATTCTCCCCTATTTCAATATTGTACCCGTAATCGCAGAAAAACGGGGAGACGATCGAGACATTTTTCCCGGTCCTGCCGAGCAGACGCCGGATAACAGCCTCCCTTTCCGCCACCTGCGACGGGCGCAGCCGGTTCAGTTCGTATGTCATATCCGCCGCGGCCAGCCTTTCAGCCACAAGCTCCGCATCATTGTTGGCATCGTAAAGGATGCCTTCCCTTGCCTTTTCCTTTTCCGTCTTCATGGTCTGTCCAGTTTCAGATCCGGGTAAATTTACTGCAATGCAAAATCTTTCGCAACATATTCGGAGAAAATCCGGTGAAGATACATATCTTTGCAGGAAAATATCTCAAAAGTATGGCAAGCAAACACTTTACAAGGCAGCTTGCAGCAGTTGTCACGGGCTGCCTTACTATAGCAGGAATCTGCCAGGCGCAGGACGGGACGGAAAAACCTGTTCCGGGGAAAGACGGGGACAAGTACGTCCCTTACGAAGAGCGGACCGGCAATGAATCCATAGTATATTTCACCAGAAATCTGGACGCCGAAGGACTTATCCGGGCATACAGGCAGGTCAGCGGCAATATTGAAGGCCGCACGGGAATCAAGCTACACACAGGAGAAAAGAACGGACCCAACATCATTCCGAGCGGATGGGTGGAAGAACTGGTGCAGGAAGAACTGCCTGACGCCGTCATAGTCGAAACCAACACCTATTACACCGGGGACCGCTATACTACAGAGCAGCACAGGGAAACCATAAAGGTGAACGGATGGACATTCTGCCCGGTAGACATAATGGACGAAAATGACACCACTACACTCCCCGTCAACGGAGGGAAATGGTTCAGCCGGATGTCCATGGGCAGGAATATACTCGACTACAATTCCCTCGTGGTCCTTACGCATTTCAAGGGACACTCACAGGGAGGTTTCGGCGGCAGCAACAAGAATATAGGCATCGGATGCGCCGACGGCCGTATAGGGAAGGCATGGATTCACACCACACCGGGGCAGGACAACCAGTGGGATATCAGCCAGGAGGAATTCATGGAGCGCATGACCGAGTCCTCCAAGGCCGTAACCGACCATTTCGGAAAGCATATCACATTCGTAAACGTCATGAGGAACATGTCGGTTTCATGCGACTGCGAGGGTGTAAATGCGGCACCTGTGGTCACTCCGGATGTAGGAATCCTGTCATCCACCGATATCCTTGCCCTCGACCAGGCATGTATCGACCTGGTCTATGCCATGACGGAAGCGGAACATCATGATCTGGTGGAAAGGATAGAGAGCCGCCACGGACTTAGACAGTTGTCCTATATGAAGGAACTGGGCATGGGAAATGACCGCTACATCCTTATCGACCTGGACAACGGCGGCAAGAGAATTACGCCGGAAGAGGCCGTGAAAGGGCTGAAGCCTTTCGTACAGAAATAGCAGATGGCCAATCCGGATGTCAAATAACTATTTATCTGCGGAACATATCCGTTATCCGTTTTCAATGCTTTAAATGAGTAACCAGGACGGAATTTGTTGAAAATTACCTACCTTTGCAGCAGTAATTATAAGATATTATGGCATTAGAAATTAAAGCAATCCCGACGCTGAGAGGGAAGGAAGCCGAGCGCTTTGTAAAAGAGGCGGACAAGGCTTATCGGAAGAAGGAGAAGACCGATTTCAGCAAACAGGTGAAAATAGCCCGTGCCATATTGAAAAAAGCCAATATGTTGTAAACATGGGGTTCCTGTTGGACAAATGCAGCTTCTCGCCGTTGGACGAGAAAGTCATTTCGGAAAGCCGCCCTTTCTCGTGCGGTAATGCTGACTTGGACGAATTCTTCCAACATGACGCTCCGCTTTACAGCAAACAGATGTTGGGAAAGAGTTATTGTTTCAGGCTGGACGAGAACTCTTCTGTTATTGTCTGTGCCTTCACGCTTTCCAACGACAGCATCCGTGTAGATATGTTGCCGAACAGCAGGGAAAAGAAAGTGCAGAAAGATATTCCGCATTCCAAACAGATGCGCCGATATCCGGGTGTGTTGATAGGGCGGTTGGGCATCAATGTGAATTTCGCCCATCGTGGTATCGGCAGCGAACTTATGGAGTTCATCAAGTCATGGTTCATTGACACAGGTAATAAAACCGGTTGCCGTTTCCTCATCGTAGATGCATACAATGAAGAAATTCCTTTGGGATATTACCAAAAGAACGGTTTTACTTTTCTGTTCTCTACCGAGGGACAGGAGGCCGAGAATACCGGATTTGATAAAGACACTAAACTACGGACACGGCTGATGTATTTCGACCTGATTTCATTGGTAAATGAACAAGGGTAATACCCTCCCTTCTATATTCCACTTGCGTTGATTGAATTGTTCATAATACTTTGTTTTTGTACCGGTAATTAGTATATTTTCGTTCCGGCAGATTTGAAATCTGCCGGAACGAAAAGCCTGATAGTAACGCAACAGATTACTTATCGTAATACACCGTCAAGGCTGCTCCTGATTATATGACCCGAATACTGGTCTTAAGAAGATCCTCGTCAGCAGAAGAAGGTCCCACCATAAGGATAAATTCTCCCGGTTCCACGACTGGTTTAAGGTCCTTGTCGAGGAAACGGAGCTTGTCCGGAGTGACAGTAAACTCTACTGTCTTCGACTCTCCCGGCTCCAGTGATATCCTAGCGAAGTCCTTCAGTTCCTTCACCGGTCTGGTAACCTGAGAGAATCTGTCCCTGATATAGAGCTGGACTATCTCGTCCCCTGCCATCACCCCGGCATTGCGGACCTTTACGGAAACCTTCAAAAAGCCGTCGGCAGATATTTCCTTTTTATCAATACTAAGGTCAGAATACTCATACTCGTTGTAGGAAAGCCCGTAACCGAACGGATAAAGAGGTGTGCTCGGCGTCACGGCATACGGGTGGAAATACTGGGACGGCTTGTGGTTGTATATCATCTGCACCTGACCTGACGAGCGAGGTATGGTCACGGCCAGCTTCGCTGACGGATTGACCTTTCCGTACAGGATTTCCGCTATGGCCTGACCGCCGTACATTCCCGGCTCCCACGCATTCACCAATGCCGGAAGATGCTCCGCTGCCCATTCCGTCCCCAGCGGTCGACCGGATATGAGGATCAGTATGGTAGGTTTACCTGAAGCGGCCACTTTCTCAATCAGTTCGTTCTGCAGTCCCACCAGGTCTATGTCCGATCGGTCGGTATCCTCTCCGGATGTCCTCTCTGTCCAGCGTCCCCGGTACATGTATTCTCCCGCCACCACTATGTTCAGGTCGCAGGTGCGGGCCAGTGATGCCGCACGGTTCACCCTGGCTTCCGACATGTTGCGAGGATCCCAGCCCTGGTCCGCGAACACGAAATCCGTTTCAGGTGAAACCATCTTCAGGCCTTCAAGGACAGTAATCACGTTTTCCGGTTTCTGGTCGGCGCTCCAGTCCCCCAGGATATTGTGGTCATCCGCATTGATGCCCGTCACAAGAACCCTGCGGTATTTTTCCGGCTTGAGTGGCAGAAGTCCGTCGTTTTTCAGCAGGACTATGGACTTCCGTGCGGCTTCCAGGGCTGTCTGCCTGTGTGCCTCGCACAGCCTTACATCCATCGTGGTCTTCTCGTCGGCATACGGCTGCTCGAAAAGACCAAGCCTGAACTTGATATCCAGGATCCTACGCACCGATTCGTCTATCCGACTCTCGGGAATCCTACCCTCCCTGACCAGTTCGCATACGTACTCGTTCCAGTAAACCCCGTGCATGTGCATGTCCATGCCGGCCATGATGCTCTGATAGAAGGCCTCCTTCAGATTCTCCGCAGTGGCGTGAAGGTCATGTATGTGTTCTATGTCCATCCAGTCGCTCACCACGAAGCCCTTGAAGTCCCACTCGCCTCTCAGAACATCCTCCATCAGCCATTCGTTGCTGTGGCACGGGATTCCGTTCAGTTCGTTGTGCGCCGTCATCAGGGACATGGCTCCGGCTTCAACCCCCGCCTCGAACGGAGGGAAGAAGACTTCCCTTATCGTCCTCTCGGACAAATCCGTCGGTGAACCGTTGGTACCGTTGATCGGCTGGCTCCCTCCCACGAAATGCTTTATGCAGGCCAGAACATCGTCGGATGAAAGATCCCCCTGATACCCTTTCACTGTCTCGACGCCCATTTTCGTCACGAGATAAGGGTCCTCTCCGAAGGTCTCCCCGACCCTGCCCCAACGTGGGTCACGCGCCACTTCGATATTAGGATTGAAGGTCCAGTGCATGTTCATCGCACGCATTTCCGCTGCCGTCTCCCGCGCTATCCTGTACGCCAGATCCAGGTCGAAGGAACTTGCCAGTCCGATATTCGTCGGATAAACCGTATTGTCCGGCGCATTGGCATTCCCGTGGATCGCATCTATACCGAATATTACCGGTATCGCCAGACGGCTCTGCATCGCCAGGGACTGGAGATAATTCGCTTCCTCTATGGTCAGGACATGAAGGAACGAGCCTACAAGTCCCTGCTTCGTCCATTCCGCCACGGAATCGGCATTGAAACCCGGATAGAAGGCATTGGCCGTATTGTTCTTCAGGTCTTCCTCGGTCAGGCTCGCCTCATTCTTCCTGATGTGTTCCAGCCCCACGAACTGGTTCATCTGTCCTACTTTCTCTTCGAGGGTCATTCTCGATAGCAGGTCCTCGACCCGTTTCTCTACCGGTGCCGATGCGTCCTTGTATACAGGAACACCGTCATTGCTGCAGGATGCTGCCATAAAAATCGAAATAAATGCTAAAATACCGTTATACTTCATAACCACATGCTTTTAATTTGTACCAATGTACAAATATCATCAAAAGAGTCCGCATCCGAAGACAATATCGTACATAATCCGGAAATTATTGTCCTCTTTTTTTTTAACCTTTTATCATTGTCATTCATGTCCCCGGTCATGGTCTCTGCAGCGAGCCGGACCGGTTCCGGAAGAAGCGCCCCTGACAGAATCCCGGTCTGCATTCTGGAAACAGACCTTGATCTTTTCCGTCTTCCGGACTCTCGTATCCATCACAAGACACACTTGCATTACCCCTGGATTCGGCGCATCATACTCTGCCGGAGGATCGGCTGGTAGGATTTTAAGACTGAACGGGGATGTAGCACGGAACTTTACCGACATCTCATGTCCCCTGCACGTCAGGCGGACAGCGTCATCAGACACTATCTCAGGAACAGCCTCGGTATTCATTATCCAGACCACAGTCTGCCTGGAACCTCCGTTCTCGAAAACGTCCTCCAGACAAAGATTATCTTCAGCGTCCAGCACCGCCTTTCTGGTCACCCTGCCGAACTGAGGAAGCAGACCGGACAAATCCACGACAGCCCCTTTCTCCGACACGGAAGTCATCGTATCCACTATTTCCGCCCGTCCCGAGGCGCAGTGCATGGCATTCATGACTGAAACTGTATTATGACCCGTATTTCCATACCTGAACACTTTCCATCTGTCACTGTCCTGCCCCAGATTCCAGATATCCAGACCGTACTTTTCCAGGGAACCATAGTCCTGCATGCCCAAATCCAAAGCCCAGCGGACACTGTCCCGTTCATATATGAAAGAACCGCCATCCATGTGCGCATGTCCTGATGACGGAGTGCCGCCCTTTATGCCGAAATAAGTATCTTCAAAAGACTCCCAGCCTGAACGGTAAACAAACACCGGAGTCTCGCCTCTCCCATACCATGTATTCCAGACAGGCGGAGATACATGCTCCAAATCCAGTCCGGAAGCCGAAATAACAGCGAACGGTAATGTACGATCTTCCAGAAATGAGCCGTCATTGCATCCGGGATATCCGAGAAGATTGTATAACAGCGAAGTGTCTCCGGTCTTCCCGGCTATCCAGAAAACCATAGGATTGCTGATATTCGCATAGGAAGCATCACTGTAATTGAAGCTACCTCCGCCGGGAGTGAGCATGGCCTGAAGAAAATATCCGGACTTAAGGAATCCGGGAGACCCGGCCAGGCCGAAATCGGTCCCGCAGACACTCTCCAACGCAGCCATCATCATGATTTCGAAACTCGACCCATATCCCCAGTACATCGCGCCTTCAGGATAAGCTCCGTCCGGAGCATACACGGACAAGGCTTTCCGATTCGATTCCAAAGAACGGGAAATGATGCGGCCGCACTGCTCCGGAGCACACTCATATACGGCCAGTGCCGCCAAAGTAACGCCTGCATTACATACCGAATTCCAGTTTGAAGTCCACTCATACCATGGCTGGACATCCGTTTCCAGAGGTCTGAATGCCTTTTCAAAAAGAGCCTTCTCCACTTTTTCCCTGGTATCGGGCGACAATACGTCATAGAGCCAGTCATAGCCTATGGACATCGATACCGCCATCTCCGCGACATCCAGAAAATGAGAAGGATTCCAGTCGCTGAAAGCACAGCAGGCAAGCATCTCCTGCTCCGCCCTCCCGGCATAACGCATATTTCCTGTCATCCTGTATGCATAAGAAAGGGCAAAGACCCTCTTCAAGGATTCCCTGCTGGTTTCCAGAAGTCTTATACCTATCATCTGTCTGGTTACAGGAGGTTTCGTCAATGACGCATCCGCGCAGTCCATGACCGCATCGTGCATTCTCTTCACCGCCGGAGACTTTTCCACCGCGGCCATCACCGCCGGTTCTTCACCATTTTTCAGAAAAAGTCTCGGATGAGAGGTTTCTAAGGAATCCGGACAAGAAATCATTGCTCCCGGCATAGCCAGGAGCAATGACAATACTAACCCAATGCAGTTCATAATAAATACTACAAGTCCCTCGTTTCAAGTTCGCCGCCGGTTACAGCAATGGTTTCTGAAGTTCCATCCGGCTTGCTTACGACAAATGTAGCATCCTCGGTAGCATAAGCCACAATATAAGAGCCTCTGTCAAGCAGAAATCCTAAAGCGCCTGCTGATGTGGAGAATCGTACAGTCAGTGACGAAGCAGTTGTGGTCTTCTCTTCCTCGGTTATGGAAATCTGAGGAGTATCCTGCCCGATATTGAAAGCGGCGAAATTCTCCGGAGATGACAGAGCGACATCTTCTGCAGCCTCCTTCAAGCCATGTATGATTCTTCTGGCAGGTTCAGTGATACCCTCCCTGTCCTCCAGACCGGTAGTATACACACCCTGATCCACACTGGAATCAGTGGCATTGGTCACGAAGTATTCGCTGGTGGCCAGATCGTAAATATCATAGCCGCCGCCTGCAGCGAAAGCAGTGAGAATCAGACTCGCCGAATTAGGATAGCTTCCGGTATTCTCAGCCACGAGAGGATAATTTCCCTGCATGGAAGCATAAGCCTCGACATCCGCCTTGAGTTCGGATACTTTCTGCTTGTAGGCATCTATGCCCACGAAATCTATCCCGTCCAGAGCGAAGACATCTTTCACTGAAGCCACATCGGACCACTGCAGCAGATCGCCCCCGTCCTCATCCTTGATGTGGTTCGTTCTGGTCAGCACCTTATAGGAACTGTTCTTCACGGCTTTTCCTATTGCATCCAGCGAGTTCAGTACCATATCCCATACATTCTGTGGAGTCAGTTCGGAGCCGTCCCAGCTCTTGAAATGATAGTCCCTGTATCTCCATCTCAGGAACCCGTCAGGTTCGTTGTGAATCTGGCATGTGATTACAGGATGATTCTCACCATGTTCGGAATCCCAGTAACGGATATGGTTGAACAGAGCAGTGACGACCCTGGTCTCGTGATCGAGAAGCCAGTCAGCATCCAGTCTGAGCGCATGTATATAGCCGTAGTAGCTGTGGAAAGCTCCGTCATTGTCACATCTGAGCCTTACTGATGGCTCCGACAGTATATATTGCGGGAGCAGATAGGTGAAAGCATCGCCTATCATGTTTGTACTGAACCAAAGAAGCTCCATTTTCAGACCGTATTCATTGCAATACGCAAGCACGGCATCCACTATGCTCCAGTCATATTCATTCTGCTGCGGTTCCACCATCTTCCAGCTTATCGGCACCTGCACGCAATTCACTCCGAGCTCCACAGCTTTCTGGAAATATGGCTCCACTGCGGCCAGGGATTTCCCGTCGCAGTTCAGGAGCGCATCCAGACGTATCTGAGCACCGATGAGAGGGAATGGCTTCCCGTCCACCTGCAAGTATGTCTTTCCGCCTTCTGTGGTGCGAAGCTCGCTCACGGTGATCTGCGGGAGCACAGGCTCCTGAGGCTTCAGATCGTCCTTCTGCTGGCATGCGCACAGCGCAATCGCGGAAATTACAGTCAACAGTTTCAAATATTTCATCTATCTTCAATATTAAATTTTATTATGTTGAGGCCGGCACAAAAGGGTTTCTTGAGGCCGGCCCCTGAGTCCGCCTGGACTGATTATTTGGTATCGGCGATACATCTGACAGGCCATGCTCCGGCCAATTC